>JAJDYL010000200.1 GCA_022825195.1 Alphaproteobacteria bacterium
ACTGCGCCGCATCGAAATCCTCCCTCAATGGGATCCCTGCCCTCATACCGATACTCCAATCGCTGGATCGGCATTGAGTCAGAAGTCGATCTCCTTGGGAATCCCCTCAATGAGTCTCAAACCTCAACCGCTGGTAGTACATGTTGGTGTTGCAGGTGCCGCCGGCGAGAAGCGTGCCGGGATGGCGGTCCACGACCCTGCGGGCGATGGCGATGGCGTCGCGGTTGAGCTGCTCCAGCAGGTGTTCCCTGCCGATCAGCCGCAGCCGCTCGCGGTGGCCGTAATAGGTGAAGGCGAGCACCACGTCCGAGCCGCAGCGCACCAGCTCCTCATGGAGCTGTTCGACCACTTCCGGATGGTCGATCACGACCTCTGGCACATAGCCGCCCGCCTGGAGGTAGCCGCGCCGCTCCATCTCGAAGAGATAGCCGCTGCCGTGAATGACCGCCTCTCCGGCGGCCAGGCGTTCCGTAAGCGGTCCGGTCATGGCCGTCCTCCCCTGTTTGCCGAGCGGGGAGCCTGACAGGACGGGCGCGCGCAATACGCCCGTTTCCGACACCGATGCGCCCGTTTCCGGCATAGAGGGCGACCCCCGGAGAACGGACGTACCCGAAAAACCGGTATTCCGGCTCCTTACCGGCTCCGCGCCCGGTCCAGGTATGCGTGCAACGTCCCGGCGGCCTCCTCGAAAGACGGCGCCGTCGGATAGCCGCCGGTGTCGATGGCGGCGTATTCGTCCGGCAGGCTCTTGCGGCCCAGCGCATGGCGGAGCATCGCGTCGCGAATGCGCAGGATGCGCAGGAAATCCGGCGTCCCGAACCGTTCCGGCGCGGCGCGCGAGACGACTGCAAAATCGTAAATGTCGCGGGCGGCAAGCCCGGCTGCGCGGCGGTGGAATTTCCGCGCGACAATCTCGTCGTCCGGCATGGTCCGCACAGAACCCGCCACACCGGGCACAGTGAGGCGCTCGTCTTCGGCGGCGTATGGCAATACCTGCATGGAAACGATGAAATCGACTTCGTGTGTGCCGTATTCGAGGCGAACGACGTTGGCCGTTTCCCGGTAGGGAACCGGCAGGTCGTTCAGCCTGGGGCTGAGCCGTCCCAGAAATTGAATATCCTCGAGGAAGATGCCGATGCCATGGCTGATGCGGTGTCCGTGGCGCAGGGCCAGAACGGTGCCGCCTCCCCAGCGCCAGTCGCCGCGAGCGAGGCCGGCGCGGTCGAGAATGCCGACGGCATCCGCCAGCCAGCCGGCCCAGGGCGCGGCGTCTTCAGACACCCCGCTGCATCCGGTCGAGCGCAGCGATGTCGAGGCCGAAGAGTTCGACCAGCCGTTCTTCGACCGCCGCGACGGACAGGCCGATATCGGCGGCGAGCGACGCGAGCCCGGTCGCGGGCGTTTCCAGCAGCGCCTGCCTCAGCCGCGCGACTTCCGGGCCTTCCGGCGCAGCGCCCCGGAGAATGGCCGCAAGGCGCTCCGGCGGCAGGCGGCCGTGGCTGGTCGAGCCGTGCCGGGCATAGCTGCGCAAGGCCGCTCCGCTGGACATGGGAAGCAGTATAGGGCGGGGGCCGGGGAATTTGGACCCGCCGCCCGAAACCGGCCTGCCCCTTCGCAGGGGAGTCGAGGCGCGGCGGGTTAGCCGCTATTGTGGCGGCATGACCGGCAATCGGCAGTTCCCGGCGCAATGACGGCGCTTTCGGCCCGCGAACTTCGCCGCACGGCGGCGCTGGTCCGGGAGCAGCGGGCGGCGACGGAGCGGACGCTGCGGCAGCGGGGCTTCGCAACGCTTGCCGTCGGCCTTTCCTTCGGGCTCGCGCTGGTGCTTGCCTGGGCCGGCGGCTGGCGGATGGGGGAAAGCCGCTTTCAGCTTCTCGTCGTCGTGGGCGCGGCCTGTTTCGCGGCGATAATGGTCTGGGCGCTCGCGCCGTCCCGACGCCAGTCGATGAGCGAGAAGAGCGCGCTCGCGCCGCTGGTGCTCGGAGCGCTCGGGGATTTCGACTATCTGCCGGGCGGGCGAATCGCCGAGGAGGTGCTGAGGCGGTCGCGCATGTTCGCCCGCTGGTCGGACTATACCGGCGGCGACCTGGTGCGCGGCGAACAGGAGGGCCTTGCCTTCGGCTATGCCCGCGCCGCGCTCACCAGGGGCGGGCCCGCGAAGCTCGAATCGCTCGTGACCACGGGCAAGGTGAAGGAAGTGTTTCGCGGCGCCGTGCTCGCCGTGGAGGGCCTGCCGCCCGTGTCCGGCATGGCCTTCGCGCTCACCCGCCGCGACATGGCGATGGACTGGCTCGCCGATCTCAGCGCGAAAACGACCGGGCTCCGCCGGCGGGAGTCGGGCGCGCTGGAAGTCTGGAGCGTCGATCCGGAGGCTGCCGGCCGGCTCGCGACGCCCGCGCTGGCGGAAGCGGTGGCCGCGCTCGGCGAAGCGGCGGATGCCGACTCCGTCGAACTTTGCCTGGACGGCACCGCCGCGCTGGTCAAGCTGCGCACCCGCCGCCCCATCCTGCCCGGGATCGCCGAGGACCCGGTGGACGAAGCCCGCGACCTGCACCGGGAGATGAAGGCCGCCCTCGCCCTTGTCGCCGCCCTGGCGCGCGGCCGGGAAAGCTGAAGGCCGGAACGGGCCCTACCGCTCGGCGGCGCCCGTGGCGGCGAGGCGGCCTACCCTGCGGTTGACGACGAAGCGCAGGATCGGGTCGGGCGGCAGGAGCGCGGCGCGCGGCAGCGACAGCACGACCTGCAGCAGCTCGCTGTCCTCCCCGCAGATATGCTCGGCGAGCAGCTTGCCGCCGATGGCGCCCTTGGTCATCGGCGCGACATCGCAGGACATGAGCGCCCAGAGCCCGTCGCGGACGGGGCCGAAGATCGCGCCCTCATTGCGCGTGAAACCCAGTATGCCGCCCCAGGTGCCGGCGAAGCCTGTATCGCCGAGGTCCGGCCAGCGCGCCGCGATGCTGCGGCGGTGGATGTCGGCCACGCGCTCCATCAGCGCCGCCGGAAACCGCTTCTCGCGCGCATAGAAGAGCGTGTTGCGCATGAGGATGCGGCGGTCCTGCGTCAGGCGGACCGTGCTGCCGTTCGAATGGGCGGGCAGCAGGCCGAATTCCCCTTCTCCGCCGAGCATCGCCGCCTGCGCGTCCGAGAGCGGTTCGGTCAGGCTGGCGAAGCTGGCAAGCGGCACCGCCCGGTGCTTCAGAAAGCCCATCTCCTCGGTGAAGACATGGGTGCAGAGCACGACCTGGCGCGCCTCGACCGTGCCGTCCGGGCAGGTGAGCCGGAAGCCGCCGCCCGCGCCCATCTCCAGAACGGGGCTTTCCTCGTAGAGCGCGACATTCGCCGGCAGGGTCGCGGCAAGGCCGCGCATCATGGCGGACGGCTGGACCAGGGCGGAGCCATCCACCCGCACGCCGCGCCGGTAGTAACGGGAGCCGGTAACGGCCTCGACCCCGTCCCGGTCGAGTTCCCGCCATGGCGCGCCCAGCGAGTCGAAGCCGTCCGAGACGTTCCTGAGTTCCGCCTCCGCACCCTCGCCCGCGGCGACATAGATGCGCCCCCAGTCGCTCCACTGGCACTGGATCTGGTGCTCCCGCACGAGCCGGCGGAGCCAGTCGGTGCCGGCGGAGGACAGGCGGACGTTCTTCCGCGCGGCCTCCATGTGCTTCATGCCGCCATGGCTGTGATTGTCCAGCATGAAGCCCGCATTGCGCCCGGATGTGCCGTAGCCGACCCGCCCGGCCTCGATGAGCGCCACACTGTCGTCGGGCCGCAGTTCGGCGAGGCGCCGGGCGGTCGAGCAGCCGCATATGCCCGCGCCCACGACCGCGAAATCGACCCTGATCCGGCCCTCGACCCGGCGCGCGGGCGGCGGTTCGGGCAGCGTCTCGAACCAGCCGTTGCGCGGCCCGTCGCCCGGCAGTTTCCGTGCGCCGAACATCCGTTGCGCCATGTGCGTCCCCCCGTTTGTCGGATAAAGGCGGCCGGCCCGGCCGCTGCGGCGCCGCGACTATCCGGTGGCAATATAGTCCTTGAGCGCCTGCGCCTCGGCTTCGATTTCGCCTATGCGCGCCTTCACCACGTCGCCGATGGAAACGATGCCGACCAGCTCATCGCCCTCCAGCACGGGCAGATGGCGCATGCGCCCTTCGGTCATGCGCGCCATCAGGTCGTCTATATGGTCGGAGCGCGTGCAGGTGATGACCCGCCGCGTCATGATCTCCTGGACCGGGCGGTCCAGCGCCTCGCGCCCGTGTTCGGCCAGCGCGGCGACGACGTCCCGCTCGGAGACGATGCCGATCAGCGCGCCTCCGGCGGAAGAGACCGGCATGGCGCCGATGCGCCGTTCGGACAGCGTGGCGGCGATGCTCCCGACCGACTCGCCGGGATCGGCCGTCAGGACTTCATGGCCCTTGTCGGCGAGGATCTGCGCAACGAACATGTTCGATTCTCCGGATGAACATGAAACGGCCCCGCCGGAACTCGGGTTGCACGGCGGGGCTTTATCGATGGTGTTTCGATGGGTCTCTCTTGAGACCTGTCGCCCGCCGCATGGCGGTCGGGCCAATCTGTTTCTCTTGTCGGATGGCCCCTATGAGGGGCGGCCCCGGACCGGTGGTTTCATGGCGTTCATCCTCCTCGATCCTGGCCGGCAACGCCCATTGCATTCCCGTCTTTGCAGGACAAGTCTGCGACCTTCCGTCGCAAGCTGTCAACAAAAAATAATCTTTCCATATCAACAGGTTGCATATTTTTCGGTGCTGGAGCGCAATCCCGTCGTCCCTGTCCCGTCACGCCTTGTTCAGCCTGCGTGAACCGGAGGCCGGCGATGGGCCCAGGGCGCCGCCTGTTCCAGCGCCGACGCGATCCGGAACAGCGCCGCCTCGTCGCCGTAAGGGGCCACGAACTGGACGCCGATCGGAAGACCGTCGCCGCTCCAGTGCAGCGGAACGGAAGCGGCCGGATTGCCCGATGCGTTGAACACCGAAGTGAAGGCGATCGTTCGGACGACATCGCGCCATTGCGCCGCGGTGTCCTCCCGCGACGGGGACAGCAGGCCGAGCGGCATCGGGGGAACGGGCATGGTCGGCGTCAGCAGCAGATCGAAGTCGAGGAAGAAGCGCGCCACAAGCCGGCCGAGGGCATGAATGCCGTTGAGGGCGCGCACATAGTCGGCGCCGCTGCTGCAGTCTTCGCGGGCCATCCTGAGATTGTTCTTCTCCACATCGGCTTCCGTCGCGGGCCGGCCCAGGCTCTCCTCGACCAGTTCCACCGTCTGGCGCGCATTGCTGTAGATGATCTGCATGTCGGCATCGAGCAGGGACCGGGGAACCGGCAGGCTCGCCTCCTCGACCTCAAGGCCGAGGCGGCCGCAGAGCGCCGCGGCGGCATCGACGGCGTCCAGGCAGTCCGGATGGGTCTCGACGCCGAACCAGGCATCGCGGACGACGGCGACCTTCATGCCGGCGACGGCCCGGCCCACCTCTTCCACGAAGGGCCGTCCGGGCGGCTCGGCCCAGTACGGCGCGCCGAGATCGGGGCCCGCGGTGCAATCGAGCAGCAAGGCGCTGTCCCGCACGCTTCTCGATATGGCGTGTACGGTCGCGAGGCCCGACCATCCCTCGCCGACCTCGGGCCCCATGGGGTTCCGCCCGCGCGTCGGTTTCAGCCCGAACAGGCCGGTGCAGGACGCAGGAACGCGGATCGAGCCGCCGCCGTCGGACGCATTGGCAATCGGAAGAACCCCGGCCGCCACCATGCTGGACGCGCCGCCCGATGAACCTCCCGATGTGACGGCCGGATTCCAGGGATTGCGGGTGACGCCGTGCAGCGCGGACTCGGTCGTCGTCGAAAGGCCGAATTCCGGCGAAGTCGTCCTGCCGAAAATGCTGAGGCCGGCCGCCTTGTACCGGACGACCATCTCGCAGTCGCGGTCCGCGACAGTGCCGGCAAGCGCGCGGCATCCATTGCTTTGCGGCTGCCCCCCATAGTCCTCGTAGAGGTCCTTCAGGAGGAACGGAACGCCGTGCAGCGGACCCTTGGGAAGTCCCTCGCGGATGCGTTCTCTTGCATGGTCGTACCATGGATAGACGAGCGCGTTGAGTTGGGGATTGACGCGCTCGGCCCGCTCGACCGCCTCTTCGAGCACTTCCAGGGCGGAGAGGTCTCCCCGGGCGACGAAACCGGCGAGATCGGTGGCGTCCAGGTCGGCATAGCCTTCTATCGTCATGGCGCACTCCCGCCCGTGTCATCGGTTGCCACCGCCCGCGGGGCCGGGCGGCTAGAGGCCGGCGGGGAGCGGGTGGCCCGCAGCGGCCAGCTTGTTCCTCAGGCGGTCGAGCAGGCCGTCCATTTCCGCGTGATCGCTCGCATCCATCCGCGGACCCGGATCGCGCGCCTTGGCCGACGCGATGGCGCCCCGGCGCCGCAATACTTCCTTTCTCAGCGCAAGCCCGAACCCGATCTGCTGCTCGTGCCGCAGGACCGGAAGGTAGAGGTCGAACAGGTCTTCGGCTTCCCCGGCCCTGCCGTTCTCGAACAGGCGGTGCACCTCGACCAGCATTCCGGGAAAGGCGAAGCCCGTCATGATGCCGTCGGCGCCCCGCGCAAGTTCCTGCGGCACATAGAGGCCGTTATTGCCGGTCAGGATGCTTACCCGCCTCACCCCGCCGGTTTCCGGGGCCTCCCTGAGACGGCTCAGCTTGCGATGGCCGGGGCAGTCCTCGTGCTTGAACATCCTGAGCTGCGGGAGTTTCGCGATCAGCCGGTTCACGACCGCAACCGACATATGGACCGTCGTCGTCGGCGGGTAGTCCTGCAGGCAGATCGGGATGTCTGCGCCCAGGCGGTCGCCGACGGCCTCGAAATAGGCCTCGACCTGTTCGTCGGTCTTGAGCCCCGGCATGCCGGCGACCATCACCCCGCCGGCGCCCCGGTCCATCGCGCTCCGCGACAGCGCCGCAAGGTTGTCGATCCCGGGATTGCTCACCCCGACGATCACCGGAACCCGCCCGTCGATCCGCTTCAGGACATGGTCCGTGAACGCAGCCTGTTCCTCGAGCGAGAGCTTCGGCGCTTCACCCATGACGCCGAGGAGCGTGAATCCGTGAACGCCCTCTTCGAGATAGAACTCGGTCAACCGGTCCGCGCTCTGAAGGTCCAGGGCGCCCTCGTCGGTGAACGGGGTCGCCATGATGACGAAGACGCCCTTGCTTTCTTCCGAAATCAGTCTGGCCAACTGTCCTCTCCCGATGTGCCGCCCGCGCGCTGACAGTTTTCCGCAATTTCGTCCCGCCCGTCGAGAAAAGGGAATCCGGGCATGCGCGGCGCGCCCGGCAGGGCCGGAGTCAGAGCCCGCTCGCGGGGATCCAGAGCGCGATCTGCGGAGAGAGGATCAGCAGCCCGATCATCGCCAGCAAGGCAAAGAAGAACGGAATGACGCCGAACACCACGTCGAGGATCGACCCCTCGTTGCGGATGCCCTGAATGACATAGAGGTTGATGCCGATGGGCGGGGTGATCTGCGACATCTCCACCAGCAGCATCATGATGACGCCGAACCAGACGGGGTCGTATCCCTGCGCCACGACGATCGGCGTGGTGATCGTCACCGTGGTGATCATCATGGACAGGGTTTCCATGAAGCAGCCGAGCACGATGTAGAACAGCACGATAATCAGGATCGTGTTCAGCGGACTGAGGTTGAGGTCCCGTATCGTCGCGTTGATCTGCTGCGTCAGCCCGATGGAGGAAATGACGAAATTCAGGAAGAACGCCGCCAGAATGATGAGCGTGACCATGGCGGTGATGCGCATGGTTCCCTCTAGCGCCACACGCAGCATGCGCAGGTTCAGTTGTCCGTAGAGGGCCGCAAAGACGAGTGCGGCGAGCACGCCCAGCGCCGCCGATTCCGTGGGCGTGGCCCAGCCCGAATAGATCGACCCGATGACGATGACGAAGATGACCAGCGGCGGCAGCACGTCGATCAGCAGGCGCCGATGGCCGGGATGCTCGACCGCCGCCATGTCGCCGCCCCATGCTGGACGCAGCGTGCAGGCGATAATCACGGTTCCCATGAACAGCGCGGTGACGATCAGCCCGGGCACGATGCCGGCGAGATAGAGCTGCGGAATCGAGGTGTCGGTCAGGACACCGAAGATGATCATGTTGATGGAAGGCGGGATCAGGATGCCGAGCGTGCCGCCGGCCGCCAGGGTGCCGAGGAAGAGCCTGATATTGTAGCGGTGCCGGGCCGCCTCCGGCAGCGCCACGGTGCCGATCGTCGCCGCGGTCGCGACGCTGGACCCGGAGGTTGCCGCGAACAGGCAGCATGCGGCGATATTGGAGTGCATCAGGCCGCCCGGCAGCCAGGAAATCCAGTGCGTCAACGCGCTGTACATGCGCGCGGCAATGCCGGAGCGCAGAATGATCTCGCCGAGCATGATGAAGAGCGGGATCGCCACCAGCGTGTATTCGGTGCCCGCAGTCCAGGTAATCATGCCCATCGCCCGCATCAGCGGCACCGGCGAATAGAGCTGGTCCAGGCTGACGCCCAGGACGAAGAGCACCGCCGCGACCGGCAGGCTCAGGGCAATGAAAACCAGCAGGATTGAAAAGGTTACGGCGATCATGCCAATGTCGGCCTCAACGCACGCTTGTCACGGGCAGACAGCCTCGGCGGCGCATGCCGGACAGCCGGTGTCCCGAACACTGTAGGTACCGTCGAGAACCGGGGTCAACTTGCACCGGCCGCGACCGGGCCCCGGCCGGCCCGCCCGGGAGGAGGTTTCCGGCGATGACCGACACACACGCCGCCCGTCCGGCCGGCACCGACGGCGCCCGTATGCGCACGGCCATCCGGACCGGCGCGTTCGGCGGCGTCACCTTCGGCCAGGCGCCGGGATTCGTGCAGGCCAACCTGGTGATCCTGCCGGCGGACTGGGCGGCGGACTTCCTGCGCTATTGCCATGCCAATCCCGAAGCCTGCCCGCTGCTGTGCGTATCGGAACCCGGAAGTCCGCATTTGCCGGCGTTGGGCGACGACATCGATATCCGGACCGACGTGCCGCGTTACCGCGTCTTCGAAAACGGCGTCGAAGCCGCGAAGGCGGACCGGCTCGACGGATGGTGGCGGGACGACCTCGTAACGTTCGCGCTCGGCTGTTCCTTCTCGTTCGAGGAGGCGTTGCTGGAGGCGGGGCTGCCCATCCGGCATCTGGAGCTCGGGTCGGACCAGCCGGTTCCCTGCTACATAACGAATGTCGCAACGCAGCCGGCAGGCCCCTTCCGGGGGCCGCTGGTCGTGACGATGCGGCCGTTCCGGCCGGCGCAGGCGATCCGCGCCATCCAGATCTGTTCGCGGTTTCCGAAGGTCCATGGCGCGCCCATGCATTTCGGCGATCCCGGAAGAATCGGGATTGTCGATTTCGGCCGGCCGGAATGGGGGTCGGCTCCTGTCTTGTACGACGGCGAGGTTCCCGTCTTCTGGCCCTGCGGAGTCACCCCTCAGGTGGCGATCGAACAGGCGCGTCCGCCCTTCTGCATCACTCACGAACCCGGATACATGCTGATTACGGATGTAAGGAATTCCGCCCTCGCATCCTTCTGACCGGCGGTGCGCCTCCCGGCGGGCGCGTTGACATGCCGCACCCCGGACAAGATACTGCACCGCCTTTGAAATTCGTTCGGAGGCGCGCCGAGGAGCCGCCCGACACCGGGGATGTTGCGGCCGCAGCCTTTCGGCACCCGGATGACCAGCTTGGAGATGGAATCATGACCGTGAGAAACGTGGCGTTGACCGCAATTCTTCTGGCGGGGCTGGCGTGGAGCGGACCCGGCGCCGCGCAGACCAGACTCAATGTGCAGGGCGGGTGGGCGACCGGCGGAATCTTCACCGAGTTCGAAGTTCCGTTCTGGACCGAGACCATTCCCGAGAAGACCGGGGGCGCCGTAACGGTACGCCTGACGAACCTCAACGAAATGGGCCTCAAGGGACCCGAAGTCTTCCGCATGATGCGGCTTGGACTGATCGACTTCGGGACATCGGTGCTCGGCTATGTCGCCGGCGACCATCCCGAGAACGGCGCGCCCGATCTTGCCGGAATCGCCAACACGGCGGCCGAGGCCCGCGCGGCCACCGAAGCGTGGAGGCCGGTTCTGGAGGAACTCTACACCACGAAATACCAGGTCACGCCCATCATCTTCTATCCGGCGGAAGCGCAGGCGGTCTATTGCAACACCGAGATCGGCAGCCTCGCCGACCTTCAGGGCAAGAAGGTGCGCGTGTTCACCCGTTCGATGGCGGATTTCCTCGAAGCGGCGGGCGCCACCCCGGTCACCATGTCGTTCGGAGAGGTGGTCACCGCGCTCCAGCGCGGCGTGATCGACTGCGCCGTCACCGGCGCCCTTTCGGGCAACGCCGCCAAGTGGTTCGAGGTTTCGACCCACTTCTTCCCCCTGCCGCTCGGCTGGGCCGTGTTCATGTACGGCGCGAGCACAAGGTCCTGGGAGGCGATGGACCCGGAGGTCCGCTCGGTCATCGAGGCCGAGTTGAAGAAGCTGGAGGACACGCTCTGGAACAATGGCGACTACCGGACGGCACAGGGAATCGCCTGCAATACCGGGGATGACTCCTGCGAGAAGGGAACCAGGGCCGACCTCGTGCTGGTCGAGCTTACCGACGCCGACAAGGCGAGGCAGAAGGAGATCGTCGAATCCACCGTCATCGCCCGGTGGGCCGAGCAGTGCGGCGCCGCCTGCGTGGCGCGCTGGAACGAGACGGTCGGAAAGGTTCTCGGCTACACGGCTTCCGCGGAGTGACGGGAAGGCGCGCGCATCCCGGCGATCCGCCTCCCGGCCTGCCGGCCGGCGCGGGTTGCCGAATGCGCCGCCCCGCCCCGAACGGGACATCCGAATGACCGAAGCCGCCGGCGGCGCAGTCATGCGCGTCCTCGAGCGCGTGTCGCGGGCGGCGGTGTGGGTAGCCGGCGCAATGATGCTGGGCACGGTCGGGCTCGTATCCGCCGAGGTCGTCCTCCGGAAACTGCTGAACATGTCGTTCGGAGGGGCCGACGAGCTGTCGGGATACGCCTACGCCATCGCCTCCAGCTGGGCGTTCGCCTTCGCGCTGCTGTCCAGGGACCATATCCGCATCGACGTCGTTTATGTGGTCTTCCCGCCGCGGGTGCGGGCAGCCCTCGACATGGTGGCTCTGGCGTCCCTCGGCGCCTTCGCGGTCACGCTCGCGATATATGCCGGCCAGGCGTTGTCCTTTTCCCTGGAAATGGGCGCGACCGCGAACACGCCGCTGGCCACGCCCCTGTGGATACCGCAGGCGCTCTGGCTGGCGGGCTTCATCCTCTTCCTGGTCGTCCTGGCAGCCCAATTCGCGCGCAGCGCAAGCGCGCTGGTCCGGGGAGACCTCGAAACGCTGCGCAACATCGCCGGGACGAAGTCGGTCCGCGACGAAGTGCGCGAGGAGATGGACCGCCGCGCGTGACGGAAAGAACGCCGCCCCGGCGGCCCCCGGTCAGTGCGCCATGAAGACCGGGAGGGTGCTTTCCGCGAGGATGTGGCTCGTGGGCCCGCCCAGGATCATCTGGCGCAGGCGGCTGCTGGTGTAGCCGCCCTTGAACACGAGGTCGGCACCGAACGCGGCGGCTTCCTCGAGCATCGCCTCGCCGGCGCTGCGCCGCCCGCGCTCCCGCACCGCCGCCTCGACCGGCAGGCCGTGACGGGACAAGCCTTCGGCAATGTCCGCCGCGCTCGGACCCGGCACGAACACGCCCTCGACGGTCAACACCAGAATGCGCTCCGCCTGCTTCAGGAACGCCATGCCCATGGCGATCGTGCGGGCGGTCTCGGTGCTGCCGTTCCACAGGACGGCGATGCTGCGGCCGAACCCCTCCGGCTCCTGCGGCGGCGCCACCAGCATCGGGCGGCCGCTCTCGAACAGGACCGCCTCCAGCGTGCTCATCGACGGCGAGTCGCCGGCGCCGGTCGGGCGCCCGACCACGGTCAGGTCGAAGGCGCGCGCGCGCTCCGATACGTCGAGGTGGCGCGCGACCTCTTCCCGCCATTGGTTCGGATGTCCTTCCAGCGACGCTTCGAACGATGCACGCGCCCTGGAGGATGCCTCATTGTCGCGGCGCTCCAGGTCGTCGAGCAATGCCGGCGAGGCCGCGTCCGCCGCTCCGGCCGCCATGATGTCCGGCAGCGACCGGCGCTGGTAGAAGCCCTCCACATGGGAATCGAAACGCCCTGCCACGATCCGTGCGCAGGCCAGCATCGAGGCAAGCCCCCCGGCCTCGTTCATCGGCACCAATACGGTTTTCATCTGTCCCTCCTTCCGCTTCGGCTGCACAGGCGCCTTCCCGTGCGTTCGATTTGCGGCGGCTCCATAAGAACGCGTCAAAATGACGCAGTCAATAGCGCGCCATCACACCGGCGGTTTCTCCTTGCGCCGCTTCAACCCCGTGCGCGGCCTGCAATAGCGGGCGGATGGCCTGTTTGGCGATCTTGCCGCTTCCCGTCTTGGGCAGCGCCTCGCCGAAGAGGAGCACGCGGGGGCGCTTGTAGCCGGCGAGCGCCCGCGCGCAATGCGCCCGAACCGCCGCCTCGTCGATCCCGCTGCCGGGCCGGGGCGCGATCATCGCCGCCACCACCTCGCCCCATTCCGGGTCCTGCACGCCGCAGACCGCGGCTTCCAGCACCGCCGGATGCCGGTAGAGCGCATCCTCCACCTCGCGGGCGTAAACATTGAACCCGCCCGTGATGATCATGTCCTTGATGCGGCCGACGATGAACAGGTAGCCCGCCTCGTCGAAGCGCCCGAGGTCGCCGGTGTGGAACCAGCCGTCCCGGACGGCCTCGGCGGTGAGGTCCGGCCGGCGCCAGTATTCCACCTCCGCCGCCCCTTCCGAGCGGATGACGATCTCGCCGACCCCGCCCGGCTGCAGGGCGCGCCCGTCCGGCCCGAACACGCGGATGTCCATGCCCGCGACCGGCCGGCCGCAGGAGGCGAGCCGGGCCGCCTCTTCCGGGTTCCCGTCCGGCAGGTGTTCGTCGGGATAGAGCAGCGTCAGCGGGCTGTTGGCCTCCGACATGCCGTAATGCTGGCGGAACACCGGCCCCAGCAGGCCGATGCCCCGGCGCAGCGTCTCGACCGGAATCGGCGCGGTGCCGTAGTTGATGCGCGTGAGGCTGGAAAGGTCGCGGCGGCCGGGCTCGATGGCGTCCACCAGGCGGACGATCATCGTCGGGACCAGCAGCGCATGGTCGATGCGGAAGCGTTCGATCGCGTCCAGAACCGCGTCCGGGTCGAAGCGCGGCAGCACGATCCCGCGCGCGCCGCGCATGAAGCCGGGCAGCAGGTAGTTGCCGGCGACATGGGAGAGCGGCCCTACATGCAGCATGCTGTGGCCGCGCCCGAGCGCGTATTCGAGCGACGCGAAGAAATTGTCGAGCCGGGCCTGGAAGCGCCGGTAGGTGCCGACGACGCCTTTCGGCCGGCCGGTCGAGCCCGACGTGTAGGTGAGGCGCATCGGGGCCGCGGGCTCCACCTCGACATCCGGCTCCCCGCCGGCGGCGGCGGCGGTGAAGCGGTCATAGTCCTCGTCCCCCCAGCCGACGCCGACGACCAGCCTTACCGAGGGCGCCGCCGCCGCGGCTTCCGCCGTCGCACCCTCGAATTCCGGCCCGGCAAGCACGGCCGAGACTTCGCCGTCGTTCAGGGTGTCGGCATGTTCGCCGGGCGTGTGGCGGTCGTTCAGCGGCACGGACGCGAAGCCGCCCTTGAGCAGGCCGAAATTCGCATCGACCGCCTCGACCGAGTTCCGCATCAGCACGCCCACCCGCTCGCCGGGAGCGATGCCCGCGGCCCTGAGCGCGTTGGCCAGCCGGTTGGCCCGCGCGTTCGCCTCGCGGAAGGTGAAGCGGCGGTCTTCGAAGACGAGGGCCTCGCGGTCGCCGTGCTGCGAAGCAGCCCAGGCGACCTGCCAGCCTGCGATCATGCGCTGTGCGGAGCGAGGATCTGCCGCACCGCCGCGACGTCCTGCAGCTTGTCGAAACCGGCGTTGATCTCCTCGAAGCCGATCTTGCGGTCGATCAGCCGGTCCACCGGCATCCGGCCCTGGCGGTAGAGGTCGATGAAGCGCGGAATGTCCCGCACGGGCACGCAGCTCCCCATGTAGGAGCCGAGGATCGACTTCTCCTGGGCCACCAGTTCGCCGTGGTTGAAGCTGAAATCGGCCGCCGCGGGCGAGAGGCCGGCCGTGACCACGGCCCCGCCGTAGCGCGTGCTCTTCCAGGCCGTCTCCATCGCCTTGATCGTCCCGGCGAGCTCGACGGCGAAATCGACGCCGCCGTTCGAGATGTCGCGGATCTGCTCGATATGGTCGGCGTCGCGGGCATTGACCGTGTGGGTTGCGCCCAGTTGCCGCGCGAGGCCGAGCTTCGAGTCCTCGAGGTCGACGGCGATGATCTGCCCGGCCCCGGCGAGCTTGGCGCCCAGCAGGCCGTTCAGCCCGACGCCGCCAAGCCCGACGATCGCCACGCTGTCGCCGGCGCGCACCCGCGCCGTGTTGATGACCGCGCCGGCCCCCGTCATCACCGCGCAGCCGAAGATCGCGGCTTCCTCGATGTCGATGGACTTGTCCACGACGACGCAGGTGCCCCGGTCCACGACCGCATATTCCGCCATGCAGGAGATGCCGGTGTGGTGGGCGATATACTCGCCGTTCAGCTTCAGGCGGCGTTCGCCGGACATGAGCTGGCCCTGCCCCTTGGTGCGCGCGGCGGTCTCGCAGACCTGCGGGCGCCCCTCCAGGCAGCGCCGGCAGCGCCCGCAGGCGGAGCCGAACTGGAAGACGATATGGTCGTCCGGCCTGATGTCGTGGACGCCCGGCCCCGCCTCCACGCAGATGCCGGAGCCTTCATGGCCCAGCACCATCGGCACCGGCCGCGGCCGGTCGCCGTTCAGCAGCGAGAGGTCCGAATGGCAGAGGCCGGCCCCGCCGATCTTCACCAGCACCTCGCCCGGCCCCGGCGGCTCCAGCTCGACTTCCATGATCTCCACGGGCCTGCTGTGGGCGAACGGGCGCGGCGCTCCGCATTTCATCAGCACGGCGGCGGTCATCTTCATGCCTCGGCTATCCTCTCGTTCCGGGTCCGGCCGGGGGAGAATAGCCGAGCCGGCGCAAGGCAAACAGCCGTCCGGAGCCCGCCCGCCGCGCTTGACCGTGCAGGCGAATGATGGATGCTCGCCCGTTCCTTTTCCGAGAGCGGGATTCATGGTTAGCCAGACCGAGGGCGAGTTCCTGTGCCTTCACGAGATCGTCCACCGCGCGCACAACAATCTGAACCGCAACTACTGGGATTATCTGGCGGGCGGCAGCGAGAGCGAGGCGACGCTCCGGCGCAACCGCATGGCGCTGGACCGGCTGGCGCTGAAGCACCGCGTGCTGCGCGACGTCTCGACCGTCTCGGCGCGCCGGCGCGTGCTCGGACAGGACCTCCGCCTGCCGGTGCTGCTGGCGCCCATCGGCTCGCTGCAGAGCTTCGACCCGGACGGCGGCGCGGCGGCGGCGCGGGCGGCGCATGCCTTCGGCACCATGAACATCCAGAGTTCCGTCTCCCGGCCGGGGCTGGAGGAGACCGCCGCGGCGGCGCCCAACCCCAAGGTCTTCCAGCTCTATGTCCGGGGCGATGACGAGTGGGTGGACGACATTGCCCGGCGCGCCATCGCCGCCGGCTACACGGCGTTCTGCATCACCGTCGATACCGCCCATTACAGCCGCCGCGAGCGCGACATCGCCAAGCGTTTCGTCAAGCCCTGGCGGATCGACAACCGCAACATGGAGTTCCAGGGCGCCTTCAACTGGGACCATGTCAGGCGCTTCAAGGACCGTCACGACATCCCGCTCGTCATCAAGGGCATCGGCACGGGCGAGGACGCCGCCATATGCGTCGAGCACGGCGTCGATGTCGTCTATGTCTCCAATCACGGCGGGCGCCAGCTCGACGCCGGGCGCGGCGCGCTGGACGTGCTTCCGGAAGCCGTCTCGGCGGTCGCCGGCAAGGCCGAGGTCTGGGTGGACGGCGGCATCCTGCGCGGCACGGATGTCGTGAAGGCCCTGGCGCTCGGCGCGGATGCGGTCGGCATCGGCAGGCTGACGGCCGCTGCGCTCGCCGCCGACGGCGAGGCCGGCGTGGTCGCCATGCTGGAGTTGATGGAGGACGAGGTGGTGACCGCGCTCGGCCTGATGGGCTGCACCGGCTGGCAGGACCTCGGCCCGGAATTCGTCGTGCCCGCCGAACCCGCCAGCCCGCCTTCCGTCTTCAGCGCCTACCCCCTGCTCGATCTTGCCGAGACAGGATATAATTGACCATCGCCGCGCCCCGACCGGGCACGGCAAAGCGGCCGTCCCTCCAATGGCGGCCGCTGTTTCGCAACCGGGAGAATGAACCCAGCATGACTTCGCGTATTCTGACCGGCCTCGTCGCCGGCGCAGCCGCGGTCGCCTTCGCCGGCGCCGCTGCCGCCGATGGCCACGAGCCGAAACTTCCGAAATCCATGGTCTGGAGCGCTTACGATCTCGGCTCCTCCGGCTATGCCGAAGCCGCGGGCATCGCCAATGCGCTCAGGAAGAATTACGGCACCCGCATCCGCATCGTGCCCGCCGGCACTTCCATCGGGCGCCTTCTGCCGATTACGACCGGCAAGGTGTCCTACGGCTTCCTCGCCAATGAGGTGTTCTTCGCCGCCGAAGGCACTTACGACTTCGCCGTGCGCGAATGGGGGCCGCAGGATCTACGCATCGTCGTCGGCCGGGTCGCCACGGTCGGGCTCGCCACGGCCGGCGATATCGGCGTCAAGGAGATCGCGGACCTTAAGGGCAAGCGCATCGGTTTCGTGAAGGCAAACCCCTCTGTCAATGTGAAGAACGATGGCTATCTCGCCTTTGGCGGCCTGACCAGGGACGATGTGGAGCAGGTCTGGTTCGGCAGCTACCGGGCCATGAAGGACGCGGTGCTCGCCAACCAGCTCGACGCCTTCGGCAGCGTCACCACCTCGGCCAACATGCGCCAGATCGAAGCGAGCCCGCGCGGCATCTACTGGCCGCCTTTCCGGCCCGAGAACAAGGCCGGCTGGGACGCGATGACGAGCATTATCAGCTTCGTCAAGCCGGTGAAGGAAACGCGGGGCGCGGGCCTGTCGGAAGAGAATCCGACCTGGCTGGTCGGATACCGCTACCCGATGATCACGACCTATGCCCGCCAGAGCGCGGACGAGGTCTACAACCTCGTCAAGGCCCTCGACATGAGCTTCGACGACTACAGGAACACCACGGCAAGCTCTTTCAACTGGGCCCTCGACAAGGCCGGCCGGCCGCCGGCCGACGCGCCCTGGCACGAAGGCTCGATCCGCTACGCCAAGGAAAAGGGCTACTGGACGGCGGAAGACCAGGCCTGGCACGACAAGCGGCTCGCGCGGCTGGAGAAGGTCATCGAGGTCTGGGACATGGCCAATGGCGACTTCGACGCCATGCGTGTGGAGAAGAAAGAGAAAGGCGAAAAAGTGGACGTCGCCGCGGAATGGCCCGCCTGGTGGCAGCGCTACCGCGACGAGAACCTGTAAACGGTCCGCATTTCGTAACGGCGCTCCCCCGCCCCATGCGGGCGGGGGAGTTTCTTGTGAGCCTTCCGACACGGTGGGAAAACCGATATGACCGAAGCCACGGAACCCTCCGGACTGCCGGTTCGCGGCAAGGGAGGAATCGCCCGCCCCCTAATTCTGGTCTTCGGGTTCGTCGGCATCTTTCTGCATATCAACCAGATCTACAATCTGCAGTTTTTCGTCGGTCACCTGATGATCGACACATCCTATTACTACATACTCGTCGCGCTGTTCCTCTCGCTGGTTTTCGTGATTTATCCGGCGCACGAAAGCGCCTTCCACCGGATACCGCTTTACGACTGGGTCCTGTTCGCCGCGGCGATCGCCTCGGGGCTGTATCTCGCCTGGAACGGGGAGCGCATCATCCAGGAGGGGTGGGACATACTGGCCCCGACCGGGGCCACGATCATCGCCGGCCTGGTCTGCCTGCTGGCGCTGGAGGCGGTGCGCCGCATCGGCGGCTGGGTCCTGTTCGCCATCTGCGGCTTTTTCTTCCTCTACCCGCTGTTCGCCGAGCAGATGCCGGGCTTCATGTGGGGGCCGGAAAGCCCGTTCCAGGAGGTTGTGCGGGTCCACGCCATGGGCACGGAGAGCATTATCGGCGTGCCCATGCGCGCGGTGTCCTCCATCCTGATCGGCTTCCTCGTCTTCGGTTCGGCGCTGGCGATCACCGGCGGCGGCGAGTTCTTCATGTCCTTCGCCACCGCGCTCATGGGCACGACGCGGGGCGGACCCGCCAAGGTGGCGGTGCTTTCCAGCGGCTTCTTCGGCTCGCTGTCCGGCAGCGTCATTTCCAATGTCGTGACGACCGGCAAGCTCACCATCCCGACCATGCGGCGCACCGGCTATCCGCCGACCTATGCGGCCTCGGTGGAGGCCTGCGCTTCCACCGGCGGCGCGCTCATGCCGCCGGTCATGGGTGTGGTCGCCTTCATCATGGCCGAGATACTCAACATTTCCTATGCGACCGTCGTCATCGCCGCGCTCGTGCCGGCTGCGCTGTTCTACCTGGCGTTGCTTCTGCAGGCGGATAATTTCGCGGCGCGCAACGGCCTGGTAGGGCAGGACCGCTCGGAAATACCGAAACTCGGCGCGGTGCTGGCGGATGGCTGGCATTTCCTCTTCAGCCTCGCCGTTCTGATCTACCTGCTGATCTGGGTCGGCGTGGAGAGCCAGGCGCCCTATTACGCCACGCTGGTGCTGCTGCTGTCCTCGGCGGCGATGGCGAAGTTCGCCCCGGGGCGCATTCCTTTCCGCCCGGCCCGGCTCCTGGACCTGCTCGACGACGCGGCGCGCAATGTCGCCAATATCGTCGGCATACTGGTCGGCATCGGCATGATCGTCGGCGCGCTGTCCTTCACGGGCGTCGGCCCCGCCTTTTCGAGCGAACTCGTTCTGCTTGCCGGCGACGATGTGCTGTTCCTGCTCGCCATGGGCGCGATCACCAGCTTCGTGCTCGGAATGGGGATGACGGTCAGCGCCTGCTACATCTTCCTCGCCATCGTGCTCGGCCCCGCGCTGCAGGAGGCCGGCCTGAATGTCATCGCGAGCCACCTGTTCATCCTCTATTGGGGCATGCTGTCCTACATCACCCCGCCCGTGGCGCTGGCGGCGGTCGCAGCCTCGACGATTTCCGGCTCCAATGCGCTGCGCACCGGCTTGATGGCCATGCGAATGGGCATCATCAACTTCATCCTGCCCTTCCTGTTCGTGCTGACGCCGACCCTCATCCTGGAGGGCGACTTCTTCGATATCCTGCACGACACCGGCACGGCGATCGTCGCCGTCTGGCTGATGGCCGCAGGGTTCGAGGGCTGGCTCTACGGTGTCGGCCGGATCGAGTGGCCGCTGCGCCTGCCGCTGCTTGCCGCCGCCGCGGCCTTTCTTTTCCCGGGCTTCGAGACCGACGCCGCCGGTTTCGTCATCCTGGCCGGGGTCTTCGCCGCCGGCCGGTTCATCGGCAAGCGGAGGCAAACCGGCTGACAGGAGACCGCCGGCGTTTCGCAGGGTCCCCGCCGCGCTATAGCGGGGCGCGGCCGCGATGGCCGGGAGCATGGGTGGATGAGCGTTCCTGCGGGCAATGTCGCCGCCGCCGTCGTCGCCATGCTGGAGCCGATGGAGGACGAGGCGATGACCGCGCCCGGCCCGATGGGCTGCAGCGGCTACCCGCTGCTCGACCTGGAGGAGGCGGGCTATAACTGACGGCTACCGGCCCCTTGCCCGGAGGAGGGAATCGACATGAACCGCGAACCCCTGCGCGACATTACCGACGAGGAAATCCGCACCTTCCGGGAAGACGGGGTCGTGCTGCTCAAGGGCCTGTTCGACACGGACTGGGTCGAGCGCGTGCGCGGCCTCGCCGAGGCGGACATGAGCACGCCGGGCGAGATGAAGCAGGAGCTGGCGAAGGACGGCGACCCCGGCCGCTTCTTCAACAACACCTTCCTCTGGCCCCGCAACGGGGATTTCCGGGACATCGTGTTCAACTCGCCGGCGGCCCGGATCGCGGCCCGCATCATGGAGGCCGGCAAGGTCAACATCGTGTTCGACCAGTTTCTGATCAAGGAGCCGGGAACGCAGGAGCGGACCCGCTGGCACCACGACCTGCCCTACTGGCCCATTGACGGGGACCGGGTCTGCACGCTCTGGCTGGCGCTGGACCCGGTGGATGCCGCTTCCGGCGCCGTCGAGTATGTCCGGGGCTCCCACAGATGGGGCACGCGCTACAAGGCCGAGGCGTTCCTGGGCGAGGGCCGCTACAAGGAGGACCTGCCGCCGGTCCCCGACATCGAGGAGATGCGCGGCGAACTGGAATTCGTCCAGCCGGAATTGGAGCCGGGGGACTGCACCGTGCATCACGGGCTGACTGTCCACGGCGCGCCCGGCAACGCGACCGCCGACCGGCGGCGGCGCGCCTATGTCACCCGCTGGGCGGGGGACGGCGTGGTGTACTATCCGCGCCCGGGCATCCAGCCGATGTTGCGGGACCCGGACATTCCGCCGGGCGGCCCGCTGGACAGCGACCTCTGGCCCGTCGTCTGGCAGGATGCGCGGTAGCTGCGCCTCCCGCGTCCGCCGCCGCTCAGGCGTCGGTTACGTTGAAAAAGCGGATCCCCGGACGCTCGGTGAGAGCCTCGAAAAGCCGGTCGCTGTCGCCCCGCTCCCGCCGCCACGCCAGGTATTTCTCATAGTGCCCGCGCGTTTCCCAGACAGCCGACAGCACCAGATTGTCGGCGTCGTCGCCGTTCTGGAGCACCTCGACGCTGTTGCAACCCTCCTGGGAACGGGTTTCCGGCAGGATGGACCGGTCGCGGTAGGGACGCCGGTTTCCCGGCGCCCCCCGCACAGATCCGGACGTGCGCGCTAACGCATCCGGCTCCTACCTCGGGTAGTGACGGCGAAGCGCACGCTTGGCCACGGGTGCCGGGTCCGGGGTTTGGGCCA
>JAJDYL010000039.1 GCA_022825195.1 Alphaproteobacteria bacterium
CGCCGTCACCAGCACCAGCACCGAGAGCGCATAGACGCCGAAGATGATGCCCGACATCAGACCGCCCTGGGTGTTGCTCATCCCCCACTCGTCCCTGAGAACCGGGAGCAGGCCGTTGAACGTGGTGGAGCCCATCTGCCCGATGAACTGGGCGATGCAGACGGTGACGATGAGGGCCGTCGTGTTCATCGGGCGGGTACGCTATGCGCCGGGCGGGCGGCAAATGCCTGCGAACACGCTCACGCGAGGCCCGCCTTCTCGCGTTCCCGCCGGCGCAGGTCGCGGCGGCGGATCTTGCCCGTCGCGGTCATCGGCAGCTCGTTCACGAACTCGACCGCGCGGGGATATTCGTGCGCGGAGAGGCGTTCGCGGACATGGGCGCGCAGCGCGGCGCCCAGCGCCTCCGTCGGCGCCTCGCCCTCGCGCAGCACCACGAACGCCTTCACGATGTCGCCGCGCACCGGGTCCGGCGCGCCCACCGCCGCCGCCATGGCGACCGCCGGATGGCCCATCAGGCATTCCTCGATCTCGCCGGGGCCGATGCGGTAGCCGGCCGACGAGATCACATCGTCCTCGCGCCCGACGAAGCGGAAGGCGCCGTCTTCGTCACGCACGCCGAGATCGCCGGTCAGCAGCCAGTCGCCGTTGAACTTGGCCGCCGTCGCCTCCTCGTCCCGCCAGTAGCCGAGGAACATGACCGGGTCCGGGCGGCGGACGGCGATCTCGCCCGACTCGCCGGGCGGCAGCGGCTCGCCGGCGCCGTCCAGCACCGCGACCTCGTGGCCGGGAACGGGCCGGCCGAGCCATCCCGGCTTTACGGGGAACAGGCTCGCGCAATTGCCCAGCACGAGATTGCACTCCGTCTGGCCGTAGAACTCGTTGATGGCGAGCCCGAACACCTCGCGCCCCCAGCCGAGCAGTTCCTCGCCCAGGCTCTCGCCGCCGCTGCCGATGCTCCGCATGGCGAGGCCCGGCGTGCGCTGCGCGGCCTCGGACGCCTGCCGCATCATCTTGAGCGCCGTCGGCGGCAGGAAGGCGTTGCGAACCCGGTGCCGGGCGATGAGCGCAAACGCCTCCTCCGGATCGAATTTGCCCGCGCGCGACGCCAGAACCGGCACGCCGGCCGCCCAGGACGGCAGCAGCACATCCAGCAATCCGCCGGCCCAGGCCCAGTCCGCCGGCGTCCAGAACAGGTCCCCCGGCTGCGGGAAGAACTCCTGCGGCAGCGCCACGCCCGGCAGGTGCCCCGGCAACACCCGATGACCGTGCAGCGCCCCCTTGGGCGGACCCGTCGTGCCGGAGGTGTAGATCAGCAGCGCCGGGTCGTCGGGCCCCGTATCCGCCATCTCGAAGCGGTCCGAGGCCCGCTCCAGCAGTTCCCAGAAGTCTTCTGCGACAATGGTGGAGAGTTCCGGCAGGTCGAGCGCCGCCACCTTCTCGCGGCCTTCCGCGTCGGTGACGAGCGCCTTCGCGCCGGAATGGCGGAGCCGGTAGGCCAGCGCCTCCTCGCCGAACAGCGTGAACAGCGGCAGCGCGACCGCGCCCAGCTTGTAGGCGGCGAGATGGGCAAGCCCCGTCTCGATGCCCTGCCCGAGCAGCACCGCCACCCGGTCTTCCCGCCCGACGCCGGCGGCCGCGAGCGCATTGGCAAGCCTGTTGGAGAGCCGCGAAAGCTCCCGGAACGACCAGAGGCGCGGCTCGCCGCCCGCCGGGTCCGGGCAGATCATCGCCGGGCGGCGGCTGCCCACATGCCGTTCGCAGGCGTGCTCGGCCATGTTGTAGCGCGCCGGCACCTGCCAGCGGAACGCCGCCCGGACGGCCTCCCAGCTTTCGCGGCGCTCGACGATCATCGCGGCGCCGGCTCCAGGTCGAACCGCAGGATTTCGCCGGCAAGCTCGGGCGCCGCCGCCGGGAAGCGCCGCGCAAGCTCCGGGTCGTGTCCGGGGATCAGATGGTCGCGCGAGAGCATGCGCGCGCCGAGCGTCCGGTAGCCCTCCAGCATTTCCCGCAGGTCGTAGAAGACGCGGAAGGGCCGCGCCTGCTCCATCTCCTCGTAGAGGTGCACGGCGTCCGAGGCGACGATCACCGGCCCGCGCCGCGTTTGCACTTCGAGCGCGATCTGGCCGCGCGAATGGCCGCCGATCAGGATCTGCGTCAGGCCCGGCGCGAGCTCGCCGTCGCCGTCATGGAACCGGCAGCGGCCGTCATAGTTCAGCCCGACCAGGGTGAGCGTGTTGCGCTTGCCGTACATCTTGAGCGCCGGATGGGTCACGTCCCGGCCGGTGACGGTCAGCATCTCCCGGTCCTGGATATGGAACATGGCCTGCGGGAAGGCTTCGAGGTTGCCGACATGGTCGTAATGGCAGTGCGTGACGATGACGTCCGAGACCGAAGCCGGGTCGATGCCGAGCCGGCGCAGGCCGTCGGCCGGGTCGTAGAGCGTGTCGTGGCCGAGCCGGTCGCCGACGCGCACCGCATAGCCGCAATCGACCACCCAGACCCGTCCGCCGCCCCGGATCACCCAGAAATAGAAGTCGAGGCCGGGCGCCTGCTTCGCCGGGTCGCCGTCGATATACATCTCGCTCTCCGGGCGGAAATCCTCCCGTCCGTAGCGCAGGCCGTAAATCTCGTAGTCCGGGGTCATGCAGGCACCTCCCTCCCGCCAGCATAGCGCGCGCCGGGCGCGAGGCGTATAAGCCGCCCGCGTCCATGTCCGACACCGCCGCCCCCGCAAACCCTGCCGCCGCGCAGCCGGAATACAGCGAACTTCAGCGCTGGCTGACGCTGATGACGGTCACGCTCGCCACCACGCTCTATGCGATGACGGTGACGATCGCCAATGTGGCGCTGCCCAAGATGCAGGGGACCTTCGGCGCGACGCAGGACGAGATCGCCTGGGTGGTCACCTTCAACATCATCGCGACAGCCGTGATGACGCCGGCCACCGGGTGGCTGGCGGAGAAGGTCGGGCGGCGCAATGTCATGGTCTGGGGCATCGCCTTCTTCACGCTGGTCTCCGCTGCCTGCGGCCTCGCCGAGAGTCTTGAGCAGCTGGTGTTCTTCCGGATCCTGCAGGGCCTTGCCGGCGCGCCGCTGGTGCCGGTCAGCCAGGCGATCGTGATGACGATCTTCCCGCGCGAGCGCCACGGTTCCGCGCTCGCGGTCTGGGGCATCGGCGTCACCATCGGCCCGATCATCGCGCCGACGCTCGGCGGTTATGTCACCGAAATCTACAACTGGCGCTGGATCTTCTTCCTGCTGGTGCCGGTGGGCATGGTCGCCTTCCTGTGCGCCGCGGCCTTCGTGCGCCGCCGGGCGCAGCGCCATCCGACGACGCTCGACTGGACCGGCTTCATCGCGCTCTCGCTCGCCATCGCAGCCCTGCAGCTGATGCTCGACCGGGGCGAGCGGCTTGGCTGGTTCAACCACAACGAGATCATCCTGGAGGCGTTCGTCGCCTGCCTCGCCTTCTACGTGTTCGTCGCCCACATCTTCACGACCGACCGCCCCTTCCTGCAGCCGCGCATCCTCACCAACCGCAATTTCGTTATCGGGCTGCTGCTCACCTTCGTGTTCGGCCTGCTTAATTTCACGCCGATGGTGCTGTTCCCGTCGCTGCTTCAGGGCCTGCGCGGCTATCCGGACGGAATCATCGGCTACCTGCTGGCCATACGCGGCCTCGGCACGCTGTCCGGCTTCCTGTTCATCATGTTTTACGGCCAGCGCATCGACCCCCGCCTGCTGCTGCTCGCGGGCTTCCTCACCCAGGGCATTTCCGGGCTGGCGATGGCGCAGTTCGACATCAACCTGACCACCTTCGGCGTCGCGTGGACTTCCATGCTGCAGGGCTTCGGCGTCGGGCTGATCTGGGTGCCGCTCTCCATCGCGACCTTCTGGACGCTTGCGCCGAGGGACATGACCGAAGGCACGGCGCTCTTCCACCTTATGCGCAATATCGGCTCGTCGATCCACATTTCGCTGTCGGTGGCGCTTGTGATCCACACGGCCAAGATGAGCTATTCGGAACTGTCGAACTTCGTGACCCCGTACAATGCCGCGCTCGACCGGGTGGCGTCGGAGGGCCCGTGGAGCCTGGAGGGCGGGGCCGGCATGGCCGCGCTGGTCCGCGAGATCGGCCGCCAGGCGCAGATGATCGGCTATGTCAATGCCTTCTACTTCTTCGCCGCCACCGCCTTCGTCTGCGTCCCCCTCCTCCTCTTCGTCCGCAAGCCGACGGCCGCGACGGCGGGCTAGAGCACCTCGTCGCCGCGCGAGACGGTTTCGCCGTAGCGGGAGAGGGACGGGGGCTTGAGGCCGGCATAGGCGCGCTCGACGGCGTCTGCCGTGGCGCGGTTCTCGCGCTCGAAGAGGCTGTTGCCGGCGAGGTCGCTCTCCACCAGCAGCGGGCCGAAGCGGCTGACCTCCAGCACCCAGACCGCCTGCGCGATGCCGAGCTCCTCAAGCCAGTGCGCGGCCTGCACCCGCGTGACGCCGCGCCCGAGCAGCGCGCCCGTGCCGTAGCCGACCGTCGTGAGATAGACCGCCCCGTTCGGCACGAAGAGCTCGCGGTAGTCGGCCTCCGACATGCCGCCCTTGCCGACGATGACCTTGGCGCCGGAAAGCTCGAAGAACCGCTCCATGAAGCGCGAGAAGCGGAAACTCGCCGTCGCCGTCACCGCGCCGAGGTTCAAGCTGCCGTCCTCGCCCACGCTGGCTGCGGGCGAGCAGTGGAAGTTGACATTGCTGAGCGCCCCGAGATCGACCGGCGGGGCCATGCCCTCGTCCACCACCCGGCGGTAGAGGCCCTCGCGGCCGGTGTAGATCACGCCGTCCAGATAGACGATGTCGCCGATCGAGAGTTCCCCGAGCGCCCCGGGGGAGACCGGCGTGCTCAGGCGGTGCGTGCGAGGGGTGTGCGCCACCCGACCGTCTCCCGCCGCATATAGGGCGTGAACCAGCGCGGATCGCTGCGGTATTCGACCTCGCCGCCGGCATGGACCCGCGCCGTCGCCCGGCGCGAGGAAAGGCAGAAGCAATGCACGCTCATCGGCATGCCGCCAGTATGCGTGTAGCCGACCTCCACATGGCAGTCGATGACCATGGAGGAGCCGACGAAGCCCATCGGCCCCATGCCGATATTGTTGCCGAGCTCCTTGAGCTCCGCCTCCAGCTTCGCGATCCCGGGGTCGGGATTGGGCTCGCCGACCGGGCGCAGGCAGGCCGCCTGCTTGCCGAGCGTCATCGAGGTGTCCTTCGAGCCGCCGAGCCCGATGCCGACGATGGCCGGCTGGCAGGCGAGCCCGCGCCGCCCGAACTGCACCAGCGTGTCGAGGAAGAAGCGCTTGATGCCGTCCATGCCGTCCGCCGGGAACAGCATCCGGTAGTCGGTGCCGAACAGACCGCCCTTGTGGACGGTGGTCAGTTCGATCCAGTCCGCATCCGGCTCGAAGCTGTATTCGATCTCCGGCGCGTTGATGCCGACATTGTTGTCGTGGTCGGTGCGCCAGAGCGGGTGCACGCGGTTCGGGCGGAGCGGCACGGTCCGCGTCGCCTCGGCGGTGGCGGAGCGGACCGCCTCCTCCAGCGCGACGAACCCGCCTTCCGGCCGCGCCTCGTTGCCGGCCTTCACATAGAAGCGCGGCACGCCCGTGTCGGCGCACATGGCGCGGCGGTCGGCCTCCGCCGCCTCCCAGTTCTCCAGCATCGCCTCCAGCACGAAGCGCGAGAGCTCGTGCTGCTCGCGCTCCAGCATGCCGCGGATGCCGTCGCGGTAGTCGCGCGGGATTTCGATGGCGGCCCGCGCCATGATCTCTGAGGCGGCTTCGCGCAGAGTCTCTCGGGCGATCTCGGACATGGCCGACCGAATAGGCCGGGCGCCGGCGGGCGTCAACCGCCGCCGCTCATGTCCGCCACCTGAGCAGGAAGCGTTCGGTTCTCGCAATCAGCCAATTCACGGTCAGTCCCATGACGGACAGGATCGCAACGCCGGCCAGCAGCTCGTCCAGGGCCATGAGGCTGCCTGCGAGCAGGATGTAGGCGCCGACCCCGAACTCGGCGCCGATCATCTCCGCCGCAACGAGCAGCACGATGGCGATGGCGGCCGAAATGCGGAAGCCCGGCAGGATGGCCGGCAGGGCGCCCGGCAGGATGATCTTGCGCACGATGGAAAGCCAGGAAAGCCCGAAGGACTGCCCCATCCGGATCAGGCTCCTGTCCACATTGTCCACGCCCCCGTAAGTCGCAACCACGGTCGGGAAGAAGGTGCCGAACAGGATGGTCGCCACCTTCGATCCCTCGCCGATGCCGAACCAGACCACGAAAAGCGGCAACAGCGCGATCTTCGGGATCGGGAAGATGGCCGCGACCACCGGCGCCAGCCCCGCGCGGGCGAGCGAGAACAGCCCGATGGAGAAGCCGACGGCGATGCCGAGCAGCGTGCCGCAGGTCCAGCCGAGCACAAGGCGTTGCAGCGAGGCGCCCAGATGCTGCCAGAGCAAACCCGTTTCCACCAGATGCGCAAGCGCGGCCAGCGCCTCCGACGGCGCGGGCAGCACCAGAGGCGGGATCAGGCCCGCGCGGCACCCCGCCTCCCAGACTGCAATGACGGCAAGGAACACCAGCGGCCCGACAATGCCGAGCGGCCTTGGCGAAAACCCGCCGCCGCGGAAGGCTACCGGCCGGCCGCCATCGCCGCGCTCAGCCATCGACCAGCTCCAGGTCGGCAGCCTGCGCCTCGTCCCGAAGCAGCCGCCAGAGCCGGCTGCGGTGCGTTTCGAGTTCGCCGGCATGCGCCGCGCGCGCATCGAGCGGCAGGTCGATCTTCAGCACTTCGCGCACCGTTCCGGGGCGCCGCGACAGCACGACGACCCGGTGGCCCAGCCGGACCGCCTCCCGGAGATTGTGCGTGACATAGACGGCCGAGAACCGCTCCCGCGCCCAGAGGTCCACGAGGTCGTCGAGCAGCAGTTCGCGGGTCTGCGCATCGAGCGCCGACAGCGGCTCGTCCATCAGCAGGAAGGCCGGCGACACGGCAAGCGCCCGGGCGACCGCCACGCGCTGCTTCATGCCGCCGGAAAGCTGCCGGGGGAAAGCCGCGCGAAACTCCGAGAGGCGCGTGCGCGTCAGCACGTCGTCCACGATTCCGGCGATCTCCGCGCGCCCGAAGCCGTGGTCCTCCAGCACCAGCCGCACATTGCCCTCGACCGTGCGCCAGGGCAGCAGCGCGAAGTCCTGGAAGATGTAGGTCAGCGGGTTGAGGCAGCCCGGAGGCGGCTCGCCGGTCTGGACGACCTCGCCGCGTTCCGGCCGCTCCAGCCCGCCGATCAGGCGCAGCATGGTAGACTTGCCGCAGCCGGACGGCCCGACAACGCACACGATCCGCCCCGCCGGGAAGTCGAGGTCGATGCCGCGCAGGACCTCGATATCCCCATAGCCGTGATGAAGGCCGGCGAGGCGGAGTTCCATCGCGCCGCCCCCGCCCGGCGGGTCAGTAGGTTTCGACGTAGCTCCCGTCCACCAGCTTGTCGATGCCGATCTCGCCCTTGACGAGCCCTTCGGCCTTGAACCAGTCGAGCTGCGCCTGGACGCTCGACAGGTTCAGCTTCGCGCCCTCGTTGAGCCGCATGGCGCCGTTGCGGATCGACGGCGCGGCCTTCTCGTAGGGCCGACTCGTGTAGACATACTTGTGGATGAGCTTGACTGTCTCTTCCGCGACATCCTCTCCGGCGGTCTTGTCCACCAGCGCGGCGTTGAAATCCGCCGCCCCGCGCGAGAAGGCCGCAAGGAAGCGTTCGGTCAGGTCCCGCTTGTTCGCCGCGTTCTCCGCCGAGGTGAACACGGTCGTCACCTGGTAGTCGGGCGCATAGTCGTTGACCCAGCCGATGATGTGGACCGCGCCGCCCTTGGCGAGCGCCTTGGCGATATGCGGCACGATGGCCCAGGCGTCGATCTGGCCGGACTTGATCGCCCCGATGATCGCGCCGACCTTCTGCAGCGGCTTGAGCTTGAGTTCGGATATCGGGAAGCCTTCCTTCTCGGCGATGCGAGACGCCATGTAATGGAAGGAGGAGCCCGTCTGCGTCATGCCGAAGCTGCGGCCCGCCAGCTTGGCCGGCGAGGTCACGCCGTCCTTGAAGGCCGCATCGGAGACGAGGATCGCGGACCCGTCGATCCCCTCCTCCTCGTGCAGCGCGCCGCCGACGATCTTGATCGCGTCCTTGTCGGCGAGGTTGATGAGCCCGCCGGTGATCGCGGTCACGCCGTAGTCGATGTCGCCCGAGGCAATGGCGACCGCCATGGGCGCGGAGGCCTGGAAATACACGAACTCGACATCGAGCCCGGCTTCCTTGAAGTAGCCTTTCTCGAAGGCGATGAAGCTCGCGGAGTGGGAGGTGAAGCGCAGCGCTCCCACCTTGATCTTGTCGTCCGCCGCCAGCGCCGTGCCGGCAAGGGCCGTCGCTGCCGCCAGCAGCGCCAGTATCGACCGCTTCATTGCGGCAGCAATCCTTGTCGTCGCCATGTCCCGATTCTCTCCCGGAAAGACTGCTCGAAGCCGCCCATCATACAGAAAGCCGCCGGAACGGCGAAAGCGGGACATCAGGGCCGGAATGTCATGTTTCGTGATGAGGCCCTCCGCAAGGTCCGTGTCCGCCCCCCTCCTTTCACTCCCGACGGTCCAGCGCGTCTTCCCGGGCGTCAGGTACCCTCCGCCGATGCTCCGCCGAGCGGAAAGGTTTCCGGCGGCACGTGTTCGTAGGGCAGGAGGGTGAGATCGGCAGGGCCCCAGTCGGGCGTGTCCAGGATGACGATGGCGGAGCAGAGCGGCTCATAGACCTCGCGGAAATGCGTCTTCGAACGCAGCAGGATGTAGCGGAAGTCCTGCGGCGAGAGGCCGAATTGGCTGAAGCAGTCGAGGTCGATGGCGGAGTAGTTGGCCGAAACCAGCGAGACTAGGACCCGGCCGGCGCGGATGAGCGCGGAGGGCCCGAGCGAGATTTCCGTTCCCGTCTTGAGCGGGCCGGTGATGCGGAAGCGCTTTTCGCCCGCCTCCAGCACCTCCACCTCGGTCTCGATGGGGCCGCCTGCCTTTTCCGACGACTTGCCGCCGAAAGCGAGCCTGAGCCGCGCGCCCGCGCCGGCGGCGACGCAGGCGGCCGCCGCCTCCGGGTCGAAGAAAAACGGCGCATAGGCGGGGCCCATGTCGCGGGCGAGCAGCTCGCGGAGCGTCCAGCTGCTGTCGTTCATCCGGTCGGCAGACTCCAGCAGGCAGACCGGTCCGCCCTCCACGGCGGCGGCCTTCTCCAGTCCTTCCCCGATGCTGTGGACCAGTTCGCGCTTGAGGAGCCGGAAGCGGTTGAGGCTGCATTGCTCGGCGAGGTCGTCGGCCGCGCGCCGGGCCAGCGCCTCGTCCCCGTCCGCCACGGCGACGACGCTCATGCCGGTGTCCGGCGTGTCCGCGTAGGCGAAGCCGCAGAAGACCGACACGTCGAGCAGCGCCTTCTCGCGCGCCTGCCAGGCCGCCGCCTGCCGCTTGATGTCGGCGAGCGGGCGCAGCGCCGTCGCCGTGAAGATGCTCGGCAGCATGATGCCGGGCTTCGCAAGCGCCATGACCGGGCGCACGCGGCCCTGCATCGCCGCCAGCAGGATGCGCGCCGCCCGCCGGCCGGTTTCGGCCATATCGACATGCGGGCTGGAGTGGTAGCCGGTCACGACATTGGCGGCCTCGACGACTTCCGGCCCGAGATTGCCGTGCAGGTCCATGGCGCAGGCGACGGGAAAATCCGGCCCGGCGGCGGCGCGGATGGCGGCCAGCACATGCGCATCCGCCTTGCGGTTGGCCGGCGTGGCGAGCGCGCCGTGGAGGTGGATCAGCAGCCCGTCGAGACCGTCGAGCCCCGCCACGATCTCCTCCGAGTAGCGCGCAAGCGCCTCCTCGCTTGCCGCCGCCGCCGCGCCCGCGCCGACCGCAACGATGCCCTGCATCGACACGCCTTCGGCCTCGCAGATGTCGATGAATCCACCGGGCGCGGTATTGGCGCCCCGGTTGCCGGCGATGACATCCTGTCCGCGCAGCGCGCCCTCTTCGAAGACGTCGACGCCCGTGGTTTCCGGCAGGAAGGTCACGGATTCGAGGCTGAACTCGGCGATCCCGAGGCGCATGGGGGCATTCCTTCCGGTGGCGTCGGGTCCGGAATCTGCTAATGCTCGGCCATCGACGCAAGGGAGGGGGCGATGCAGGCGCATGCGCCGGACACGCGGAGTTTCGCGACGCATCTGGAATGCGGCTACACCGGCGAACGGCTGGAGGCCGACCGGCTGCACAACCTGTCGGCGGCCGGCAAGCCGCTGCTGGTCCGCTACGACCTTGAGGGCGCCGCGGCCTCGCTCACGCGCGACGCGCTGGCGGCGCGCGCGCCGACCCTGTGGCGCTACCGGGAACTGCTGCCGGTGCGCCGGCTGGAAAACGTCGTGAGCCTCGGCGAGGAGATGACGCCGCTCGTGCCCGTGCCGCGCGCCGGCGAGGGCCTCCATGTGAAGGACGAGGGGCGCCTGCCGACCGGCTCCTTCAAGGCGCGCGGGCTGGTGATGGCGGTCTCCATGGCGAAGGAACTGGGCGTAAAGCGCATCGCCATGCCGACCAACGGCAATGCCGGGGCGGCGCTCGCCGCCTATTGCCGGCGGGCCGGCATGGAGGCTTTCGTGTTCTGCCCGGCCGACACGCCGGAAGTGAATGTGCGCGAGATCGCGCTGCAGGGCGCCGAGGTCTGGCGGGTCAACGGCTATATCGACGATTGCGGCAAGCTGGTCGGCGAGGGCCGCGAGGCGATGGGCTGGTTCGACTGCTCGACCTTGAAGGAGCCCTACCGGATCGAGGGCAAGAAGACGATGGGCATGGAGCTGGCCGAGCAGTTCGGCTGGACGCTGCCCGACGCGATCTTCTATCCCACCGGCGGCGGCACCGGCCTGATCGGCATGTGGAAGGCCTTTGCCGAGATGGAGGCCATCGGCCTGATCGGCCCGGAGCGCCCGCGGATGATCGCGGTGCAGGCGGAAGGCTGCCAGCCCATCGTGCGCGCCTTCGAGCGCGGCGAGCGCCATGCCGAGCGCTGGGAGAATGCCGAGACCGTCGCCATGGGCATCCGCGTGCCGGCCGCGCTCGGCGATTTCCTCATCCTGGATGCGGTGCGCGAGAGCGGCGGCTACGCCGTGGCGGTGCCGGACAGCGAGATCGAGCAGGCGCAGGCGGACATGGCGCGCGAGGAGGGCCTGCTGCTCTGCCCCGAGGGCGCGGCCACCTACGCCGCCTGGAAGCGCGCCGTGGCGGAAGGCCGGATTGCCCCCGGCGCCCGCGCCGTGCTGTTCAACTGCGCCACCGGCCTCAAATACCCGATGCCCGCCATGGACCGCCGCCTGGACCGGACGAAGCCGATAGACTGGAGCGCCCTCCTCGCATGACGCGGCGGCAGCGTTGACGGGCGGCCCCCGGAGGGGCAGCATGGTTCATCCTGTCGCAGCCCGACGGGAAGCACGGAGGAGGAACAAGCCGATGCATCGCCTGTTGCCGGGTCTCACCGCCATTTTCGCCCTTGCCGCCGGAGGCGCGGCCGCCGCGCCCCAGGCCCTGATGGTGGCGGCGGGGGGCGGAGAGGTGCATCTCGCCTGCGCGGGCGCGGACTGCCGGGCGGAGATCACCACATTCTGCCTCCAGCCCAACCGCCCGAATCCCGAGTTCGGCCATCGCTACAACATTCTGGCGCTGGCGGACCAGCGGGGCGCGATCCGGCTGGTCGGGCATCGCGAAAGCGGCGGCCCGGTCGTGCTGCCGCTGGAGAGCAACGCCATCCTGACCGCGGAGCGCGACCACTCGGCCGTCATGCTCACGGTGCCGGCGCCGGTGATGCGCGAATATGGCGTGACCCGGCTTTCGATCCAGATCGACGAGCCGGTCATGCTCGTCCCGCAGGCGGTCGCGGGCGACCCGCGGGCGCAGGACGAAGAGGACCTCGCCTTCCTCGCCACGACCGCGCGCCAGGCGGCCGTCTATGCGATCGAGGAGCATCCGGACCAGGTCGGCGCGACGCGGATCGTGCGCGACGTGGTGAACGCCGTGCCCGAGGACCGGCCCGCCACGCAGGGCGAGCGGCGGACGGCATGGAGCAAGGCGGAGCCGGAGCGGGAGTCGCCGGGCGCGCAAACCATGGCGCGCAGCGCCTACGACACCTGCAGGGACATAACCGGCACCGGCAATGTCAGGCTCTACGGCTTCCGGTCCTGCATGGGCGTCATGCACGACGAGATCATCGACGAGGTGAACGACGCCTATGCGGAGCTGATCGGCGCGGGAAGCTGAGGGCGCGGGGCGGACCGCGGGCTTCATTCCTCGAGCAACATTTCCAGGCGGGTTTCGGCGTCGGGAGCGAAGGGATCGATTATCTCGACGCCTCCGAGGCGCCTGCCGTCCTGCATGTCCTCGCTGAGCAGCGCTGAGCAGCCGCTTTGCCTTGCCGTGGCCCAGAGCATCGCGTCCCAGAGCGAAAAACGGTGCTCCTCGACCGCGTCCATGGCGTCGGAGAGCACGGCTGCATCGGCCGAGACGACCTCGAAAACATCGGACCAGCTCCGGACGAACGCCCTTGCACGGGCAGGCGCAAGGAGGTTCTTGCGCGTCGTCGCATGAAAGAACTCGGCCAGCGCCTGCATCGTGAGCACGCAATCGCGCTTCGCCGCCCGCCCGACAAGCTCTCCGGCCTGGAGTTGCCGTTCGCCGGCATTGCGGTCCACCGCATAGACGAGAATGTTGGTGTCGAGCGAGAAGCGGCCCCTAACGGTCATAAAGCTCTTCCCGCACAATCTTCAGACCGCCCAGCGGAGCCCCCTCTTTCATCTGCGCCATCATTCTCCGATAGGCCGCCGCCCATTGGGGATCGGCTGTCTTGTCGGCACTGTGGGGGACCAGTCTGGCTATCGGACGGCCCCGCCGGGTAATCACGACCGAGTCGCCGCGCTCCACCTCGCGAACAAGCTTGGAGAACTCCTGATTGGCCGTCATAAGAGGGATTATGCGCATGGGCCGCCTCCAATCTAGTATGTAGTATATTTAGTGCTTTGCAAACCGTGCGTCCAGCCGGCCATCGCCCGCTCGGCCTAAACCGGAACGAAGACCTGCATCGCTTCGGCGACGCCGCGCAACCGGAACCGGTCGAGCGGCGCGAAGGCCTCCGGCAGCGCGGCGGCGAACGGTTGCGAGGCGAGCAGCGGGCGGACCGCCTGCTTGCAGGCCTCCGCGAGGCGCGCCGTCTCGTTGACCGCCGGGCCGATGGCCGTGAAGTCCAGCCGGTCGGCCGTGCCGATATTTCCGAAGCTGACCGCGCCCAGATGCAGCGCCAGCGCCGCGCGCAGTTCCGGCCATTCCGGATCGCGGTATTCGTTCAGCCCGTCGAGGCGCGCGAGCGCGCCGCGGGCAGCCGCCAGCGCCCTCATGCAGGCCTCCCGCCTGTGGCCCTCGACCGGGAAGATCGCGAGCACCGCGTCGCCGATGAATTTGAGCACCTCGCCGCCCTGGTCCGCCACCGAGCCCGCGGTCGCATCGAAGAAGGCGTTGAGCGCGTCCAGATAGAGGCCGCGCGGCAGGCGCTCGGCCATGGCGGTGGAGCCGCGCAGGTCGGCGAACCAGACCGCGGCCTCGATCTCCTCGCCGTCGCCGCGCCGGATCGACCCTTCGAGCACGCGCCGGCCCGAGCGCCGGCCGAGATAGGTGTCGAGCAGGGTGCCGGCCGTGGCCCGGAGGATATGGACCTCGAACAGCCGGCCGAGCAGGCCCACGGACGCGCTGATCCCGCCGAGCGCCCCGGTGGTGAACCCCCGGGCGTCCCGCGTCGCGAAGGTCACAGCGTTCAGCTGGCCGTCGGAGAACGACATCGGCAGCGCCGCATAGTCCGTCGCGCCCGCCGCCGCCAGATCGTGCAGGACCGGGTAATCGAGCGCGGCGTGCTCGCCCGCGAGGCGGCAGCGAATGGCGCCCGCGCCCTCGTAGAGCGGCGCCAGCGGGCTGCGCAGGAAGGCGTCCGAACTCACCGTCTCGCGGGTGGCGTAGGCGACCTGAACGCCGTCCGCATCCGCGCGCCAGGTGTGGTTCTCCGCCACCAGCAGCGGATGCAGCGTGCGCAGCCCCACCTGCACCCGCCAGACGGGGATGCCGGCCCGGTTGAGCGCCTGCCCGTAAGCCGCCGTCAGCGCCCCCGGCGACCCGCACTCCCACGCGGCACCGACGAGCCAGTCATGCAGGGATGTCTTCGGCCCTCTCATCTTCCCTCATGCTACCATCGCGGCTTGTGGAAGCGATGGCGGAAGCGGACGGGAGACCGTTATCCACCCGGCGAGAATTCGGAAAGGATTTCCAGTGGCCGACGAAACCCTCGGACGCCTCGAAAAGGTGGACCTGCGCGATGTCTGGACAAGCGAAGCCAGCGATTTCACCCCCTGGCTGGCGCGCGAGGAGAACCTGTCCGTCCTGGCCGATACGCTCGGGCTCGAACTGGAACTGGAAGCCGAGGAAAAGGCGGTCGGCCCGTTCCGCGCGGACATCCTGTGCAGGGACACCGGCTCGAATGCCTGGGTGCTTATCGAAAACCAGCTTGAGCGCACGGACCACAACCATCTCGGGCAATTGCTGACCTATGCGTCCGGCCTGCAGGCGGTCACGATTATCTGGATCGCCTCCCGCTTTACCGAGGAGCACAGATCGACCCTCGACTGGCTGAACCGGATCACCGACACGGGCTTCCATTTCTTCGGCCTCGAAGTCGAGTTGTGGCGGATCGGGGAGTCTTCTCCGGCGCCGAAGTTCAACATTGTGTCGAAGCCGAACGACTGGTCGCGCTCGGTCGCACAGGCGGCGCGTGCGATGGACGAAACCGAGCTATCTGAAACACGAATCCTACAGCGCGACTACTGGGCTGCTTTCCAGCCGGTGCTGAATAAAGTCTCTAATGCGTTTTCTGGCAACCGTACGCCACAAGCATATGCATTCATGTCCTATCCAATCGGAAGGAGCGGATTCAGCCTCAATCCCGTCATACATATACGGAACCGGCAAATCAGGACTGAACTTTATCTGACTGGTCGCAACGCCAAGGCATTTTTCCATCTCCTGCACGTGCAAAAGGAAGCGGTGGAGCGTGAATTAGGGTATGGGTTGGAGTGGCATGAACTACCGGCAGGCAACGATTCCCGCATAGCCATCTGCTTAAACGACGCCGACCCCAGAGACCAAACCGATTGGTCCCGTCAACATGAGTGGTTGGCCATGCGCCTTAATGAACTACACCGGGTTTTCGCAAGCCGTGTCCGGGCATTGGATGCCGATGACTGGCCGCTCGACGAAGGCCGGGAAGAACCATCGCAGGATTGAGATTTGCCTAAACGGTTGCGCCGTCAAGCCGCCGCCAGCGCCGCATCCACCGCCGCGATCTGCTCGTCCACGGAGATTTCCGCCGCCGAGGTCACTTCCAGTTCGCGGTCGTCATAGACCTTGCCGCCGGGGCGGAAGCGGGCGTGCAGGTCGATGCGCGTGTCGCGCTCTTTCAGCAATTCCTCGATCTGCGGGCGGAAGAGCGCCACCATCGCCGTCACCCAGCGGTTCGCGGGCCATGAGGGCTGCGCGTGGTCGATGTTGAACAGGTCCAGCATCCGGACCACGTCCCGTGCCCGGTACCAGACCTCGCCCGTCACCCAGCGGTTGGTGGTAAAGAGGCGCAGCGGCCGGCCCTCCTCGTCGACCGAAATCGCAATCAGGTGGCTGAGCGCATCGTTCGGGTCCTCGGGCATGGCGAAGCCGTCCACCGGCGCCGGCTTCACGCCCACGGGCATGCCCTTCGGGCGGAGGAAGGTGTGGAAATGGCCGTGCTCCGGGAAGCGGTTCTCCGAGGACGGATGGGCGTGGAAATAGTACTGGCTGTGGGTGTTCCAGTCATACACGTCGCCCTTCGGATAGTGGTCCCAGACCTCGAACGGGTCCTGGTGGCGCAGCACCTCGCCGACCACATGGTCGTTCGTGTTCGCCAGCACGCGGACCGCCTCGCGCACCTCGCGCCCGGCAGCGGCCATGCGCTCCAGCCGTTTCCGGCCCAGTCCCGAGAAGTCCTGCATGCCGCCTCCCGCTCCCGCCCGTCCGATATGGGCAGCGGGGCGGGCCCGGGTCAAGCGTCTCCGGCCCGCCTGCGGAACCAGTCCCCGACGATCTCCTGCGGCGACAGCCCGGCGAAGCGCCTGGGCAGCAGCGGCAGGTAAAGCTCGCGCCAGCGCTCGGCGGCCGCTTTGGGGTCCCGGTTGAAGCTGCGGCGCTCGATCAGCACCCGCCGGACCTCGGCGCGGCGAGACAGCTCCTCCGGCGCCAGCACGCGCGGACAGCGCCGGTTCAGGGCGTCCGCGACCCGCTCCGCAACAGCCCGGCAGGCGGGGTCCGGTTCCCGGTTGCCGAACCCTCGAAGCTCGTCGATTTCGTATCCGTCGACCCGGATGCTGCCCTTGTCGACGCTCTCTGCGGCGGCGAGGCTGAGCGTGGCGCGCGCGCCGCCCGGCGCCCGGACCGAGAACAGGGCCAGGCGGCCCATGGCCGATCCGTGAATGTAGGACTCGGCGTAGCGCAGGCAGTTCTGCATGTCCCTGCCCTCGGCGCGCACCGCATCGGGGGCCGCGAGGAACCGCGCTCCGGCCATCCCGGAGCCGGCGTCCGGACCGGGCGGACCCGGCCATTTCCCACCGATATCGGCGCGTTCGAGAATCCGGACGCGGTGGACGCAGCGGGCGGCCGCTGCTTCGGTGAGCGCAACCAGTTGCCGGCCCGTCAGTTCGGGCCGGGCGGTCCCGTCGAGCAGCCCGATGAGGGCGAGCATCCCGCAATCGACCGGGTCCGGCTCCTCCGGGCCGCCGGGATCGGAGGCGCCCTCCAGGCGGCGGGCCGCAAGGCCGGCCAGGCAATCGGCCGAGATTGCGGCGAGCCCTTCGACCAGCAGCGCCGGATCGGCGCCGTCCGGGTCGTGGCGGCTCCAGGCGAAGCTGCGGAACGCCAGCACCCCGCCCTCGCGGCGCGTCTTCTCGCCGCCGCCCATTTCGCCCGCGCGGACGATGGCCTGCACGGCGAACGCGAGTTGCCTGCGCGTCATGGCGCCGTCCCTGACAGCGTGCGCCAGCAGCTCGCCGCGGTCGCGCGCATTCGCTTCCAGCAGGACGGCGCGGAATTGCGTGTCCCGCCGGTCGCCATAGCGGCCGAGCACGCGCAACAGGCCGGGGCCGGCGCGGTATTTCGGCATCCGCCGCGCCACATAGCGCGCCTTCCGGCACTCTTTCAGCCGCCGGCAGCAGAGCAGCCGCTCGGCGACGGCGCGCGCGCTGGCCCGGTTCTCGTCGATCCGGCCGAGCAGTCGTTCGGCGTCTCCGCTCTCCAGAGCCGCGGCGAACGCCCAGGGATAGTGCTGCAGGAACCACCGCCGGTCCCGTCCGCCTTCGCGGCCCTGCATGACAAGCGCCGCGCCTTCCAACGTCATCCCGGCCCTGAGGGCCTGCCGCCCCAGCCGGTTCCGGCACTCGTCCACGAAACCGTTCCAGACCCCCAGCGCTTCGCGTTCTGCGCCTGCCGGATCCTCGACCGTCAGCCGGAGGGCCGCGGCGCTGTCCGGCGCCTCGCCGAGAACCCTCTCCAGGCATCCAAGCAGGTGCTCCGCCTCGGCCGCCAGCCTTTGTTGCCGCCGCCTGGAGGGCCGGCGGCGGCGCAGCGCATACCGGCGCAGCCGTTTCATCGGCAACGGTTTCGTGGTGAGCGCGTCGGCAATGTGGATGTTGGCGGCAAAGGCCCCGGTAACGATGCAGAGATTGCGCCCCGGCCCGCCCTTTCCATTCTCCAGCAGCCAGGCCGGCAGGACCCGGACCCGGTCGCCGCCGACCGTGTGGCAGGCGGCCGAATGGCGCCGCCATGTCCTGTCTCCCACCGTCTCCGCCAACGGCCGGCGGGCGGGGTCCGGCCGGGCTCCGTCGAGGACTTCGAGCCCGCTGTCGACGCCCACCAGCAGCTCCAGGGTCCAGCTGTCCGTGCCGGAGACCGGCGCGCCGGCCGCTTCCCGGGCCTGCCGGTAAACCATTGCGAGCGAAGGGTCGATCACCGGCCCCGAGTCGGGCATGAGCCGCCTCCCGTTCGTGCCGCCGCCGGAAGACCTGCGGCGGGCCCGGCCTCTGCGGATCATTATGCCACGGCGGCCGCATCCCGGAGAGGCCGCGGTCCCGATGCGTCATGGCGGACCGGCGGACGGCTCGGCTATAGTCCGTCCGCCTGACATTCCCACCGCGCGAAGGAACCGCCCATGCGCCTCGAAAACAAGGTCGCCATCGTCACCCGAGCCGGACAGGGGATCGGCAAGGCCATTGCCGCCCGCTTCGTGCGCGAGGGCGCGAAGGTGGTGCTCTCCGATATCGACGGGGCCAGGGCGGAATCCGCCGCGCGCGCCATCTCGAACGATTCGGCGGTGGCCTCGGCGACCGCCTGCGACGTGACCCGTTCCGGCGAGCTCAGGGACATGGTGGCGCTCGCCGTCGAGCGCTACGGGCGGCTCGACATCGCGGTCGCCAATGCCGGCATCGGCATCGAGGCGGATTTCCTCGAACTGGAGGAAGCCGACTTCGACCGGGTGATGCGCGTCAATGTCAACGGCGTCATGCTGACGGTCCAGGCGGCCGCGCGCCAGATGGTGGCGCAGGGCGGCGGCGGGTCCATCGTCACGATCGGCTCCATCGCCGGCAAGCGCGTCATCCCGACCCACATTCCCTATTGCACCAGCAAGGCGGCGGTGAACCTGATGACGGCCGGCATGGCGCTGGCGCTCGTCGACAAGGGCATCCGCGTCAACGCCGTCGGCCCCGGCTCCACCAACACCGAGCTCATGCGCGACATGGTGTTCTCCTCGCCGGAGGCGCGCCGCACCGTCATGTCGCGCACGCCCATCGGACGCCCGGCCGAGCCCGACGAGATCGCCTCCGTCGCGCTCTTCCTCGCGAGCGATGACTCCTCCTATGTCACCGGGCAGGTGATCTTCGCCGAGGGCGGACGGCTGCCGCTGATGTACACGGTCCCGGTGGATGAGGAGGTGGTGGGATGATCGTTCCCAAGGGCCTGCTGGACGGCCATGTCGCCGTCATCACCGGCGGCGGCTCCGGCATCGGGCGGGGCACGGCGCATGTGCTGGCGGAAGCGGGCGCTCGGGTCGCGGTCGTGGACATGGACGGCGCGAAGGCCGAGGCGGTCGCCGGCGAAATCGGCCCGGCGGCGCGGGCCTACCCGGTGGACGTCACCGATGCGGACGCCTGCCAGGCGCTCGCCGGCAGGGTGCATATCGAGATCGGCCCGGCCTCGATCCTCTTCAACAATGCCGGCATCGTGCGCCGGGCGGGGCTTTCCTCCAACACCGCGCGGCAGGACTGGGAAGACACCATCGCGGTCAATGTGAACGCCCTGTTCTACATGACCCACGCCTTCCTGGAGCAGTTGAAGGCAACGAAGGGCCGGATCGTCAACACCGGCTCGATCCAGTCCCATGTCCACACGCCCAACTCGGTCGTCTATACGACCTCCAAGGGCGCGGTGAAGAATTTCACGGTGGGGCTGGCGGCCGAGCTCGGGCCGTTCGGCGTCCGGGTCAACGCGGTCGCGCCCGGCCTCATCTTCACGCCGATCAACGAGGAAGGCATCCAGAAGAAGCCGGAAGCGCTGGAGCGGATGATGCGCCATATCCCGATGGGCCGCCACGGCACGCCGGAGGACATCGCCGGCCCGGTGCTCTTCCTGGTCTCGGACCTGGCCCGGTATGTCACCGGCGTCACCATCGCCGCCGACGGCGGCTACCTGACCGTCTGAGCGTGGAACGGAGAAAGGACCGGCCATGACCGTCAAGGCCGCCATCGTCTTCAAGCGCAGGCCCGGCATGGAGCTGGAGGCGTTCCGCTCCTACTGGCTGAACGAGCATCCCAGGGCCGTGCTGAAGATGCCGGGCCTCGTGCGCTATTGCCAGAACCACCCGCTGCCGGGCGGCTACGCCAAGGGCGAGCTCGCCTGCGACGGCGTGGCCGAGACTTGGTGGGAGGACATGGAGACGCTCCGGCGCAATGCCGCCCTGCCGGAGTTCCGGGCGCTCTGCGAGGACGAGGCGCGCTTCATCGACCGGGACAGCATGGCGACCCTGCTGGTCGAGGAGCATGTCATCGTGGACGGCGAGCGGCCCGCGGACGGCGTGAAGAACATCGAGCTCATCCGGCGCAGGCCCGGCATGGAGGTTTCCGCCTTCCAGGAGTACTGGCGCGGCACCCACGGACCCGTCGCCGCCGGTATCGCGCAGATACGCCGCTATGTGCAGAACCATGTCCGCCCCGGCGCCTACCGGGACGGCAGGCAGCCGGCGCTGGACGGCCTCGCGATCACCTGGTTCGACGACACCGGCGCCATGCGCGCCTCGGCCGCTTCGGATGCCTACGCCGCCACCCGCGCCGACGAGGCCGCCTTCATCGACGAGGCCCGCCTCGCCTTCGTGGTGACGAAGGAGCATGTCATCAAGGGGTGACCGACCCCGGCCGCCGGAGGGGAAGGGCGGACCTGCTACTGACGGTCGGACAGCGACGAGCCGCGCCAGTCCGGGTCCGGTTCGCGCGGTTCCGGGACGAGCCCGGCGCGCCGGATCGCCTCGACGGCGCAATACTCGTCCTTCTCCGACGTGTCGCCGCTGACGCCCACGGCCCCGACGGTCACGCCCTCGGCATCCTCGACCAGCACGCCGCCCGGCACCGGCACGAAGCGCCCGTCCGACGCTGCCGCCAGCGCGGCCTGGAAGGCCGGGCGGGCCGCCAGCCGGTCCCGGATGAGGCGGCTGGAAATGCCCATGCCGAGCGCGCCCCAGGCCTTGCCGAAGGCGATATCGAAGCGCAGCAGGCCCGATCCGTCTTCCGACTGCATGGCGATCGGCCTGCCGCCCGCATCGAGCGCGACGACCGTGAGCGGCAGCATGCCGGCCTCGCGCCCGAGCCTGAGCGCCTCCGTCACGATGGCATTGGCCTCGGCCAGCGACAGACTTGTTTGCAGGCGCATGGGGTCCTCCCTTCCTTGCTTGCCGGGTCCGGCAGCTACCCCGCCCCGCCGCCGGCCGCAATGCCCGTTGCGCCTCCCGCCCGCTATCCCGTAGCATCCACGCTGAGATTGCGGCACTGAGGGAGGCTCTCATGCCGGATACGCCGAACTGGCACATTGTGGGCGACTGGTTCGACAATTGCAGTTGCGCCATTGCCTGCCCCTGCACCTTCGCGCAGGCCCCGGACAACGAGTTCTGCGAGTCGGTGCTCTTCTGGCACGTCCGGCAGGGGCATTACGGGGACACGGTCCTGGACGACCTTGCCTTCGTGCGGGTCGGCCGCTGGGAAGGCGACCTGTGGGCCGGCAGGGTCAAGGGCGAAGCCGGGCTCTTCATCGACGACCGCGCCGACGACGCCCAGGCAGAGGCCCTGACGGCCATCATCGGCGGGCGCGCCGGCGGCTTCCCCGGCAAGGTCGCCGCGCTCTTCACCGAGGGCCGGAAGCTGCGCGGCGCCGAGCGGGCGAAAATTTCCTTCGAGATCACGCCCGACCAGTCGCGCTGGGGGGTGGACATTGCCGGCAAGGTCACGGCCTGGGCCGAGGCGCTGACCGGCCCGACCAGCAATCCCGGCGAATATCCGCGCCTCGCCAATGCGCCGGGCTCGGAAACCGGGCCGGGGCCGCAGCTCGTCACCTGGGGGAAGGCGACCGTGTGCAAGGTCGACGCCTTCGGCTTCGAATTCTCCTGGGATGTAAATTCCGCCAAGCACATCCCGTTCGACTGGACGGGCCCGTAGCTACCCGGCGGGACCGGGCAGCATCGTCCCGACGCCGCTGCGTTCGGCCCGGTTCAGGGCCTCGACCGCCACCGCCAGGTCCTCCAGCGCAATGCCGAGATTGAACACCATGATCCTCTGCGCGTCGGAGGTTCGCGCCCCCTTGCCGTGCGCAACCAGCTCCGCAACCGTGGCGTCCACCCGGGTCACCGCCGGGAACTTCCCTTCATTGCGGCGCGCATCCTCGATCTGCCCGTAATCGTCGGTCAGCACGAGGTCCATCGCCCGGATCGCCTCGTCGGTGACATAGCTGTCATAGTCGATGGTGACGACCAGCGCGCCCCGGCCGATCCAGTCCGGCCGGACGACCGGTCTGCGGTCCTTCTGGATCGGCCCGCCCGTCACCAGCACGTCCGAGTTCCGGGCGACCTCTTCGGGGCCGCTCATGCCCGCGATCGAGGCGAAGCCGAACCGTCCGGCCATCTCCGCGGCGAAGCGCTCCTGGCGTTCGGGAACGATGTCGTAGCAGACGCAGGCGTCGAATTGCGGCCGGACGGCATGGACCGCCTCCAGATGGGCGCGCGCCTGCAGGCCGCAGCCCAGAATGCCCAGCGTGCGGTCGCCCGCCTTCGCCAGGTGCCCGATGACCAGCCCGGAGGCGGCGGCGGTGCGCCGGCCGGTGATCCACTCCGCGTCCATGACGGCGCGCATCCGGCCGGTCGCGTCCTCGGTCAGGATGTAGAGCCCCTGGATGTAGGGAAGGCCGATATCGGGATTGCCCGGGTCGCCGCTCTGCCACTTGCAGCCGGCATAGCCGAGCGCCGGGCTGGCGCTGACCATCGAGCTGTAGAAGCGCGGGCCACCGCGGTGGAAGAAGATCTTGGGCGGCATCGTCACCCCGCCCGCCGCCTTCGCCCGGAACGCGGCTTCCAGGATGTCGACGATCTCGCCCATCCCGAGGCCGAGCGCGTCGAGGTCGGCCCCGGACAGGAAACGAAGGGAGCTGCGGGTTTCCACCGCCGGACCTCCTCGCCCGCCCGTCACGCCCCGGCGGCGAGCGCGTGCAGGATCGATTCCGGCGTGATCGGCAGGCTGTCGACCTGCGCGCCGAGCGGCCTGAGGGCGTCGTTCACCGCCAGCAGGACGGCCGCGGGCGCCCCGACCGTGCCGGCCTCGCCCGCCCCCTTGGTGCCGAGCGCCGTGCCCTCCAGCGGGGTTTCGACATGGCCGACATGGATGTCCGGCATCTCCGCCGCCATCGGGACCAGATAGTCGGCGAAGGTCGCGTTCAGCATCTGCCCCTCCTCGTCATGGCGGCACTCCTCGAACAGCGCCCCGCCGATCCCCTGCACGACGCCGCCCCTGATCTGCTCCTCGACCAGCAGCGGGTTGACGATCCGCCCGCAATCCTCGACCACCCAGTGTTCGAGGAGGCGCACTTCGCCGGTCTCCGGATCGACCTCCAGCCACGAGCCCTGCACCCCGTTGGCGAGCGCGAACGGGACGGCGTCGGGGACATAGTGCCGGGTGACGGCCAGTTCGGGCTGCACCCCCGGCGGCAGCGTGTCGTGGCGGAAATGCCCGATGCGCCCGATCTCGGCGAGCGCGATCCGGGCCTCCCCCGTCGCCCGGTCAGAGACCGCGCCGCCCGCAAGGTCGAGGTCCGCCGGGTCCGCCTGGAGGATCGAGCCGGCCAGTTCGAGGATGTTCTCCCGCAAGCCCTGCGCCGCCCGCCAGACGGCCTCGCCGCCGATGGTCAGCCCGCGCGAGGCCCAGGCGCCGCCGCCATGGGGGGTGAGCGAGGTGTCGCCGCCCACCACGGCGACATCCTGCGGCGCGACGCCCAGGCGGTCGGCGACGATCTGGGCGAGCGCGCTGTGGGTTCCCTGCCCGATTTCGATGACCGAGGTGACGCAGCGCACCGCGCCCGAGGGCTCCAGCCGGACGGTCGCGCCGTCCTGGGTGCTGATGCGCGCCCCGGCCGGGCCGTAGCGCTCCGGGCCGATGGAGGTCATTTCGAGGAAGGTCGCAACCCCGATGCCGCGATGGATTCCGCGCCCGCGCAGGGCCGCCTGTTCGGCGCGGAGCGCGCCGTAGTCCATCATCGCAGCCAGCCTGTCGAGGCAGGCCCGGAGGCTGAGCCTCCCGATCCCGATGCCGCCCGGCGTGCGGACCGGACAGGCCTCGTCGGTCCAGTAGTTGCGCCGGCGCATGTCCACCGGGTCGATGCCGGCGGCATGGGCCGCCCGGTCGAGAAGCTGCTCGGTCACCGCGCAGGCGATCGGCTGCCCGACCGCGCGGTACATGCCCGAGGGCGGCTTGTTCTGGAAGGCGACGCGGAGCCGGCCCTCATAATGCTCGTTGGCGTAGGGTCCGCCGGCCATCGTGATCGTCATCATGCCCTCGTTGATCGGCGGGCGGCCGTAGGAGCCGTAGGCGCCGAGCGAGGACAGCGCGTCCACGGAAAGCCCCCGGATGCCGCCGTCTTCGCCGACGCCGAGCCGCGCGCTCACCCTCTGGTCCCGGGCCTGCACGTCGCTGACGAAGGATTCCAGGCGGTCGGCGACATATTTGACCGGCCGGCCCAGCAGCTTGCTGACGGCGGAGACCGCGATCTCCTCGCCATAGATGTGGAGCTTGATGCCGAACCCGCCGCCGATATCGGGCGTCACGACGCGGACCAGATGTTCGGGAATGCCGAGATGGCGCGACAGCGTGTCCTGCTGGTGCCACGGCGCCTGGTGGCCGCCATGGACCGTGAGCCTGCCTTCGCCCGGATCGTAGTCGGCGATCACGGCTCTCGGTTCGAGCGGCACGCCCGTGTGGCGCGCAAAGGAGAAATCGCCTTCCACCACATGCGCCGCCCCGGCAAGCGCGGCCTCCGCGTCCCCGGCCCGGATCGCGGCGGCGTAGGAAAGATTGCTGCCGAGCTCGGGATGGACCGGCGCGGCGTCCTCGTCGAGCGTGCGGTCGCGAACGGCCGCGGCCGGCAACGGCTCCCATTCGACGACGACCCCGGCCGCGGCGTCCTCCGCCTCGGCCCGGCTTGCGGCGACCACCGCGGCGACGGGCTCGCCCTGCCAGACGGCGCGGTCCACCGCGACGGCGTGCTGCGGCGGCGAGACCATCGTCGGCAGGTTGTCCATCAGGCCCTGCCAGGGCGTGCAGACCCGGGCGATGTCCGCGCCGGTGAACACGCGCGCGCCCGGCACGGCGGCCAGCGCCGGCCCCGGATTGATCTTCACGATGCGCGCATGCGCGTGCGGGCTCCTCACGAACGCCAGGTGGAGCAGGCCCGGAAACCGGAGATCGTCGGTATATGTCCCGCGCCCGAAGGCGAGCCGCCGCGCGCCGCTGCGCGGCAGGGGCCGCCCGACGGCGCCCGGCGGGTCAGCCACCGAAGCGCCTTTCCATCACCGTCCCGATGGCATCGACGATGGCGTGATAGCCGGTGCAGCGGCAGAAATTGCCCGAAAGGAACGCGCGGATCTCGGTGCGGGTCATCCGGCGGCCGGCCTCCAGCATCTCCGCCGCGGTCAGCAGCATGCCGGGCGTGCAATAGCCGCACTGGAGCGCGTTGCGGGCGATGAAGGCTTCCTGGAGGTCGGCGATCCCGCCGGAGTCGGACAGGCCCTCGACGGTCCAGACATCGGCCCCGTCCGCCTGGACCGCAAGCATCAGGCAGCCGCGGACGACGGCCCCGTCCACGCGCACCGTGCAGGCCCCGCAGACGCCGTGCTCGCAGCCGAGATGGGAGCCGGTGAGGCCGAGCTCGTTGCGCAGGAAGTCCACCAGGTGCTGCCGCGCCTCGACGCGCCTCGAAACCGGTTCGCCGTTGACGGTGAGCGCAATGTCGATGAACTCCTGCATCGCTCCGCCCCCGTCAGCCCGCCGCGGCCATGCGGTCGAGCGCGCGCCCGGCCAGCACGCGCGCCAGGTGCAGGCGGGTGGCGGCCGAGGCATGGAAATTGCCTATCGGATCGAGGTCGCCGCCGAGGGCGGCCTTCACCGCCTCCTTCACCTCGCCCGACCATGCCCTGCCTTCGGCCGCGGCCGAGGCGGCCCCGGCGAAGCGCGGCCGGTCCTCGCTGCCGAAGCAGGCCAGGCGGACGTCGCTCAGCACGGCGCCGTCGATGCGGGCGTGGCAACAGATGCCGGCGAGCGCGAAATCGCCGTGCCGCCGCGCGAATTCCAGGAAGGACGAGCGGTAGCCGGCGGCGAGCGCCGGGATGCGGGCCTCGACCAGGAGCTCGTCCTCGGCAAGCTCGGTCTCGTAGAGGCCGTGGAAGAAGGACCGGGCCGGCACCGTCCGCCGCCCGCGCAGGCTTGCCAGCACGAACGCGGCATCGAGCGCAACCGCGCAGGCCGGCAGTTCGGCGGCCGGGTCGGCGAGCGCGATGCTGCCGCCGAAGGTGCCGCGGTTGCGGACCGCAACATGGGCGACATGGGGCATGGCCGCGGCGATCAATGGCAGATGCTCCGCGACGAGGGGCGAGTCCAGCAGTTCGGCATGGCGGGCGAGCGCGCCGACCCTCACCGTCCCGTCCTCCAGCGAGATGCCCTTCAGCGCGTCGATGCGGTTGATGTCGATCAGCAGGCGCGGCTCGGAGAGGCGCATGTTGAGCGTCGGCATCAGGCTCTGGCCGCCGGCCAGGATACGGGCCTCGTCGCCATGCTCCGCAAGAAGCTCCAGCACCCTTTCGAGGCTTTCCGGCCGGACATAGGAAAAGCGCGGCGCCTTCACTCCCTGCCTTCCATTCCCGCGTTCGCGACCGCACTGTAGCAGGGCGCGCCGGAGACCGGGAGCGGCCACGCGCGCCGGCGCCGCATCGCACGAAAGCCGCCGGTCCCGGCGCTCTCCGTCATGCCTCTTCCCGTCATGCCCGGAACAAGTCCGGGCATGACGGAGAGGGCCTGCCCCGGACCCTGATTCGAGGACGTTCGACTATGGCTGACAAGGGGCTGCCGGGACGGCGGGCGCCAAAGCCGTCATCGGTTCCGGTCAACGACCGTCGGGATGTGTCCTGCATTGCGCTCCCCGGTACGAGTCGCGGAGCGCTTCGCCGCTACCGCCCGGCCTTGCGCTTGCGGCGCCAGCCGTTGTAGCGGCAGTTGCGGTCCGGGCGGTGGCGCACGAGGAAGCGGTGCACGGTGGTCCGGCCGAACGACAGGCCCTCGGCGGCGAGCGCGTCGCGCAGCCCCAGCACGGTAAGCCCGGGCCGCGCCTTCAGGATCCGGAAAATCCACTCCCGCTCCGGCTCGATCCGCGAGGGCTTGCAGCCGCCCTGCCTGCCGGGCCTTACATGCCCGTGCTCGCGAAACTGCGCCACCCAGCGCTGCACCGCGCTCCTGCCCAGCCCGAAACGGCGGGCCGAGGCGGCGGCGTCCATGCCTTCCTCCACCACCGCCGCCACCGCCAGGCTCCGCAACTCCACGTTCACCGCGCGGCCCTGCCTCGGCTTCGACAACCCGCCGGCCGGCTCTTCCGCCGGGCGCTTCTTCACGTCCCCCGTCATCGCTCCTCCTTCCGGCTGCGCCGCCGCCCGGCCCCGAGGTTGACCGGAATGCAGGCCCCAGGTTGACCGGAATGTCTGCCGCCCGCGCGCACCTGCCCTGTTTGCGCCCCCGGCGCCATTGCCGCCATCGCTGCGGCGGATCGGGTCGAAAAACAGGGAGCGCGGGGCGCTTCCGGCGGTCAGGTCATGGCCTCGTTCGCTTCACTTTAGGACTTTCTGGAACTTATATGGAACATATGCAGGATATGTCAAGATCGAAACTGCCATTCCCCCGCTGCCGCCCCGTCGCTTGGCGGGAAGGCGCGGGAAGGAATATTGTGACGCAGGCGCCGGAGACCGGGAGCGGACATGCGGGTCGGCATCGAAGTGGGGGGAACCTTCACCGATCTGGTGGCGGTGGACGGGGAGTCGGTGCGCACGGCGAAGGTGCCGAGCACGCCGGCGAGCCCCAACCGGGGCGCCATGCACGCCATCGACGCCGCCGGCCTCGACCCCGGACGGATCGAGGAGCTCGTACACGGCTCGACCGTGGCGACCAACGCCGTGCTCGAACGCAAGGGCGCCGCGGTCTGCCTGTTCGTCACCAGGGGCACCCGCGACCTGCTGCTGTTGCAGCGCCACGACAAGGAGGCGATCTACGACCTCCGCTACCGCAAGCCCGAACCGGTGGTGCCCCGCCGGGACGTCATCGAGGTCGACGAGCGCATGGCGCCCGACGGCAGGGCGGTCAGGGTCCCGGACCGCGCTGCGGTCGCGGAGCTTGTCCGGCGGGCGCTGGCGGACGGGAACTACGAGGCGGCGGCCATCTGCTTCCTGCATGCCTACGCCAATCCGGACCATGAAAGGACGGTCTCCGGGATCGTGCGCGAGCTGGCGCCCTCGCTGCCGGTGACCTGTTCGAGCGATGTGACCCGCGAATTCCGGGAGTATGAGCGGGCCTCGACCACGGCGCTTGCCGCCTATGTGCAGCCGATCATGGCGGGTTATGTCGGCCGGTTTTCCGCCGCCCTTGCGGAGCGCGGTTTCGCGGGACGGTTCTCCATCATGCAGTCCAACGGCGGGCGGATGCCGGCCGAAGCGATGGCGCGCAACGCCATCTCGGCGCTGTTCTCGGGCCCGGCGGCGGGGGTGGTCGGGGCGGTGCGCAGCGTTGCCGGCGCCGGCTACCGCAACCTGATTACGCTCGACATGGGCGGCACCAGCACCGATGTCGCGCTCATCGCCGACGGCCGTTCCGAACTCGCGTCGATGACGCGGATCGACGGCCTGCCGGTGAAGACGCCGGTTATCGACATCGTGACGGTCGGGGCCGGCGGCGGCTCGATCGCCTGGGCCGATGACGGCGGCCTGCTCAGGGCGGGTCCGGGCTCGGCCGGCGCGATGCCGGGACCGGCCTGCTACCGGCGCGGCGGCGACCGGCCGACGGTGACGGACGCGCACCTGGTGCGCGGCACGCTGCGGGCCGATGCGTTTCTCGGCGGGCGCATGGAGGTGGACCGGGACGCGGCCCGGCGGGTGTACGAGCCGCTGGCCGGGCGGTTCGGCATGTCGGTCGAGGACATCGCCGACAGCGTGATCCGCCTTGCCGAGGTCAGCATCGTGCGCGCCATCCAGCGGGTCTCCACCGAACGCGGCCGCGACCCGCGCGACTATGTGCTGGTGCCCTTCGGCGGCGCCGGACCGCTGCACGCGGCCCGGGTTGCCGAGGACCTGGCGATCGGGACCGTCGTCGTGCCGCCCGATGCCGGCGTCCTGTCGGCCTCCGGCCTGCTGCTGTCCGACCATGTCCACTACCGGACCCGGACCCGGCGGCTGGCGGTCGCACCGGGCAGCATGGCGGACATCCGCGCGACCGTCGAGACATTGCAGGCGGAGGCGCGGGACTATCTCGCCGGGCTCGGGATCGAGGCCGGGGCGGATTTCGACCGGGTGCTGGAAATGCGGTATCTGGGGCAGGCGTTCGAGGTCCCGGTCTCGCTTGCCGGCCTCGACCTCGACGCGTTGCGGGCCGAGGAGCTTGCCCGGCTGTTCGGCGAGGCGCACCGCCGGATATTCGAGTTCGCCAAGCCGCACGGCGACCCGGTCGAGGTCGTGTCCTTCCGGGTCGGCGTCAGGGCGCCGCCGCCGCCGATGCCGGCCATGCGCGGCCCGCGGGCGAACGGCGCGGCCGGGCGCCGCAGCGCCGTCCTCACCGAACGCGGCGAGGCGCTCGAGGCGGGCCTGCTGGTCCGTGCGGAGCTCGGCCCGGACCCCACGCGCGGGCCGCTGCTGATCGACGATGGCAGCGCCACGGTATATGTGCCGCCGGGCTGGACCGCGGCGCGCGACGGGAACGACAATGCGGTCCTGCGGAAGGAGGCCTGAGATGGAGGTGTCCCCGGTCGACCAGGCCGTCATCACCCAGGCGCTGATCGCCGCGGCCGACGAAATGGGGATCAAGCTCATCCGCTCGGCCCATTCCCCGGTCGTCCGCGAGGCCCAGGACTGCTCCGCCGCGATCCTCGACCGCAAGGGGCGGGTCGTCAGCCAGGCCGACCTCATACCGATCCAGCTGGGCTCGGTGACGCACACCTTTCGCGCCTGCCTGGAGCATCATCCGCTGGAGACGCTGCAGGACGGGGATTTCCTCATCAACAACGACCCCTATGCCGGCGGCCAGCATTTGCCGGACATTTTCCTGTTCTCGCCGATATTCCTCGACGGCGTCCTGATCGGCGTCACGGCGACGGTCGTCCACCATATCGACCTCGGCGGCGGCGCGCCCGGCCTCAACCCCGACGCCGGCGACGTGCACGAGGAAGGCATCACCTTTCCGCCGGGCCGCTGGTCGGTCGCGCGGGACTGGAACGGCGGCCCGTTCGAGCGGCTGGTGCGCGCCAATGTGCGCATGCCGGAGGCCACCATCGGCGACATCAACGCCCAGTTCGCCGCCAATGCGGTCGGCGGCGAGCGGCTCAGGGGGCTGTGCCGCAAGTTCGGCGCGGACACCGTTTTCGCCGCGATGGACGAAATGCTCGACTATTCGGAGCGCCGCATCCGGGCCGCGATTGCCGCGGCGCCCGACGGCGCCTACAGCGGCGAGGCCTGGCTCGACGATGACGGCGCGGGCGGCGAGCCGGTGCCGATAAGGGCGAGCCTGACCGTCCGCGGCGACTCGATCGCGGTGGACTTCGCCGGCACCGCCCCGCAGGTCGCCACCAACATGAACAGCCCCTTCGCCTCCACGGCCTCCTCCGCCATCGCCTGCATCAAGGCCGTCCTGACCGATCCTGACATCCCCTTCAACGCAGGGGCGGAGCGCGCAATTACCGTAACCGCGCCGTACGGTTGCCTCGTCGATCCGCGGCCGCCGGCGCCGGTCAGAGCGCGTCTGCTGCCGAGTTACCGGGTGGTGAATGCGGTGATGAACGCGCTCGCCGGCGCCGTGCCGGACAGGGTGATCGCGCCCGGTTTCGATACCACGACCGTCAGCTGCCTCAGCCACAAGCATGACAGCGGTTACAACATCTATCTTGAGATCTTCGGCGGCGGCTACGGGGCTGGCCCGGAGAACGATGGCTGCGACGCCGTCGATTCGATGCTCTCGAACTGCTCGAACATTCCCATCGAGGCGATGGAGAGCGACTACCCGTTCTTTCGGGTCGAGGATTACAGCCTGCGCTCCGCCTCGGGCGGCGCCGGACGGCAGCGCGGCGGCATGGGCTTCCAGCGCATCTACCGCATCCTCGACGACGGCGTGACCTTCGCAACCTACGGGGACCGGTTCCGCTTCGCTGCGCAGGGCGTGTTCGGCGGCGGCCCCGGAGCGAAGGCGGAAACCTTCGTCGAGCGCGGCGGACAGAAGATCCCGCTCAAATCGAAGCAGCAGTTCCCGCTCAGCCGGGGCGACCGGCTCACCGTCCGCACCGGCGGCGGAGGCGGCTACGGCCCGGCCACCGAGCGCGATGCGGGGCTCGCCGAGCGTGACCGGCTGGACGGCTTCGGGAGCAATCCGGGATAGAACGGCGATCCGGGACGGTGGCGGGGACCTCCCGGCGAAGTGTCATGAAATGCCGTAATACCGGCGGTCATTGATCGGAACCGATGCTGCCGCCGCCCCCTTTCCTCGCCCCTGCAGCAGGGCGTCGATATGCGTCGGCGAAGCCGGAATGGACCCAGCTTATGAAGCTGTAGATGTCGTGGACCGGCAGCCCCGTTTCGCGGCGGACGGCGGCGGCGTAGGGAGCCATGTTGGCGCATTCGAGCACGATGGCGCCGACTTCCGGGCAGCGCGCGGTGAGCCGGCGGGCGGCGGCCGCAACATCGGCTTCGGCTGCCTCCATGTCGAGCCAGGGCCGGTTGCCGATCAGCACGCGGGTGAGCTCGCGCCCTCCTTCGGTGCCCTCGACGGGTGTGTCCGCAGGTGCGCCCACGGCGGTGAAATGGTCTTCCCAAAGGCTCTCGCGGCTGACCGTAATCACGCCCGTCCGCCGGCCGGGCGGCAGCATCCGGTCCAACGCCGATACCTGCATCAGGGTCGATGAGGCGACCGGCACGCCTGCGTGGGCCGCGAGTTCGGACTGGAAGAGCGACAGGAACCCGCAGACGGTGGTGAGGGCCGTAGCGCCCCGGTCCACCAGCCGCCCGGCCGCATCCAGAAAGGCGCCGTCCAGCCCTTCGGCGCGCCGGCGCACCACCCGTTCCGGCGTCGCCCCGCGGACGACCTCGTAGAGCACCGGGAAGGGCCAGGTGTCGGCATTGCCCATATCCCCGGGGACCCGGGGAAAGCGGGCGTCCAGCATCAGGATGCCGACTGCGGCCCCGCCGACGGGCGACCCTCCGACCGCGACCGTCATCGCGGAAAGACCCTTGGCGCCAAGCTGGCGTGGAACCAGGCCAGATAGGTTGTGCGGTCATAGACCGGCAGGTTGGTGGTGGCGCGAATGTCGGCTGCGAAGGGGCCCATTTCCGGCTCGTGCAGTAGCCAGGCGGCGATGCCGGGCCGGTCCGACAGGGCCTGCTCTACGGTATCGACGAGGCTGTCCCGCGCGCGCTCCACGTCAAGCCTGTCCTCGTCGGCCGCTACGGCATCGGCGAGATAACCGGGCGCCGCGATCCGGTCATTGCCGGCGCTGAACGCCAGCACGCCGGCCTCCGCGCCCGGCGGCAGCATGGCCTCGACGAGCGCTCGCTCGATCTCGAGCCCGCCCGCCAAGGGAGCGCCCAGCGTATTCGCCATGTCGAAATCGGCATTGAATGCGAGGCCGATTCCCTCGGCGCCCTCGTCCAGAAGCCGCTTCGCGGCGTCGAGCGCGGGCGTTCGGTCCACCCGCTCCAACACGGCGTAGCGCACGCTGAAGGGGAAACTGCGCGCATTGGCCGGATCGCCGGGCAGGCGGGGAAAGCGCGTCGGCCGCACCAGTATCCCCAGCCGGGCGCCGTAGAAGCTCTTTCCGCCGGATGCGACTGCGCTCACGGTTTCGTTGTCCTCCGTTCTTCCCTCGCGACGGCCCGCCAGCTTACGGGGCGGCAGCGGCTCATGCTATAGCGGCCCCGGCGGGTTCTCGGGACCGGAGAGAAGGGCGGATGGCGGACGGCTTACCGGGACGGCCGGCGCGGTTCGCGGGCCGGCGGGGCCCGCTGGCGGGGCTGCTTCTGCGCAATTTGCTGTTCTCGATCTTGACGCTCGGCATCTACCGGTTCTGGGGCCGCACGCATGTCCGGCGTTTCGTCTGGCGCCATACCGTGCTGCTGGACGACGCGCTCGAATATCTCGGCACGGGCGGCGAGCTGTTCATCGGGTTCCTGATTGCCGTCGCCGCGCTGCTGCCCCTATTCGCTGCTTTTGCAGTGTTGCAGTTCCTGTTTGCCGACGGTCCGCAATATGCGCTGATCGCGCTCGAAATCCTCTACTACTTGGTGCTGTTCTTCCTGATCCAGATCGCGATCCACCGCATGCGCCGCTACCGGCTGACGCGCACGGCCTGGCGCGGCGTGCGTTTCGGGCTCGGCGGCTCGTCCTTCGCCTATGCGCGCATTTCCTTCGGCTACAGCCTGCTTACGGCCGCCACGCTCGGGCTTGCCTATCCCTGGATGCGGGTCGCGACGCTGGGCTATTTCGCCCGCCATGCCCATTTCGGCACTGCGGGCCTCTCCCTCGCGCCGAACGCGCGCTGGCTGTTCGTGCGCTGGTTGCCGGTCGTTGGATTGTCGTTCGGAGTGCCGGTGCTGGTCATCGCATTGAATTTGGGAGAAATGGAAACTGTAACCGGAGATCTGGAGGTTTACGGCACCGCCGGCGTTTCGGATGTTCTGGTGTCACTGACGCTTTGGCCCCTGTTGCTGTTGCCGGTGGGCTTTCTCTTTTGGATCCGGTACCGGATCAGCGAGTTTCGGCATATGGTCGGGTGCATGGGTATCGGCGCAACGGGCTTTTCTTCGGCAATCCGGAATCCGTTCATTTTCGGTCGTTTCGCCGTTTTTGTCCTCGTCATGGCTGCATTCGGCGCGCTGCTTGGCGCAATTGCGGTTTCCATGGCTACGGGCTTCGGAATGGCCGGTTCCGCGTCCGGCGTCGTTGCGGCCGTGCTTGTTCCGGCTCTGATATGGCTGCTGTCCGCCGGAATAATCCGAATCCTGTTCCTGGACATCCCTTTGCTGAAGCATGTCTGCGAGACGCTGGAAATCGCGAATGCCGAAGCGCTGGACGAGGTTGTGCAGTCCTCCTCCGCAATCCCCGGCTATGGCGAGGGGACGGCGGAGGCGCTCGATGTCGGCGGGTTCTGACGCGTGGCCCGGTATCCGGCTCGCTACTATGACGGGCTGACTGCGCGCTCCCGCCCGGTCGAGGTCGAGATTGCGGCGACCGGGCTGGCGATCTTCGACGAAGCCGGCCCCGTGGCCAGTTCCTGGCCGGGCGAGCGCATCAGGCTTGTGGAGAGGCCGCGTCCCGACGAGCCGGTGCGGCTGGGGCTGGCCGGCACCACGGCGCGGCTCATCGTGGACGATCCGGGGATGGTCGAAGCGCTCCGTGAGGCGGCGCCGCACCTGAAGCGCCAGCAACGGACCTCTGGACGGGCGGTGGCCCGCATCGCGCTCTGGGCCGTGCTGGCCGCCGGATCGGTAGCCAGCATCGTGCTGGTGCTCATTCCGCTGCTGTCGGTCCAGCTTGCGGCCGTCACCCCGGACTCCGCTAAGCTCCGTCTCGGCCGCGCGGTCCTCGTTCAGGTCGTCGGGCTGCTTCCGGGCCCGTCCGGCGAGACGGGCACGGGCCGCTATTGTTCGAACGAGCAGGGGACTGCAGCACTGGAGCGCCTCGTCGAGCGCCTCGCGGCGGACCTGCCGCATCCGCCGGAGTTGCGGTTGGTCGTCGTGAATTCCCGGCTGGTCAACGCCTTTGCGCTTCCCGGCGGCATCATGGTCTTCACAAGGGGGCTGATCCGCGAAGCCGGCAGCGCTGAGGAGATAGCAGGCATTGCCGCGCACGAGCTCGGCCATGTCGTGCACGACCACTCGACCCGCGCGCTTTACCGGTCCTTCGCCGTATCGCTGCTGGTCGGCGTGCTGCTCGGCGACCTGACGGGCGGCGCGCTGACGGGCGGGCTGGCCGAGTGGCTGGTCAACACGGGCTATTCCCGCGAGGCCGAGCGGGAGGCGGACGCTTTCGCGCTCGCGCAGCTCGATGCCGCCGGCATCGGCACGCTGGGACTCGCGGAATTCTTCGCGCGTCTTGAGGAAAAGGAGAAGGACGACGGTGGGCTGCTGGCCCGCATGCTCTCCACCCATCCGGCCACCGAAGAACGCCTGGCGTTTATCCGGGGCGCACAACGCCGGGCTCTCCGGCCCGCCATGAGCGAAGAAGACTGGTCAGCCACCCGGGACGCATGCCTGACGCTTCAAATGACGCCGCCGCTGCCGTAGTAATCGGGCACAGAAAAGCAGCCGCCGGTGGGAGACAAGGTCGATGTCGGAGCCCGGACTGACATTCACCTTCGGCATCGAGGAAGAATTCTTCCTGGTCGATCCGGAAACGCGCAACCTCATCGCCGACCCCGACCCGGGGATCATGGAGCGTTGCGAACGCGAGAGCGGCCCGCATACGGTGGTGCCCGAGCTGCTGCGCTCCCAGGTCGAGACCAATACGCGCGTCTGCTCCTCGATCGCGGACCTGCGCACCGCGCTTTCCGAAACGCGCCGGCTGGTCGTCGAGTCGGCGGAGGCCCACGGTGCGCGGGCGATGGCGGCCTCTACCCACCCCTTCGCAGCCTGGCGGGAGCAGCGGGTGACGCCGAAGGCGCGTTACCGCGACTTCGAGATTGCGATGCAGGAGGCCGTGCGCCGCTTTCTGGTGGGCGGCATGCACATACATGCCGGCTTCGGCGATCCCGACTCCCGCATCCGCGTGATGACGGCGCTCCGCCGCTATCTTCCGGCGTTCATCGCGCTCTCGGCGTCCTCGCCCTTCAATGCCGGCGGCTTTACCGGCTTCAAGTCCTACCGCCCCGTCATTATCGGGGCGCTCCCGCGCACCGGGCTTCCCCGCCCGTTTCGTTCGCGGGCCGAGTTCGACGGCTTGGTAGAGGACTACCGGCGCATCGACGCGATCCGGGACAGCAGCGAGATGCGCCCGGATATCCGCCCCTCCCATGCCTATCCGACGATCGAGCTCAGGAGCTGCGACATCTGCCCGCGCATGGACGAGTCGATCGCGCTCGCCGCGCTCTATGCCTCGCTTCTGCGGCGGCTGTCGCGGCTGGACGAAGGGGAAGGATTGCCGCCCGAACCGCCGACCGAGATCATCGCTGAGAACTGCTGGCTGGCGCAGCGCTACGGCACGCTGGCCTTCATCGGCGACGCGGAGCGGGGCGGGCGCGTTGATATCGCGGACTGGGTCGAGGCGCTGGTGGAGGATGTCGCCGGGGACGCCCGCGCCCTCGGCTGCGAGGAGGACCTCCGCCGGATTGCGGCGATCCTCTATGACGGCCCGTCGGCGGACCGGCAGCTTGAGTGCTTCGAGCTTTGCCGGATCGAGGGTGCGGACCGCCGGGAAGCGTTCTGCGCCGTGGTGGACCAGGTGCTCGACGAGACCCGCGCTGGTACTGGCGCCGGTGACTGATCCGTTGAACGCCCGCGCAAAATGGCGCAGCCTTCCGGACGTTCCCGAATCGCGGATCGGCCTCGCATGACAGGTCTGGCAGGAGAGTGGATCGGCGGCGGCGCGGCGCTGCCGGGCATCGCCGACGCCGAGGCGGCGGAGACCTGCTGGCGGCGCTGGCGGGAAGCGGCGGATGAGGCGGAAGACGATGGCTTGCGCGCCTTCATGCTGGGGGCGGCGGAGGATCCGGCTGTCCGGCGGTTCCTGTCCCCAGTGTTCGCCAACAGCCCCTATCTCAGCCACGGCCTGATCTCGGACCCGGCTTTCGCAAGACTGGTCCTGGAGGAGGGGCCTGATGCGGCCTGCGATGACGCGCACACGGCCGCCGCCGACCGCGCCGGATTCGAGGCGGAGTCGATGGCCGACATCATGCTCCGCCTGCGCCGGGCGAAGCGGCGCGCCGCACTTGCCATTGCACTGGCCGACATCGCGTCCGTCTGGCCGCTGGAAAAGGTGACCGGCGCGCTCTCGGGGTTCGCCGAGGCAGCGCTGGGCGCCGCGTTCCGGCACTTGCTGCGCGGCCTGCACGAGGCGCGCGAACTCGAACTGCCGGACCCCGGCGATCCCGAGCGCGGGTCGGGCCTGTTCGCGCTCGGCATGGGCAAGCTCGGCGCCCTGGAGCTCAACTATTCGAGCGATATCGACCTGATCCTGTTCTACGACCAGGAGCGCGCGCCCTATGTGGGCAGGCGGGGTTTGCCGCGGGTCTATACCCGGCTCGCGCAGGAACTGGTGCGCATCATGGGCCAGCAGACCGCAAACGGCTACGTGTTCCGCACCGACCTGCGCCTTCGCCCCGATCCGGGATCGACGCCGCCTGCCGTCTCGGTGCGCTCGGCGGAAGTGTACTACCGCGCCGCCGGGCGCACCTGGGAGCGGGCGGCCATGATAAAGGCGCGGCCGGTCGCCGGCGACATCGAGGCGGGGGAGGCGTTTCTGGAGACGCTGCAGCCCTTCGTCTGGCGCCGGCACCTCGATTTTGCCGCGGCGCAGGAGATCGGGGCGATCAAGGAGCAGATCGATGCGTCGCACGGCGCCGGCGGGACAGGGCTGGCAGGACACAATGTAAAGCTGGGCCGGGGCGGCATCCGCGAAATAGAGTTCTTCGTGCAGGCCCAGCAGCTCGTCTGGGGCGGGCGCAATCCGGGCCTTCGCGGGCGCGGCACGCTTGAGACGCTGGACGCCCTTGCGCTGGAAGGCCATGTCGATGCCGGCGCGGCGGCGGAGCTTCGGGCGGCCTATGGCTTCCAGCGCCGCGTCGAGCACCGGCTGCAAATGGTGGACGACCGGCAGACGCACAGCCTTCCCGACAGGGAGGACGGCATGGCGGGCATTGCCGCGTTTCTCGCCTTCGCCTCCGCCGGCGAGTTCGAGAACCGGCTGAACGGGGATATCGCGGCGGTGGAGCGCCATTTCGGAGCACTGTTCGAAGACCCGCTGGATGCGCGCGGCGCAGAGGGAGTGGACTTTTCGCAAGAGGGCGCGTGCGAAGCGGCGCTCGCGGGCATGGGTTATGTCGATGCCGGGCAGGGGGCCGCGACGATCCGGCGCTGGATCGCGGGAGACGCCCCTGTCCTGCGCAGCGGCGAGGCGCGCGACCTGCTGGCAAGGCTCCTACCGAAGATTGTGGCGGCGTTCGCGACCGCGCCGGAACCCGATGCGGCCTTGTCGCGCTTCGACCGGTTCCTCGCCCGGCTGCCGGCGGACAGGCGGCTGTTGTCCCTATTGGCGGCCCGACCCGAACTGCTCGGCATCGTGACGGATGTAGCGGGTTCCGCGCCTTTGCTCTCCGCATGGCTGACGCGGCGTCCGCTTCTTCTGGAAAGCGCGCTCAGCCGCGATTTCATGGACCTCGACCTGCCGGATGAAGAGGGCCTGGAGCCGGAGATGGCGGAGGCGGCCCGCCAGGGCCTGGTGCGGCTCTTCTACGCGCGCGAGTTCGGTCGCGCGGAGATGCGGGCGGAACTGGATGAGGCGGCGGGCCGAGCCGGAGACCTGCTCGATGTGCTGGAAGTGGTGCGGCGCTGGGCCAATGACCGGATGTTTCAGATCGGCACCCATCTGCTGCGCGGCCGGCTGTCGCCGTTAGAGGCCGCGCCGCCGCTGGCCGACATCGCGGATGTGTGCATCGGCGCGTTGGCGCCGCCGGTGCAGGAGGCGTTCGCCGCTGCGCACGGGCGCGTTCCGGGCGGCAGGATGGCGGTGCTGGCGTTCGGCGAACTCGGCAGCCGCGAGATGACACTGAATTCCGATCTCGACCTCATGCTGCTCTACGATCATGAAGGCGGGGACTCGGACGGCCCTCGGCCGCTGAATGCCGACGCCTACTATGCGCGGCTCTGTCGACGCCTGATGGCTGCGCTGACCGCCGAAACGGCCGAGGGCGGCCTCTACCGCATCGACATGCGGCCGCGCGGGACGGGCAGCAGCGGTCCGCTGGCCTGTTCGCTCCGGGCGTTTCTGGACTATCCGCACGACGATGCCGGGGCGCCGGAACTGGCGGCGCTGCGGCGCGCGCGGGTCGTGTGGTCCGAAGGCGGGCTGGGAGACCGGTTCGAGGAAGCGAAACGGGCAGTGCTGGCCGCACCGCGGCAGGCAGGACCGCTGGCTGCCGGCCTCGCCGCCGTTCGCGGGCGGCCCGGCGGCCCCGACGCCGACCTCTGGGCTATCGAGCACATGCCCGGCGGCCTGCGGGATGTGGCTGCCGCCGCGGACTTCCTGCGATTGCTCCACGCTGCCGAACGGCCATCCATCCTCGACGGCGATGCGCCGGCGGTTTTCGAGACGGCGCATGCCGCGGGTTCCATCGGCGCAGAGGCGGCGGAGGACCTTGCAGAAGCCGCACGACTCTGGCGCAACCTCTGGGGCCTCGTGCAACTGGCGGTCGAGGGAGATGTCGCCGGGGGAGCCGCCGGGCCGGCGCTCGTCGGCGCGATCGAGCGGTCGGGGGGGCGGCTAGTCTTCGAGGCCCTCGCCCGGTCGGTGACGGAGGTCGCCGCCCGGGCAGCCGGACATGTCGACGCCATTCTGGGCCCGGCAGAGGCCGGCGGGTAGCGATGCTGCGCCGGATGGGTCTGGGAGCGGCATTCGCGGCATTGCCGCTGCCGGCCATGGCGGAGGCGGCGGCCGTGAACGCTGGCGATACGGCCTGGGTCATGGCCGCGAGCGCGCTCGTGCTGCTGATGACCCTGCCGGGGCTTGCCATGTTCTATGCCGGGCAGGTGCGGGCCCAAGCGGTCCTGTCGGTCGTCATGCAATGCTTCGCCGTCGCCTGCCTCTCCAGCGTTCTGTGGCTCGCGGTGGGCTACAGCCTCGCGTTCGGGGACAGCATGGGCGGGATCGCCGGCGGCTTCGGCAAGGCCTTTTTTGCGGGCCTCGGGCCGGATGCGCTCAGGGGCACGGTTCCGGAAATCGTCTTCGCTGTCTTCCAGATGTGCTTCGCGGTCATCGCACCGGCTCTCATCGTGGGCGTCTGGGTGGAGCGGATCCGCTTCCCGGCCGTGCTGATCGTGAGCGGGGCGTGGCTGTTGCTGGTCTATGCCCCGGTCTGCCACTGGGTGCGGGGCGGCGGCTGGCTGGCGGGCCTCGGCGTCATGGATTTCGCGGGCGGTCTCGTCGTCCATGCCTGCGCAGGCGTGTCGGCCCTTACGGTTGCGAAGCTCCTGGGCGGCCGGCGAGGCTTTCCCGGCCGTGTGCCGCCGCCACACAATCCCGGCATGACGGCCATCGGCGCGGCGCTGCTCTGGGTCGGCTGGTTCGGATTCAGCGGCGGCAGCGCCCTGGCGGCCGATGCGACGGCCGGCATGGCGGTCGCCGCAACGCATATCGCGGCCGCGGCCGCGGCCATGACCTGGGCCGCAATCGAATGGATCAGGTTTGGAAGAGCGTCGCTGGTCGGCGCCGCCACAGGAGCGGTTTCGGGCCTCGCGGCCGCGGCGGCGGCTTCGGGCTTCATCGGGCCCGCAGGCGCCCTGGTGCTGGGCGTGGTCGCGGGAGCGGCCTGTTTCGCCGCCGCGCAGACGGTGAGGAAGTCGTGGAAGATCGACGATTCGCTGGATGTGTTCGCCGTCCACGGCGTTGGCGGCATCGCCGGTATGTTGCTGGTTGCGGTGCTGGCCTCGAATTCGCTTGGCGGCCCTGGTCTTGGAGAGGGGGTCGCCGCGGGCGGGCGAATCGGCATGCAGGCGCTGGGACTGCTGGCGGTCGCGGCCTGGGCGGTCGCCGGAACCTTCATCATCGTCAAGGCCGCCGGTGCGCTGGTCGGAGGCCTGAGGGTGGACGAGGAGGACGAGCTGGTAGGGCTCGACCTTGCGGCCCACGGCGAACGGGGTTACGACCTGTAGTCTCCGGCCGACTGCGAACATCGAAGGCTTTGTAGGGCGGTCGGATCGTGCGAGAATGGAGCGGACATCGATTGCAGCCGGGGGAGCCGGGTTCGCGCCGCGCCGGAGGCTGCAGTACCAAGGACAGGAGGCATAAGGATGGAAGTGAGGATGGAACGGCGCGAGGGCGCCCTGCTTGCGGTGCCTGAAGGCCGCATCGACAGCGCCACGGCCCGCGATTTCGAGAGCAAGATGAAGGCGGCAATCCAGGACGACGACCGGGCCGTGGTCGTGAACCTGTCGCAACTCTCCTATATCAGCAGCGCCGGCCTCCGCGCAGTCCTGGTGATCGCCAAGGGCCTCTGGCGGCGCGATGCGAGCTTCGCGCTGTGTGCGCTTCCCGATACCGTCCGGGAGATCGTGCAGCTCTCCGGTTTCGACAAGATCATCCAGATTCACGGCACCGAAGGCGAGGCGCTCGACGCGGTCGGCAGCTGACGGTTGCTCTTTCGCTGCACTTGCAGGAATGCCGGAGCCAAGTCCGAAGGGGCCCGGCCGGTCCGGGTTGGCAAGAGGGATTGCTGTCGACATAATCCCCCGGCGTCCATCGAACCGGGAGGGGAACAAGTATGGGCTATCCACTACGCGCTGCCGCATTCGGCCTTGGCGTGGCAATGCTGGCCGGATACGCCGGCACGGCGCTCGCGCAGAAGGACGGCGGCGTCCTGAAATTCTACCATCGCGGCACGCCGCCGAGCGGCTCGATCCACGAAGAGGCGACCAACTCGACGGTCGCGCCTTACATGGGCGTCTTCAACAATCTCGTCATGTACAGGCAGGACGTGGCGAAGAACAGCCTCGACACCATCGTGCCGGACCTGGCGGAGAGCTGGAGCTGGAACGGTGACGGCACCGAGCTCACCTTCAAGCTGCGCCAGGGCGTCCAGTGGCATGACGGCAAGCCGTTCACTGCCGCCGATGTGAAATGCACCTGGGACCTCGTGCTCGGCAACAGCAAACCGAAGCTGCGCAAGAACCCGCGCAAGTCCTGGTACAAGAACCTCGAGGAAATCACCACGAACGGCGACCATGAGGCGACTTTCCACCTGAAGCGACCGCAGCCGGCCTTCGTCGCGCTGCTGGCCTCCGGCTATTCGCCTGTCTATCCCTGCCACGTGCCGCCGAAGAAGATGCGCACGGCGCCGATCGGAACCGGACCGTTCAAGTTCGTCAGCCTCAAGCAGAACGAGCATGTGAAGTTCACGAAGAACGAGAACTATTGGAAGGAAGGCAAGCCGCATCTCGACGGGCATGAGTGGACCATCATCAAGAGCCGCTCGACTCGCGTGCTGGCCTTCATCGCCGGCGAGTTCGATATGACCTTCAATGTCGATGTCACCATCCCGCTGCTGAAGGACATCAAGTCCCAGGCGCCGAACGCCGTCTGCGAGCTGGTGACCACCAATGTCAGCGCCAACCTGATCGTCAACCAGGACAATCCGCCCTTCGACAATGCGGATGTCCGCAAGGCCATGGTGCTCACCATCGACCGTCAGGCCTTCATCGACATTCTGGGCCACGGAGAGTACCAGAGAGGCGGCGCGATGATGCCGCCGCCGTCGGGCGTCTGGGGCATGCCTCCGGAGTTCCTTAAGACAGTTGCGGGCTATAATCCCGATGTCGAGGCGAACCGGGCCGAAGCGCGCAAGATCATGGAAGGCCTCGGCTACGGGCCGGACAACCGGCTCAAGATCAAGGTTTCAACCCGGAACATCGCCGTCTATCGCGACCCGGCCGTGATCCTGATCGACCACCTCAAGCACATCTACATCGACGGCGAGCTCGACACGGTCGAGACCAGCAACTGGCATGCCAAGGTGGCCCGCAAGGACTACATGGTCGGCATGAACCTGACCGGTGCGGGCGTGGACGATCCGGACGCCAACTTCTACGAGAACTACTCCTGCGGCTCGCAGCGCAACTATACGGGCTACTGCAAGGAGGAGATGGAGGCGCTGTTCGAGAAGCAGTCGATGATGACCGACCAGGAAGAGCGCAAGAAGCTCATCTGGGAAATCGACAAGAAGCTCCAGGAAGACGCAGCCAGGCCGATGATCTACCACATCAAGTCGGCCCAGTGCTGGCAGCCCTACGTCAAGGGCTTCGTCACGCATGTGAACAGCATCTACAACAACTGGCGCCTGGAAGACGTCTGGCTCGACAAGTAGCCGGACCCTTGCAACATGCGATGAGCCGGGGCGTCCCTTGAGGCGTCCCGGTTTTCCTGCAATCGATCTGTTGCCTGGAGCACGGGCAAGAGGGGGCAGGCCTTGAGCGCCTATATCGTCAAGCGCTTCCTGTTGATGATCCTGACGCTTGTCGGGATGTCGATCATCATCTTCGTGCTGCTGCGGCTGATGCCCGGCAATATCGCTGACATCATGTTCGACTCCGCCGGGTTCGTGGACCCGGAGGAGAAGGCCAATATCGAGCGGGAACTCGGCCTCGACCAGCCGATCCCGGTCCAGTATTTCGAGTGGATCCGCGGGCTGATCGTCTGGGACCTCGGCTTCTCCTACGTCTCCGAGATGCCTGTGGTGGACGAGTTGCAGCCGCGTATCCCGATCACGGCCAAGCTCGCCGCGCTCTCGCTCTTCTTCTCGGTCCTGTTCGGCCTGCCGCTCGGCGTCATCAGCGCCGTGCGCCAGAACTCGGCGATGGACTACATCCTGCGCTGCATTTCGCTGAGCGGCCTCTCGCTTCCTTCTTTCTGGCTCGCCCTGCTGATCTTGATGGCCTTCGTCCAGTATGCGGGCTCGATCCCGATCTACATGGACCCGCCGGACAATCTCTGGGACGAGCTGCTGCTCTACAGCATCCCGGCGGCTGCGGTCGGCTTCCGCTCTTCGGCGCTCATCATGCGGCTCACGCGGTCTTCCATGCTGGAGGTAATGCGCCAGGACTATATCCGCACGGCGCGCTCCAAGGGAGCAACCGACAACTCCGTCAATTACCACCACGCGCTCAAGAACGCCGTGCTGCCCGTGACGACCATTATCGGCATCGAAGCCGCCTTCCTCATCGGCGGGCTCATCATCACCGAGACGGTGTTCAACATTCCGGGCGTCGCCCATTTCCTGGTCGAGGCGATCCTGATGCGCGACTACCCGATCGTGCAGAACCTCGTGATGCTGATCGCGCTCGTGACCGTGCTCATCAACTTCCTCGTGGACATGCTCTACGCGGTGCTCGACCCGAGGATCAAATATGCCGACTGACCGAATTTCTTGCGATCCGGGTCTCGGGGATCAGGGCGATGGCTGAGATAGACCATCAAGCCGAGCTGACGCGCGCCGGCGCGAATGTCTCCGGGCACTGGAGCCGGCTCCTGTTCTACATGCGCCAGCATCCGCTCGGCGCGATCGGCGCCGTGATCGTGATCGTCTTCGTGTTCTCGGCCGTGTTCGCAGACGTGCTGGCGCCGCACGACCCGCTGCATACCTCTGCCCCGGACTCCCTGAAGGCGCCCGACACGACATTCGTCATGGGCGCCGACATGATGGGCCGGGATGTGCTGAGCCGCATCATCCACGGCGCGCGCATCTCGCTGACCGTGGGCGTCGCCTCGATCCTGCTCGGCGGCGTGATCGGCATCGTGATCGGCCTCATGTCGGGATACCTGCTCGGCTGGTTCGACCTGCTGATGCAGCGCCTGATCGACATCATGCAGGCCCTGCCGCTGCTCGTGCTGGCGCTCGTCATGGCGGCGTCGCTCGGGCCGTCGCTGGAAAATACAATCATCGCCATCTCGATACCGCTCGTGCCCAATGTCGCGCGCGTGGTCCGGTCGAGTACGCTGTCGCTCAGGGAGATGCCTTTCGTCGAAGCGGCGCGGGCGGCGGGCATGAGCGAGCTGCGCGTCGCCGTTCGCCATGTGCTGCCGAATACGCTGGCGCCGCTGATCGTGCTGTTCACCGCCCAGCTCGGCGCCGCGATCCTGGTCGAGGCCTCGCTGTCCTTCCTCGGCCTCGGCGTGCCGGAGCCGCACCCCTCCTGGGGCCGGATGCTGTCGGAATCGGCCGCGGAATATGTGCGCGTCGCGCCCTGGCTGGTGATCTTCCCGGGCATTGCGATCAGCCTCGCCGTGTTCGGCACCAACCTTTTCGGGGATGCGGTGCGCGACATTCTCGACCCGCGGCAGCGGAGCTGAGCCGGAACATGGGGTGCGCAACATGACCTCCGATACGATGCCGGTCCTCGACGAGGGCGCTGCGGCGGCCACGGAAGCGCCGGCCGGGGAAAGCGCGCTGGAGGTGAAGGACCTGCAAACCTGGTTCTACACCCGCCAGGGGATCGTCAAGGCCGTGGACGGGGTCTCTTTTAACCTCCGCAAGGGCGAGACGCTCGGAATCGTGGGCGAGTCGGGCTGCGGCAAGAGCATCACCGCGCTTTCCGTCATGCGCCTCGTGCCGGACCCGCCGGGCCGCATCATCGGCGGCCGCGTGACGCTGGACGGGCGCGACCTGCTGGACCTCGACGAGGCCGAGATGCGCCTGGTGCGCGGCAACGACATCTCCATGATCTTCCAGGAGCCGATGACCTCGCTCAACCCGGTGCTGACCATCGGCTACCAGATCGCCGAGGCGCTGATCCTGCACCGGGACCTGAGCCGCGCCGAGGCGCTTTCGCGGGCGGTGGAGATGCTCGACATGATGCGCATTCCCGAGCCGGCGCAGCGCGCGAGGGAATATCCGCACCAGCTTTCCGGCGGCATGCGCCAGCGCGCGATGATCGCGATGGCGCTCGCCTGCAACCCGAAGGTGCTGATCGCAGACGAGCCGACCACGGCGCTCGATGTCACCATCCAGGCGCAGATCCTGGACCTCATCGTGCGTTTGCAGAAGGAACTCGGCACCGCCGTCATCCTGATTACCCACGACCTTGGCGTCGTCGCGGAAACCACCCAGCGCATCATCGTCATGTATGCGGGCCGGAAGGTGGAGGAGGCGGATGTCGTGCCGCTGTTCTCCAATCCCATGCACCCCTATACCCACGGCCTGATGGCCTCCGTACCGAGGCTCGCCATCATGAGCGGCGAGGACAGCGCCGCCGCCGAGCGGCTCGAGGAGATTCCGGGCATCGTGCCGCCGCTGAACAACCTGCCGCCCGGTTGCGCCTTCGCGCCCCGCTGCCGCTTCGCCGACGACCGCTGCCGCGCGGAATATCCGCCCTACCAGGAGAAGCAGCCCGGCCACTGGGCCGCCTGCTGGCATTCGGAGCACCTGTTCGGAGCGGGCGCATGACGGCCGCCGCGGAAGCCGCCGCCCAGCCTCCAGTGCTGGAAGTCGAGGGCCTGAAGAAGCATTTCCCGGTCAAGAAAGGACTGTTGTCCCGGCAATCCGGCAAGGTCTATGCCGTGGACGGCGTGAGCTTCCATATCGGCCCCGGCGAGACCCTGGGGCTCGTTGGCGAATCGGGTTGCGGCAAGTCCACGGTCGGGCGCACCGTGCTCCGCCTGATCGACCCGACCGAGGGCGCGATCCGGCTAAGCGGGCGCGATGTGACGCATCTCGGCAAGACCGACATGCGCGCGGTGCGCCGCGAGATGCAGATCATCTTCCAGGACCCGTATTCCTCGCTCAATCCGCGCATGTCGGCGGGCGATATCGTGGGCGAATTGCTGCGCGTCCACGACCTCGGCAACGCCGCCGAGCGGGAGGAACGGGTCGCGGAGCTGTTCGAGCGGGTGGGCCTCAGCCGCGCCCAGATGAAGAGCTTTCCGCATGAGTTCTCCGGCGGCCAGCGCCAGCGCATCGGCATTGCCCGCGCGCTGGCGCTCAACCCGAAGCTGATCGTCGGCGACGAGCCGGTTTCCGCGCTCGACGTGTCCATCCAGGCGCAGGTCATCAACCTGCTGATGGACCTGCAGCAGGAGTTCCGGCTTTCCTACCTGTTCGTGGCCCACGACCTTGCGGTGGTCGAGCATATCAGCCACCGCATCGCGGTCATGTATCTCGGCCGCATCGTGGAATACACCGACAAGCGCACGCTCTTCACCGACCCTCAGCACCCCTATACCGAAGCCTTGCTGTCGGCCGTGCCGGTGCCCGACCCCCGTCTGCGCCGAAAGAAGATGGTGCTCCAAGGGGACGTGCCGAGCCCGATCAACCCGCCGTCGGGCTGCCATTTCCACACGCGCTGCCCCTATGCCGAGGCGCGCTGCCGCATCGAGTCCCCGGCGCTCCGCGAAATCGCGCCGGGCCACACGGTCGCCTGCCATCTGCGCTGAGGCGGAAGGAGCAGGCCGCGCCGCCTTGACAGCGCCGCCGCCTAGCAAGCAGTCTGCCCGGCGGAGCGAGGGGAGGGCGTTCGTCACGATGCGCGGCTGGCGGGAACCGGATGTATAGCTATATCGTGCGCCGGCTGGCGTTCGGGGGAATCACGGTGTTCGGCGTGTCCATCATCGTGTTCCTCATTATGCGGATCATGCCGGGCGATCCGCTGACCGCAATCTTCGGCCCGGAGGGCATGACCAAGCTCACCGAGGCGCAGCGGCAGAGCTACATGGAGGAGCTGGGCCTCGCCGATCCGCTGATCGTCCAGTATCTCAACTGGATCATGGACATTGTGAGAGGCGAACTCGGCCGTTCGTTCTTCCGGGCGGAGAGCGTCGGTGAGATGGTGCTGCGCCGCGGCCCGCTGACGGCGCAGATCGCCATCCTGTCGGTCATCCTCTCGTGGATACTGGGCATCCCGGTGGCCATCATCAGCGCGCTGCGCCCCAATACCGCCGCAGACAACACCGCCCGCGTGATCTCGATCACCTGCCTTGCCGTGCCGGGATTCTGGCTCGGCATGCTGATCGTGCTGGGCCTCCTGTTCGGCTTCGGCTACCGCGCGCCGCAGACGGCCGGCGGCGCCGGCCTGTTCGAAGACCCCGGAACCGTGTTGCAGATCATCATCGGGCCGGCCTTCGTGCTGGCGCTGGGGCAGGCCGCCTACATCGCCCGCATGGCGCGTTCCAGCCTGCTGGAGGTGATCCGCGAGGACTATGTGCGCACGGCCAGGGCCAAGGGGCTGAACGGGCGCCTCGTGGTCAGCCTCCACGCGCTGCCCAACGCGCTGCTGCCCGTCATCACGCTCTCCGGAATCCTGCTGGGATTCGTGCTGGCCGGGTCGATTCCGGTGGAGCGCGCCTTCGGCACCCCGGGGCTCGGCTACGCCATGTTCACGGCGGTCAATGAGCGCGACATCTTCGTCATGCAGAACCTCGTCTTTCTCTATGCCGTGGTGTTCGTGATGCTGAATATTACCGTCGACATCATCATCGCCTGGATCGACCCGAGGATCAGATACCAATGACCGTGCAGCCTGAAACCGCGACCGCGGAGGAATCCCGCCGGGCCGTGCAGCCGCTGCCGATCCGCGTGTGGGGCGGCCTCAGGCACTTCGGACGCCGCTCTCCGCTGTCGGCGTTCTGGGGCTGCGTTGCGCTCCTGATCGTGGCCATGGCGGTAGCCGCGCCGGTCATCGCGCCCTATCCCCCGCTCAAGTCCGATTTCCGGAGCATGCAGAAGGCGCCCTACGAAGAGCATCTGTTCGGCACGGACCAGATCGGCCGCGACACGCTGAGCCGCGTCATCCACGGCAGCCGCACCTCGCTCATCGTCGCCTTCGCCGCGGTGCTGCTCGGCACCACGCTCGGGTCGTTCTGGGGCCTGGCATGCGGCTTCCTCGGAGGGCGGTTCGACATTGTGAGCCAGCGCATCATCGAGTTTCTCCAGTCATTTCCGGACCTGATACTCGCAATGGCGATTGCGATGGCGCTGGGTTCGGGCACCGGGACGGTCATCATCGCCATCGCGATTACCCGAATACCCTTCGGCGGACGCGTCATCCGCTCCGTCGTGCTGTCGCTCAAGGAGATGTCGTTCGTGGAGGCGGCGCGCAGCCTCGGCGCATCCAACATGCGCATCATGCTCTTCCATATCCTGCCGCAATGCGTGGCGCCCTACCTGATCCTCGCGACGACGCATCTCGGCGTGGCGATCATCATCGAGGCCTCGCTCGGCTTCCTCGGCGTCGGCATCCCGCCGCCCGCGCCGACCTGGGGCAACATGCTGGCGGACGCGCTCAATGCCGGCATCGTGCCGCCCTGGTGGCTGGTGCTGTTCCCCGGTGTGGCGATCACCATCACGGTGCTGGCGTTCAACCTGTTCGGCGACGGCATCCGCGACGTGCTCGACCCGCGCCTGCGCGGCGCGGTCTGAGCCTACGGTTCTCCCGACCTAGGCGGTAGCCGCCGTCCCCAGGGCGGCTGCCGGCTCCGCGCCGGTGCCGTCATGCAGGTGACAGGCGGCCCAGTGGCTGGACTGCACCTCGCGAAGTACCGGCTCCTCGCTGCGGCAGCGCGCCATCGCGTAGGGGCAGCGTGCGTGGAAATGACAACCCGAGGGCGGGTTGATCGGGCTTGGAACGTCGCCGGTCAGGATGACCCGCTTCCGGCCCCGCGCCCGCGCCTTCGGCATCGGCACGGCGGAGAGCAGCGCCTCCGTATAGGGATGCAGGGGCGTGTCGAAAAGGCTGGTCTTGTCGGTAATCTCCACGATGCGGCCGAGATACATGACGGCCACCCGGTGGCTGATATGCTCCACCACCGCCAGGTCGTGCGCGACGAACAGGTAGGAGAGCTTCAGCTCGTCCTGAAGGTCCATCAGCAGGTTGATGATCTGCGCCTGGATCGAGACATCCAGCGCCGATACGGGCTCGTCGCCGACGATCAGGTCCGGGTTGAGCGCCAGCGCGCGGGCGATGCCGATGCGCTGGCGCTGGCCGCCCGAGAACTCGTGCGGATAGGAGTCCAGATGCCGGCGGCCGAGCCCGACGCGCTCGAACAGGGCCTCGACCCGCTCCTCGCGCTCCGCGCCCTCGGCCATGCCGTGAATGTGCATCGGCTCGCCGACGATCGAGCGCGCCGGCATGCGCGGATTGAGCGAGGCATACGGGTCCTGGAAGATCATCTGCATCCGTTGCCGGTAGGGCATCATTTCCGCGCCGTCGAGTTCGGTAATGTCCTCGTCGTCGAGGCGGATGCGCCCTTCCGTCGGCTCCAGCAGCTTCAGCACCGTGCGCCCGACGGTGGACTTGCCGCAGCCGGATTCTCCCACCAGCCCGAGCGTCTCGCCGCGGCCGATATGGAAGCTCACCCCGTCCACGGCATAGACATGCCCCCGGACCCGCGAGAAGACGCCCTTGTAGATCGGGAAGTGCTTCTTCAGGCCGCGCACGTCGAGCAGCGGCGCGGCAGCGTTCGACACCCCGGCGCTCATGCCGTTCCTCCCAACAGGCGGTCGGCGTGCCAGCACGCGACCGAGTGGCCCGGCCGGTAGCTTTCGAACGGTGGAAATTCCTGCCGGCACCGGTCGCTTGCATAGCGGCAGCGCGGCGCGAAGGTGCATCCCGGCGGCAGGTTGGCGAGCGACGGCACCATCCCCTCGATCTCGTTCAGCCTTCCCCGGCCGCTCTCGGTGTGCGCCGCGGTCTCAAGGCTCGGAATGGCGCCCAGCAGGCCCTCCGTATAGGGGTGGCCCGGATGGTCGAACAGCTCGTCCACCTCGGCCTCTTCGACCTTGCGGCCCGCATACATGACCACGACCCGGTCGGCGTTTTCGGCGACCACGCCCATGTCGTGGGTAATCAGGATCACGGCCTGGCCCTGGGTGCGCTGCGTTTCCCGCATGAGGTCGAGAATTTGCGCCTGGATCGTGACATCGAGGGCGGTGGTCGGCTCGTCGGCGATGAGGACCTTGGGGTTGCAGGAGAGCGCCATGGCGATCATCACCCGCTGGCGCATGCCGCCGGAAAGCTGGTGGGGATACTCGTGCGCGCGGCGCTCGGGCTCGGGAATATGGACCTCGCGCAGCATCTCGATGGCCCGGTCCATCGCGTCGCGTTTCGACAGTCCCTGGTGCAGGGCGACGGCCTCGCTGATCTGCTTGCCGACGGCAAACAGGGGATTGAGGGAGGTCATCGGCTCCTGGAAGATCATCGAGATCTCGTTGCCGCGCACGTCTTCCATCTCGGTCTCGGTGGCGTCCAGGAGATTCCGCCCCTCGAGCCGGATGGCCCCGCCAACGATGCGTCCCGGCGGGCTGGCCACGAGGCGCAGGATCGAGAGCGCCGTCACGCTCTTGCCGCAGCCCGACTCGCCGACCACGCCCAGCGTCTCCCCGCGCCGCACGCTGTAGGAGACGCCGTCCACCGCGCGCACAACGCCGTCATTGGTGAAGAAATGCGTCTGCAGGTCTTCGATCTCGAGCACATTCTCGCCCGATGCTGCCGGGGCCTCCTGTCCGGCCTCTTGTTCGAGCGGTTCGGTTCGGTCCATAATCGAAGCTCCTTAGGATGCGGTAGGCTCCCGCGACGGCGGCATCGGCCGACAGCATATCGCATTAGGGGGCGCAACGGCCCCGGATTCAAGCAGGGAGGAGCATTATGGCTCGAAAAGGATTTCTGAACCCGCACTGGTCGCGGCGGCACTTCCTTCAGGGGGGCGCGGCGCTGGCTGCTGCGGGTGCGTACGGCTTGTCTTCGCGCAAGGCGAACGCCGCCATTCCGATGGAATATGACGGCTCGAAATTCCAGCTTGCGGCGACGGAGCCGAACCCGAAATCCGGCGGCGTGCTGCGCTACGGCATCACCATGCGTCCGCCGCATCTCGACTTCCACCAGTCGGGCACGATCAACAATCTCGGCAGTCAGGCCTGCATGTACGACAACCTGATCCGCCAT
>JAJDYL010000160.1 GCA_022825195.1 Alphaproteobacteria bacterium
CTGGCCCAAACCCCGGACCCGGCACCCGTGGCCAAGCGTGCGCTTCGCCGTCACTACCCGAGGTAGGAGCCGGATGCGTTAGCGCGCACGTCCGGATCTGTGCGGGGGGCGCCGGGAAACCGGCGTCCCTACCGCGACCGCCGCGCGAACCTCATCGGACAATGCGTTCAGGCGCAACCGCGAGAGCAACCGCAACTGGTCAATTTCCGCCTTCAGCGACACATATCCGCGGGCATCCCCCTCGCTGAGCTGTTTCTCGAACGCCGCGATATCTTCGGGCGTCGCGTCCGGGACCGGTTCTCCCGATGCGGCGCGCATCGACAGTACTGCACCGCGCAACTGATATGCGGACTGTTCCAACAGGAACGGGAAGCGCTACGGCCCGCATCTCGACCGGATGCCGCGCTCGCGGCGCGGCGTCGAGGGCGGCATGAAGCTTCTGGAGAGGCACGGACCGTTCGACCGCTTCGCCCGGGTGAGGGACAGGCTCGCCGAAACCCGCGCCGCGGCCGAAGCGCGGGACGTGCTGGCGTTCCACGATGCCGGTTATGGCGCGGCCATCGGCGAGGCGGAGGAGCTGGAGCAGGAGCCGGAGCTGGAGGCGGCGGCCCGGCGCCGGCTGCTGGCCGCGCTCGACGAGCATGCCGACCGCGCCGCCGAATGGGCCAGGGTCGCCGGGTTGCTGGCGGATATGCGCGCGCTGGACCGGCGGGGCCGGGGGCTGGAGCGCGACGCCCGGCGCGACGGCGTTCCTGTCTCGCTGCTGGCGGGCGCCTCCGGCTGGCGCGAGGACAACCGGGTCTTCGCCGAGGAGGCCCGCGCTGCGCTCGACGACGGCGAACTGCATGAGCGCGGCCACTGGCGAAGCCGCCCGGAGACCCGCGCCGCTGTCGGCGAGGCCGAGGCGCGGGCGCTGGAACGCTCCCGGGCCCCGGAAGAGGATTACCGGCGCATCCGGGAGATGACGCGCGCCGAGATGGCCCGCCTGGCCGATCCGGACGCCGACTGCGCGTTCCGCAGTCGCTGGTGGAACGAAAGGCCGCTGGCGGTGGGCGACCGGCTGCGCTTCCGGCGCCGGGCCGAGGGACCGGAGAACGAGGCGGTCGTCGTCATGTCCGGCTGGAGCGGGGGCCTGCATCCGAAGGACAGCGTGACGCTCCGCTGGCTCGGTTCGCCGCCCGGCCATGACGTGGCGGGGAAGGAGGAGACGATCCCTCTGGAAGATCTGTCGGGCCGCGGCGTGCTGGTTGCGGACTGGAGCCATGAGCGGCTGAGGGGCATGGAGGTCGACCGGCAGCGCGCGCAGGCCGTGGACGGCTTCTCGCCGACGACATCCATGAAGCGGCAGGTATCGTCAGCATTGCTGTCCCGCCCGAGCGTACGTTCGGCTTGACACCCGGCCTTCGGCTGCGCCACGCTCGATCCTGCAATCGTCCATGAGGCTTCCCGCTCTGTCGGGTCGCCTGCCGAATAGAACAGCCTGACACAAGCGTGGGTTTGGCCGCCCGCGCCTGGCGAATAGGCGGGGTCTCTCACGACAGCCTCGTGTGACGATTGCAACGGCCCGGCGCCAGCCGGGCCTTCGCAAACCACCGGAGGCCCTCGATGACGAGAACACTCGCACTTCTTTCCGCCCTTTCCGTTCTTGCCGCTTGCGGAGGCGGCGGTAGCGGTGGATCGCCGAATACGGCCGGGCAGTCCGACAGGACCGAGCCCGCCGCACCGTCCGCCATGGCGGCGTTTTCCGCCAATTGGGACGAATCCCGCCGCGCCGCCATCGCCGCCGCAACCGCCCGCGCCGCCACCGGCGGCCTCACGCGATCCTCGAACGTCAGCTCGGGCGTCACGAGCGATACCGCATCCGCCTCGGTCGCCGCCGGCGATGTGCGGCTTACCGTTCGCCGGCAGGACGGAAGCAGCTTGATGCTGGACTCGGCAAGCGACAGCCACGGCCATACCGACCTGTCGTCGCCCCTGCCGGGGCACAGCGCGCGCAGCCTGGCGCTTCAGGACCACACCGCCACGAGCATTTCCGCCGCGGGCCTCTCGGTCACCTGGAGCAACACCGATCCTTCCGATTACCTTGCCGGCGGATACTGGATGCATTTCGGCGGCACGGTGGAGCCACTCAGTGTCACAAGCGCCGAGTTCGGCGCCTTCGTCGACGGCCCCGAGCTTTCGGGACCGGCGGCGCTGCCCGCTCTCGGCACCGCCCGCTACGCCGGTCGCGCCGGCGGCCTGTACGCCGTGCGTTACGGCCCCAATTTCATGGACCCGGCGCCCGGCAGCCGGGAGACCGGCGAGTTCCAGGGCAACATCACCCTGACGGCCGATTTCGGAGCCGAAACGGTGTCCGGCTGCGTCGGCTGCGACGGGTCGATCGTGACCGACCACACCCTCGTCGACGGGACCACGGGCCAGTCCCGGGAGGTGTTCGACGAGGGCAGCGATATCCGCTTCCATCTCGATCCGGTATCGATCGGCGCTTCCGGGCGATTCGAGGGCGCGACGGTGCGCGTCTCGCACCCCCATCCCGACCTGACCTTCGTGCGGACCGAGGGGGCATGGGCCGGCCGGTTCTCGAACAGGCAGGACAACGGCGCTCCCCGGCTTGCCGCCGGTACCTTCGGCGGACGCGCCGAGTCGAGCGGCAACACCGAAATCGTGTTCGTGGGCGCCTGGTACGCGACGAAGTAGGGCGGCGCGCGGCACATCGATAGAGGACAGACGCTCAGGCAGCGACCGATGCCGACAGGATGGAAACCCGGCCGCCCGACCCCGCGGCCGGGTCCTGTCGGGCAACGGGAGTGCGACGGCGTCCGGTTGCGCCGGGCCCGGATCGGGGATCCACCGCGCGGGCAACCGCCATCTCCTGCAACCGGAGAGCGGGACGTCCACCATGCGCGTGGCGGCGACGGGAACCAACCGGATCGGCATTCGCTGCGCCGGCGCCTGCCGACTTCAGCAACCAGGCGCGTTTCTCCACCGTCACCTGCAGCGACGGAGATTTCGCATGAACCGCCGGCCTCTTGCGCGACCCCGGAACATGCAGCCGCGATTTCCGCGCGCGGTTACGCGGCAGGCCTAGATGCGGCGATCCGGGTTCGTCATCCTCCGATTGTGCTCTTCCCGCCGTCGGCGCATGTCGATGGCGCTGGCGACCATGTCCTCCTGATGCTGTCGCTCACCCCGCGCGCGCCATGTCTTCATGTCGCGGTACCACCGACAGACGATCCCGATGCCCGCGGCGACCACGGCGACGTGGAGAAGGAACCCGATCGCCAGGATGATATAGTGCGTCCGGAGCGGCTCTGCGGAAGCCGCCAGGGCCGCGGCGAGGACCGTTTGCTCCTGCATGGCGGACCGTCCCCGCGCTCAGTTGCCGGCGGGGAGGCGCCGCCGCGCCGCGCCCGCATGGGAGAGGCCGGGCGGCGGCGCATAGCCGTCCGTGTCCGGTTCCGTCGCCGCCGCCTCCAGCAGCGCGTCGAGCCTCTCCACCTTCCGCGTCAGTTCGGGCGCGAACCCGAACGCCTCCAGCGCCAGGAATTGGCGGAACAGGCTGGCGTTCACCGGCGGCGGCAGATTGTGGCTCACCCAGAGATGCAGGTCCGAGGGCGGTTCCCTGTCGCTGAAGCGCAGGCCGATATTCGCAAAGAAGGTCTCGCCGGAGGACGGGCCGCGCATGCCCATGGGGAACGCGGCGTTGCCGAACAGATGCGCGAGGCGCCGGCGCAGCAGGCATCGTCCCCTCCATGTCAGCCTGCCGGAATACTGCCAGCCCGAGGTCACGACAGACCCGGTGCTGTTCCTGTCCTCGCGGCTGCTCAGCACGGGCCGCCTCGCGCCCCTCAGGACATCGGCGAAGACGCGGTCGAGCAGGGCCTGGTGGAAGTCCGCCGCCTCCTGCATTCCGGCGCGCATTGCCGCGCTGCCGTCGTCCCCGTCGGCAAGCGGCTCGAAGATCCAGCGCGTGCCGTTGAGGCCGCCCTCGCGGCCGTGGAGGCGGAACTCGTAGTCGAAATGCGTGCAGAGCAGTCTCACGGCATCGGCCTCCCTCCGTCGCCCGGCGCGGGCAACATCGCTTGCGCGGTCCTGTAAGACATGATAACGTCATTATCGTTTTTAGGATAACCCGCCGCCGCAGGACCCGCCATGCCCGAGGACAGACCGCCGCCGCGCCGCGTCGCGATGCCGCCCCGGGAGGCCTGGTTCGCCGGGATCGAGAGCGAACGCAACCGCAGGGGCTATCTGCGCGATGTCGGCGAGTTCATGGACCATGCCGGCCTGCGCGAAGCGGAAGAGCTGCGGGACGTGGCGCCGGAGCATGCGGAAGCCTGGCGCGAGGCGCTGCTGGCGCGCGGGCTCAGGCCGGCGACCGTGCGCCGCAAGCTCTCTGCCCTGTCGTCGCTGTTCGACGAGCTGCTCGCCCGGGGCGCGGTTGCGGGCAACCCCGTCCGGGGCGTCGGGAGGCCAGTGGACGAGGAGGGCTGGAACGCGGCGCCGGTGCTGACCGGGGCGCAGGCACGCCGGCTTCTCGACGCGCCGCCCGCGGGCACGCTCAAGGGCCTGCGCGACCGCGCCATTCTCGCCGTCATGCTCTGCCAGGGGCTGACGCGCGAGGAGCTCTGCGGCCTCACGGCGGGCGATCTCGTCCTCATGGACGGGCGGCCCTGCCTGAAGGTCGCGGGCAACCGGGGCCGGATGCGCATTGCGGCGCTGCATCCCGAGACGGAGGAACGGATCGGGGACTATCTCGGGCGGGCGGGCCACGGGCGGGACCTCACCGGCCCGCTGTTCCGCCCGGTGGCCCGCCATCGCGCCGGGAGGGCGCTCGATCCGGGCTCGGTCTACAGCAATGTGGTGCGCTGCCATGCGGACCGCTCGGGGCTGGCGCGCGAGGTCGAGGGTCTGTGCGCGCATTCGCTGAGGGCGACGGCGGCGGCGACGGCGCTTCGCGAGGGCGCGCGGCCCGAGGCGGTCCGCGACTGGCTCGGGCATGCCGGCCTGGCGGCAACCCTGCGCTACTACCGGCCTCTGGCGAGCGACCTCATCGATCCGGCACTGCGCGTCTCCTATCCCGGGCCGGAGCGGGGAGAGCCGGGGGCGGGCGTTAGCGGAGCACCGGGGACCCGCTCCGTGAGCGCGGGCGGCGAAGCATCCGCCGCGGAGGCTCCCGCATGAGCGCCGGAACGGACTGGCGAAGCTGCGAGATCGTGCGGCTCCGCGCCGAGGTCGAACGCCTTCGCGAGGAGAAGGCCGGGCTGCGGGAGGAATTGCGCGAGGCCCGCAAGATGCCGGTTCTGAACGCGCCGACCGTGGTGGGTGTCGCTGTGCTCAGCATGCTGGCGGCGCTGCAGACCTGCGAATGGAAAAGCGCATCGCCGGACATTTCCGGGAAACGAGGCGCCGTTTCCGCGCCGCAGATGCACGGGACGGGTCCGACCGGCGCCATATCCGGCCCGGAGAGCCTTGCATGAGCGACAGATGCGAAGACGGCGAGGCCGAACGGCTGCGCGCCGAGGTGGCGGCCCTTCGCGACAGGCTCTACCGGCTCGAATGCGCCGGCGCGCCGGCCGGGGACCGGTGCGACTGCCCGGATTGCCGGCATGACCCGCATGGCTGCCCGGACTGCCGGCGCGACCCGTATGAAATGCCGCTCCTGAACCCGTTCTCCCTGAGCCTGCTCGTCCTCGCGCTCGCAAGCCTCGCGTTCTTCACGACCGTCGCGCTGCTCGGATGAGAGGCCGGACATGCCCGGGACACAAGACGCCGTTTCCGCGCCGCAGAGGCATGGGGCGGGACCGACCGCCAACGCATCCGGCCCGGAGAGCCCGGCATGAATGACGGACCCGAACGCGAAGACGGCGAGATCGAACGGCTGCGCGCCGAGGCCGCCGACCTTCGCGGCAGGATCGACCGGCTCGGAGGCGACCGGGCGCCGACCGGGGGCTGGTGCGGATGCCCGGACTGCCTGCGCCACCCTTACTGGCCGGGCTGGCCGTGGTTCATACATCCGCTGACCGGAATGCTGATCGGCATCCTGTCCATCGCGACGATGTTGTTGACGACAGTGGCGTTCTATTGACGGCAGGGGTGTCTGTAGGTGACGGTCAGGAAGTGCATTTATTTGCTGAAGTCGGCAGGTGATCACGTCACCGCCGTATCCAGCGGTCTGGTGTTGGAGGCCTTCTTCGGCGGAGCTGTGGGTAACCAGCCCGCCGCAGCGACCGTCGAGGAG
>JAJDYL010000112.1 GCA_022825195.1 Alphaproteobacteria bacterium
GCGCCGCATCGAAATCCTCCCTCAATGGGATCCCTGCCCTCATACCGATACTCCAATCGCTGGATCGGCATTGAGTCAGAAGTCGATCTCCTTGGGAATCCCCTCAATGAGTCTCAAACCTCAACCGCTGGTATTACGCCCTGAGAACTGCCTGTCTGGCGGCCGGCAGCGCCAAGGTGGCTGCAATCGAGCCCAGCCCGGTCCTGCGGGCAAGACTTCGCTTCAATGCTCAGCTCAATCCGGGTTGCCCCGTTCGGATTCTGGGATGCGCCGTCGGAGACAGGGCGGAAACCGTCCGGTTCTCCGAGCCTGCAAGCCTCGACCTGGGCCGGGTATCGCGCGACGGTCTGCTGGAAGTCGAGATGCGCACCTTGCTGGAGATTCTGGAAACGGAAGAATTCGACAGGCTGGACGCGCTCAAGGTGGATGTCGAAGGGTATGAGGACCGCGTCCTCGGGCCGTTTCTGACCGACGCCCCGGACTCTCTATTGCCTGCAATTATTGTGGTGGAGCACATAGCCGGTCACCGCTGGGAGACCGGCTGGTTCGCTCGGGCCCTTGCCCGCGGCTATCGCGAGCAGGGGCGTACACGGACGAATTTGCTGCTGGCCCGCGAACGGAAGCCCGGGCGCCCCGCGGCCCGGCAGTCCGCTAATTCGCGTCCCGTCCGGGCTTGATTCGATTGAGGATGTCCTGCGCCCGTTGCCAGTCGGCGGAATATTCCGGCAGCTTGCGGCCGGCGCGGGCGGCCAGGGACGCGGCGCGGCGGACGTCGCCCCGGAGAAGGGCATTTTCGGCGAGAGCGAGATCGGCGAGCACCGGTCGGCCGGAGCGGCCCTCCGCAATGCCGAGCCAGTACCAGGCGCGCGCGTTTTGCGGGTCGCTGCGGACGGCCTCGCGCAGGTTCCGAACGGCCTCGCCAAGCGACTCCCGCGTGCCGACCTCGATGGCGGCGCGGCCGAGGTCGATTCGGATCAGGGCCGCGTGCGGCGCAAGGTACGAGGCCTCGCGATAGGCTTCGAGCGCCTCCGCGACATGGCCGTTCTCGAACAGCATCTGGCCCCGGAGTTCGCGGAAATAGGGGTCTTCGGGCGCTTCGGCGATGAGGCCGTCGATCAGGGCCAGCGCCTCGCCGAGGTTCGGGATGCGGTAATGGGCGATGGCGCGGGCGTAGCGCGCCGCGACGCTCTTGTCGGAGGCGTCGTAGCGGGCAAGGGTCGTTTCCGGAGGATCCAGGAATCCGTCCAGCTTGGCGACCATGCGCGCGTGGCGGCGGTGGAAATCCGCCGGCAGGCCGCTGTCGGTCCACGGGGATTGCGCCGCATGGTCGTGCACGATCCGGATGCGCTCTTCGGTGAGCGGATGGGTGCGCCGGTAAATGTCTCCGCCGCCGCCGGCTATCGTTTCCCGATGCTCCAGAATCCCCAGGAATTCCGCGAAACCGCGCGATGAGATTTTCGACCGGTCGAGATAGAGCAACGCCGCCTGGTCGGCTGCCGACTCCTCGGTGCGGGAGTGGCGCAGCAGGCCGCGCTCGGCAAGCGTGGCGCCGCCGGATATGACCGCTTGGGCGATGCGGGTGTCCCCCGTCATGAAGCCGGCCGCCGCGCCGAGCGCCGTCGAGAGGATCGCCTGCGCCGTCCTGTTCTCGACTTCATTCTTCAGGCGGACAAGGTGGCCGCCGACGATGTGGCCCGTCTCGTGCGCGATCACGCCGATGACCTGGCCGGGGCTCTGGCTGACCCGGAGCAGCCCGGTGTACAGGAATATCCGCATCCCCCTGGCAACGAAGGCGTTGACCTGGTCGCTATTCACGAGATGCAGGCGTATGCTCTCCGGCGCAATTCGGGCCGCTCGGAAGACCGGATCCGCATACAGGCGGAGCGTCTCCTCTATTTCCGTGTCACGGACCAGATTGGGGGACTGGGCTTCCGCGGGCGCGGTGGCCGCGAACAGGGGCAGAGCGGCGCAGAGGCCGCGGAGAAGGGATCGCATGGGCCTCATGGATGGCGACCTCGCAAGGCGTCGGAAACAAGCTAGGCGTCGGCCCTGCCCGCGTCAATCGGAGCCGGCGCTTCCGGCTCCGCCTGTGTTCGGCGGGTAGCCGGCCGTGGCGTTTCGGGTTTCCCGCCGGGGCGGAATCGACCCCTTCATCGTGCTGCAGGTGTTGCGGGCGGCGGGCGAGCGCGCGGCCGAGGGCAAGCCGGTGTTCCCGCTCCAGATCGGCCAGCCGAGCACGCCCGCGCCCGCGGGCGCGCGCGCAGCCGCAAAGGCCGCCATCGACGAACGGGTGCTGGGCTATACCGATGCGCCCGGCATCGAGCCGCTGCGCCGGCGTATCGCGCAGCACTACCGCGAACGCTACGGGGCCGAGGTGGCGCCGGAGCGGATATTCGTCACGACCGGGTCGTCCGGCGGATTCGTGCTCGCTTTCCTCGCCGCCTTCGATGCGGGCGCGCGGGTGGTGCTCACCGATCCGAGCTATCCCTGCTACCGCAATGTGCTGGCGGCGCTCGGCATCGAGACGGTGCAGGTGCCCACGGGTCCCGACACCCGCTTCCAGCCGACTCCGGAGCTTCTGGAAACGGTCGCGGGGCCGGTGGACGGGCTGGTGATTGCGAGCCCGTCGAACCCGACCGGCTCCATGCTGCCGCCGGCTGCGCTCGACCGGCTTGCCGGCTGGTGCCACGAGCGCGGCGTCCGCCTGATCTCGGACGAGATCTATCACGGCATCGCCTACGGCATGGAAGAGGCGACGGCCGTCGGCTCGCCCTCCGCGGTGGTCGTCAACAGCTTCTCGAAATATTTCTCGATGACCGGCTGGCGGGTCGGCTGGCTGGTGCTGCCGGAAGACCTCACGGTCGCGGTGGAGCAGCTGGGCCAGAACCTGTTCCTGAACACGCCGACGGTGTCGCAGTATGCCGCGCTCGGGGCATTCGAGTGCCGGGAGGAACTGGAGGCGAATGTCCGGCGCTATGCGCGCAACCGCGAGATCCTGCTCTCATCCCTGCCGGCCATGGGCATCGGCGATTTCGCGGCGCCGGACGGGGCCTTCTATGTCTATGCCGATATCGGCCACCTGACGAATGACAGCATGGCCTTCTGCCGGCGGCTGCTGGACGAAACCGGCGTGGCGATCACGCCCGGCATCGATTTCGACCGGGAGCGCGGCAGCCGCACCGTCCGCCTCAGCTATTGCGCCGGCACCGAAGAGGTCGAGGCGGCCATGGACCGGCTGGCCTCGTTCCTGCGTCGGGACAGGGTATGAATCGCCGGGCTAACGGCCGGTAAAGACCGCCTGGCGCTTTTCGCGGAAGGCGGCGACGCCCTCCTCGTAATCCCGGGTCCGGCCGGCCGAAGTCTGGGTATCGGCCTCGAGCTTGAGCTGCGCGGCGTAGCCGTTCTCCAGGCTTTGCCAGTAGAGCTTGCGGATCATGCCCAGCGCCGCCGGGCCGGCGGCAAGGCGGCGCGCCATCGCCATCGCCTCGTCCATCAACGCCTCGTCGTCCACGACGCGGTTGACCATGCCCCATTCCAGCGCCGTCTCGGCCGGCAGCCTCTCGGCCAGCATGGACAGCTCCATCGCGCGGGCCATGCCGACCAGGCGCGGGAGGATCCAGGTGGCGCCGCCGTCCGGCACGAGCCCGATGCGCGCGAAGGCCTGAAGGAAGTAGCCGGACCGCGCGGCGATCCGGATATCGGCCGAAAGCGCGAAGCTCATGCCGATGCCCGCGGCGACGCCGTTGACCGCCGACACGACCGGAACGGAAGACGCCCGCAACCGCTCCAGCGTCGGGTTGTACCAGCCTTCCAGGTCGCTCTCCTGCTCGCCCCGCGCCTCGGCTTCCCGGTCGCGCGGCGGGCGGTCGGGGTCGTTCAGATTTGCGCCCGAACAGAAGGCCCGGCCGTTGCCCGTCAGCAGGATGCAGCGCGCGTCGCTGGCCTCGATGCGGTCGAGCGCAGCGGAGAAGTCCTCCCGCATCCGGTGGCCGATCGCGTTCAGCACCGCCGGATCGTTGAAGGCGAGGACTGCAACGCCTTCGTCGAAACGGAGATCCATCTTGCCGTTGCTCGTCATGGGGGCGTCGGGTCCTCTCGCTTCGGGTTCAGACCAGGTTCAACTGCCGCCGCCACCAGCCGCGCCGGGGCGCGGGTTCCGCCTCGGCGTCCGGCGCGGGCGCGGTTTCCGCCGCCGGCTCCGGTGCAGGCGCTTCCGGCTCCGGCGCAGCTGCTTCCGGCTCCGGCTCCGGCGCAGACGCTTCAGGGGCCGGTGCAGGCGCTTCCGGCTCCGGCTCAGGTGCGGACGCTTCCGGTGCCGGTGCCGGCGCTTCCTGCGGTTGCGCTTCGGCAGCGGCGGCCTCGGGGGCTTCCTCTCTCGTGCGGCGGGTGCGCCGGCGCCTCGGCTTGGGGGCCTCCTGCGGCGCTTCCGCTGCGTCGGCGTCGGCCGCAGGGCCCGCCTCCGCCGGCTCCGCCGCCGACTCGGCCGGCGCTTCCGCCGAAGGCTCGGCCGCGGCTTCGTCCTTCTTGCGCCGCGTGCGCCGCCGCCTCGGCTTCGGCGCGTCCTCGGCGGCGTCTCCGGCGTCCGCCCCGGCGGCCGGAGGAGCGTCCGGCTCCTGCGCCGCCGGCTCCGGCTCCGCAGCCGCCGCAATCCGGCGGCGGCGGCGTTTCGGCTTCGACGGCGCCTCGGCGGGCGCAGCCGTTTCGGCGTCGTCCGCATCGGAAGTCCCGGGCGCCTCGACCGGCTCGGCGGCCTCCGTCGCCTCGACCGCCGCGGGCTCGTCGGAGGCGCCGCCCTTCCGCCGCCGGCCGCCCCGCCGGCTGCGCCGCCTGCGCTTCGTCCCGCCGTCCTCGTCGTCGGCTTCCGGTGTCTCCCCGGCCGCGGCGTCGGCGGCCTCCGGCTCGCGCCCGGCGTCCTCCGGCTCGCGCCTGGCGCCCTCCTCCCGGGGTCTCGGCGCAAGGCCCTCGAAGCGCCACGAGCCCGGCGGCTGCGTGTCGTCGCGCTGGAGCAGGGTCGTGACGCCGTGGTCCTGCGCGAGCCGGTTCAGCAGGTCCCGCTTGTGGTTGAGCAGGTAAAGCGCGGTGTCGGTGGAGAGATAGACGGACAACACGCCGTGTCCGCCGTTCAACGCCTCCTGCTCGATGGCGCGGGCGATCTGCAGGGCGCCGGATTCCACGGACCGGACGAAGCCGGTGCCGTGGCAATGCGAGCAGGCGACGGTGCTGCTTTCGTGAATGCTCGGCCGGAGCCGCTGGCGCGACATTTCCAGCAGCCCGAATGCGCTGATCCGCCCCACCTGGACGCGGGCCCGGTCGGTGCTGAGCGCATCTTTCAGCCTGCGCTCCACCTGCGAATTGTTGCGCCGGTCGTCCATGTCGATGAAGTCGATGACGATGAGGCCCGCAAGGTCGCGCAGGCGGAGCTGCCGGGCCACCTCGTCCGCGGCCTCGAGATTGGTCTTGAGGGCGGTTTCCTCGATATTGCGCTCGCGCGTCGACCGCCCGGAGTTCACGTCGATGGCCACCAGCGCCTCGGTCGAGTCGATGACCAGATAGCCGCCGGAGGGCAGTTCGACCCGCGGCGTGTGCAGGTCGTAGAGCTGGTCCTCGATGCCGTGGGCGACGAACAGCGGTTCCGACTGGTCCTTGTATTGCCGGACCCGCCTTGCATGGCTCGGCATCAGCGCCTTCATGAAGTCCTTGGCGCTGCGATAGGCCTCGTCGCCCTCGACCAGCACCTGGTCGACGTCCCGCCCGTAAATGTCGCGGATCGCCCGTTTCACGAGATCGGCTTCCTCGTAGATGAGGGTCGGCGCCTTGCTCGACAGCGTATCCTCGCGAATGCGTTCCCAGGTGCGGGTCAGGAAGTCGTAGTCGCGCTTGATTTCGGTCTTGGTGCGATTGACGCCGGCGGTCCGCATGATGACGGCCATGCCGTCCGGGATATCCAGGCCCTCGACGATGGTTTTCAGTTTGCGCCGGTCGGTCGCATTGGTGATCTTGCGGGAGATGCCGCCGCCATGTCCGGTGTTCGGCATCAGCACGCAATAGCGCCCGGCGAGGGAGATATAGGTGGTAAGCGCCGCCCCCTTGGTGCCGCGCTCCTCCTTCGAGACCTGCACCAGCACGATCTGGCGGCGCTTGATGACTTCCTGGATGTTGTACTGGCGGCGCAGCCGGTTGGCCCGGCGCCGGTCTTCCTCCGGCTCGTCGCGGCCGTTGGCCTGGCCCTCGGCCTCTTCGGCCTCCTCCACTTCGTAACCGCCGTCGAGGTCGCGGTCGCGGCGCGCGGCCGCTTCCTCCTCGATCAGCGCCTGGCGGTCTTCCTGCGGCAGCCGGTAATAGTCGGGATGGATGTCCGCGAACGGCAGGAAACCGTGCCGGTCGCCGCCATATTCGACGAAGGCGGCCTGCAGCGAAGCTTCGACGCGGGCGATCTTGCCGAGGTAGATGTTGCCTTTGAGGGTGGTCCGGGCGGCGGCTTCGTAGTCGAAGTCCTCAAGCCGGCGTTCGTTGACGACTGCGATCCGCGTTTCTTCGCGATGCGCGGCGTCGATGAGCATGCTCCTGGTCATTGAGTCGGGGCTCCGGGAATGCGGCGGCGCAGGGGCAGGGGCAGCGATCCGGCAGGCGCGAGACAGTCATTCGGTCGGCCTCCGATCGCACGAGCTCGACCGCCCGGGCGCGCCGTGGATTGGACATTGAACGCTCATTGCCGGTCCGTGCAGACCCCGGCCGGCCGGACCTTCACTGGCGGCGCAAACGAAAACGCGATTCGGATGGCGACAGGAACGGTCCGCTCGGTACAGGAACGCAGACCAGCAAGCGTGGCCCATATTAGCCCGGCAGGCGGCTGGCGGCAATCGCTAATCCGGACTCTAATCCGGGCTGCCGGGAAACCGGCCTTGATTTTGCCACGATGTTTCGTCTGTCTCCGGGTGAAATGAGACGGTTGTTGCGTTTTTTCTTCTGGCTTGCCGCCGCCGGCATCGTCGCCGGCGGCATTGCGGCGCTCGTGGTGGCGGACCATTTCGGCCGCGGACTCCCGGCCTATGGCTGGCTTGCCGACTACGAGCCGCCGGTCGCGACCCGGGTCCATGCGGGCGACGGCAGGCTGCTGGCGGAGTTCGCAACCGAGCATCGCCTGTTCGTCCCGGTGGACGCGATACCCGGGCGGGTCATCGATGCGTTCCTGGCCGCCGAGGACAAGACCTTCTACGACCATGCGGGCCTCGATCCGGCCGGCCTCGTCCGCGCCGTCTACACATTCGTCCGCAGCCGGCTGTCGAAGTCCGCCCGCCGGCCGGTGGGCGGCTCGACGATCACGCAGCAGGTGGCGAAGAATTTCCTGCTGACCGCGGAGGTCTCCTTCGAGCGGAAGTTCAAGGAGGCGATCCTCGCCTTCCGCCTCGAGAAGGCGCTGCCCAAGGATGCCATTCTCGAGCTCTACCTGAACCAGATTTACCTGGGCAGGGGCTCCTACGGGGTCGCGGCCGCGGCCCTCAACTACTTCAACAGGTCGCTCGCCGACCTGACGGTCGCGGAAGCCGCCTATCTGGCCGCGCTGCCCAAGGCGCCCAACAACTACCATCCCGTCCGGCGCCGGACGCAGGCGCTCGCGCGCCGCAACTGGGTGGTCGGGCGGATGCTGGCGGACGGGCGCATATCGTCCGTGGAGGCGGAGGAAGCGGCCGCGGCGCCGCTCGAGGTGCGCTCCCGGGGCGCGACGGAGTTCTTCCGCGCCGACTGGTTCGCGGAAGAGGTCCGCAGGGAACTGATGGAGGTTTTCGGCCAGGAGAAACTCTATACGGGCGGGCTGTCCGTGCGCACCACGATCGACCCCCGCCTGCAGCGCATCGGCGAGGAGGCCCTGCGCGCCGGCCTGCAGACCTACGACCGCCGCCACGGCTGGCGGGGTCCGCTCGGCCGCCTGGGCGGGGACGATATCGCGGCGGCGCTGAAGGCGGCCTCCCCTCCGCCGGGGCTCGGCTCCTATCGGCTGGCGGCCGTTACCGGCGTGTCCGCGGACGCCGCCGCCATCCTCCTGCAGGACGGCGCGACCGGGCGCATTCCGCTTCGGGAAGTCGAATGGGCGAGGCGCAGCCTGCCGAACCAGAGGGTCGGCGGGGCGCCGAACAGCGTCGGGCAGGTCCTGTCGGTGGGCGACCTGGTCGCGGTCGAACCGGCCGGGGCGGCGTCCGGCGGCGAGGAGACCCCGGACGGCGCATGGGCGCTTCGCCAGATTCCGGACATCGAAGGCGCGCTGGTCGCGATGGACCCGCATACCGGGCACGTGCTGGCCATGGTCGGCGGCTACGACCCGGAGCGCAGCGAGTTCAACCGCGCGACCCAGGCGATGCGCCAGCCCGGATCGGCCTTCAAGCCCTTCGTTTACCTGGCCGCGCTCCAGGAGGGCTACACGCCCGCCACGCTGCTTGCGGACATGCCCATCGTCATCGACCAGGGCGCGGGCCTCGGGCTCTGGCGGCCGCGGAACTATTCCGGCTCCTTCCACGGGACCGTGCCGATGCGGATCGGTATCGAGAAGTCGCGCAACCTGATGACCGTGCGCCTGGCCCAGGCCGTCGGCATGGACGATATCGCGGCGGTCGCGGCGCGTTTCGGCATCCAGGACGGCATGCCCGAAGTGCTGTCGATGTCGCTCGGCGCGGGGGAGACCACCCTGTCCCGGATGACGGCCGCCTATGCGATGCTCGCCAATGGCGGCCGGCGGATTGCGCCGACGATCATCGACCGCGTCCAGGACCGCCACGGGCGCACGGTGTTCCGCCAGGAGAAGCGGGAATGCGCGGGCTGCAACGCGCTTGAGGAGCTCGGTCCCGAGGTGCCGTATCCGGCCGACCTGCGCGAGCGCCTCGCCGATCCCCAGAGCGTCTATCAGGTCGTCTCGATGCTGGAGGGCGTCGTGCTGCGCGGAACCGGGCGCCGGCTCCGGAAGATCGGCAAGCCGCTCGCCGGAAAGACCGGCACGACCAGCGACTATGTCGATGCGTGGTTCGTCGGCTTCGCCTCCGACCTCGCCGTGGGGGTGTATGTCGGGTTCGACCGTCCGCGCACGCTCGGCCATGCGGAGACCGGCTCGTCGGTGACGGCGCCCGTATTCGGCGCGTTCATGCGTGAGGCGCTCGACGGGGCGCCCGCGGCGCCGTTCCGGATTCCGCCGGGCATGTCGTTCGTGCGCGTCGGCCGCACCAGCGGCAAGCCGGCGGTGCCCGGCGACGAGGACATCATCCTGGAGGCCTTCAAGCCCGGCACGGAACCGCGTCCCGGGCGCCCCGGCCGCCTGCCGGCGGGAAGCGGCGAGGGCATTTCCGGTATATACTGAGCCGTTCCCGATTTCGATGGAGACTGCCCGATGCGTGCAGAAGCGCAGGCCCTGGTGGACGACATCCGCGACAGCCTTGCCCTGATCCGGAGGCATCTTTGACTGGGATGCGTCCACGGCGCGGCTGGAGGCGCTGAACGCCGAGGCGGAAACGCCCGAACTCTGGAACGACCCGGCGCGCGCCCAGGAGGTGATGCGCGAGCGGACGCGGCTGGCCGGCGGGCTGGAGGGCTTCCGCGAGCTGGAAAGCGCGCTCGACGACGCCATCACGCTCTACGAGCTCGGCGAGGCGGAGGAGGACGAGGCGGCGCTGGACGAGGCCGAGGCGGACCTCAAGGCGCTGCGGGACCGGGCCGCGCGCCGCCGGTTGGAGAGCCTGCTTTCCGGCGAGGCCGACGGCAATGACTGCTACCTGGAAGTGAATGCCGGCGCGGGCGGCACCGAGGCGCAGGACTGGGCCGAGATGCTGCTGCGCATGTATGTGCGCTGGGCCGACGCCGGCGGCTACAAGCTCGAATGGCTGGAGGAAAGCCCCGGCGAGGAAGCGGGCATCAAGTCCGCCTCGGTGCGCATCAAGGGCGAGAACGCCTACGGTTGGCTGAAGACGGAGAGCGGCGTGCATCGGCTGGTCCGCATCTCGCCCTTCGACAGCCAGTCGCGCCGCCACACCAGCTTCGCCTCCGCCTGGGTCTATCCGGTGGTGGACGACCGGATCGAGATCGAGATCGACGAGAGCGAGCTCCGGGTCGATGTCTATCGCGCGTCCGGGGCCGGCGGGCAGCATGTCAACAAGACGGAGAGCGCCGTCAGGATCACGCACATGCCGACCGGCATCGTCGTCCAGTGCCAGAACGACCGCTCGCAGCACCGCAACCGGGCAACCGCCATGGGGATGCTGAAGGCGCGGCTCTACGAACACGAACTCCAGCGGCGCGAGGCCGAAGCGGCGGCCGAGCAGGCGGCGAAGGCGGACATCGGCTGGGGCAACCAGATCCGCTCCTACGTGCTCCAGCCCTACCAGATGGTGAAGGACCTGCGCACCGGCGTGGAGAAAGGCAACGCCCAGGGCGTGCTGGACGGCAATATCGACGACTTCCTGAGCGCCGCGCTGGCCGCAAGGGTGGGCGCGGACCGGGGGGCGGAGAAGGGGTGATGCCGCTCGACGACAAGAGGTTCCGCCCTCTGGAGGGCGCGCCGGACTGGAGCGAAGAGGTCTTCGACCGCAGCGCGGACCTCACGGCGCTTCTGGAAGCGCATTCATATCGTTTCGCCCGCACGATGCCCGGCGCGCCGCATTCCTACACGCTCAAGCGGACCTGGGAGAGCGAAGAGCTGTTCGTCGAGGCGCTCCGGAAGATGCGGGCCGTGGAGCGCGTCGAGGAGCTGTTCGGCGGCCGGTGGTACCGCCGTTTCACCGCCAACGGCTACAAATACTGGACGATGGGGGCGGGGCTCGACCACATCCTCGTCAACCGGGCCATCCACGATACCGGTTCCGACCCCTATGCGGCCGTCGCCGATGCCTACGACCTCGGCGTCCACAAAAGCAGGTCCGAGGCCGAGCGCACGCAACGGATTTACGATTCGGTCGGGATCGAGCCGGGGGCCGATATTCTCGACATCGGTTGCGGCACCGGGACTCTCGTCGATTTCCGGTTCAAGGACATGGAACCGGAGCGCTATACCGGTATCGATCCGAGCCGGGGAATGCTTGGCGTCTTTGCAGACAAGCACCCGGAGTTCCGCAACCGTCTGATTCGAACCCGTTTCGAGGATTACTGGCCGAAACCGGGGCGGAAATTCGATCTGGTCGCGGCGCTGTTCGGCGCGCCTTCATATCTCGCCGACCCCGATTTTGTTTCCCGGAAAATACACTGGCTTCTCAAACCCGGCGGCGCGGCCGTACTCATGTATTACAACGGGAAGCCCAAGGAATCCGAGATTTACCGGAATCTCGGCATCAGGGGGCGCCGCCCGCGCAGCGAACCGCTGGTAAGCGGCGGATTCTGGGCCATTCGGGAGGACGACTATCCCGATTGGATCACATTCGCCGGCTTCAAGCCCGACTAATTGTCCGGGATTGCTTCTAGCAGATGGTCTGCGACTCGCTTTATCTGTGCGACAGCGTCGTCCACGACCCTGTTCCGTTCAACGCCAATCTTGAGGCAGATGGGAACATATAGTCTTCCCTCATCGTAGAGTGTGGCATCCGCGATGAGTTCGGGATTTGTCTTGAAGTGATCCGCCGTGATAGCGGCCTCGCCTTTGAAATCGCACCACAGAGGCGTGATCCCGGTATCGTGCCAGTATTTGAGGTGAACCCCCAACCATAACGTAAGCGGGGCGGACGGGGCACCTTCCAACTGAGGTTCTGATCTGAGATTTCACCTCTGCGAAGCAAGCAGGAGGTAAGAGTCTGAATGCAGACCTCAATTTCGACTCTCAGGAGTGTGGAAGTGCTGCCGGCGCCTG
>JAJDYL010000093.1 GCA_022825195.1 Alphaproteobacteria bacterium
GATCGTCGCAAAAACTGCGGCCAGACCGCCCCCAATCCATACCAAACACGACGACGCCTGCCTGAACGACGCGGCAACACTGAACAACGGCTCCAGGAAAGCCAAAACCCAGCCGCAAAAAAATCAGCTCGCCGATCAGGGCTTACCGTGCCGGCCGCTTTACCGCGGCGCAAACATCTATAGCCTTTGCGGGCAGGCGAGCGGGGAGGAAAGCCGATGGGATTCGAGATCATTCCGAGCGGGGCTGCGCTGGGCGCGGAAGTCCGGGGCGTCGATCTTGCCGCGCCGCTGGATGCGGACGCGCTGGAACGGGCCTGGTCGGACCATCTGGTGCTGCTGTTCCGGGACCAGACGCTCGCCGACGAGGACCTGCTGGCGCTGGCGGAAGCGATGGGCGGAGCGCAGGAGGCGGGCTCGCGCTCCTACTACATAAAGGGCGGCTACGGCGTGGAGTCCGGGCGCGTCAGCCGCCTGCCGGGCATCTCCATCGTCTCGAACCTCGACGAGAGCGGCAAGCCGGCGAAGCGCCATGCCGGCACGGGCAGCCAGGAGCTCACCTGGCACACCGACAACTCCTATGTCGAGCAGCCGCCGAAAGGCTCGATCCTCTATGCCCGCAAGGTGCCGGTGAACGGCGGCGGCGACACCTCCTTCGCCAACCAGTATGCCGCCTATGAGCGCCTGCCCGAAGCGACCCGCAAGCGTCTTCCGGGCCTGACGGTCCGGCACGATTCCTCGCGCAACACCGCGGGCGGCCTCCGCCCGACCGTGGCCGCGCCCGTCTCGCGCGACGAGGTTCCGGGCCCGGTCCATCCGCTGCTGCGCCGCCATCCCGTCACCGGACGCACAGCGCTCTATCTCGGGCGGCGCTACAAGGCGCCTTCGAGCCATATCGTCGAACTGGACGAAGCAGAGAGCGAGGCGCTGCTGGACGAGCTCTGGGCGGCCGCGACCGACCCGGAAATCGTGTGGACCCATGTCTGGCGGCCGGGCGACATGCTGATCTGGGACAATCGCTGCACGCTCCACGCGCGCACCGAGGTCGATCCGACGCAGCCGCGCGTGCTCCACCGGACCCTCATCCGGGGAGAGCGGCCGCTCGCGGCCTGAGGCCGGCCGCCGGCCGGCAGGAAGGACCGGAAGCATGGACAGCAAGCCGTCCTTCACCGTGGTCGGCGCCGGCATGGTCGGCGTCTGCTGCGCCCTCTGCCTCCAGGACGAAGGGTTCGACGTCACCCTTGTGGACCGCGGCGGGCCGGGCGAGGAAGCCTCCTTCGGCAATCTCGGCGGTTTCGGCGTCGCCTCCTGCCCGCCGGCCGCCATGCCGGGCATCCTCGGCAAGGTGCCCGGCATGCTGCTCGACGCGGAGGCGCCGCTGAAGCTCCGCTGGGGCCACGCCGTCGGGGCGCTGCCCTGGTTCCTGCGTTTCATCGCCAACGCCCGCCGGGACCGGGTCGAGGCCAATGCCGCCGCCCGGCAGAGCCTGCTCGACAAGGTGCATGAGGCGGTGGATCCGCTGATCGCGGACGCCGGCGCGGCGCACCTGATGAGCCGCACCGGGCTGATGTTCACCTTCGAGAGCGAGGAGAGCTTCCGGGCCGCGTCCTATGCGTTCGACCTGCGCCGGCGCAACGGCGTGCAGATGGACCTGCTCGACGGCGACGAGGCCCGGCAGGTGCAACCGGCGCTCAGCCCCCGCGTCGTCCGGGCCTACCGGGTCGCCGACTTCTCGCACACGCTGGACCCCGGCGGGCTGGTGCAGGCGCTGGCGGCGCTGTTCGAGCGGCGCGGCGGGCGGCTGGAGCGGCGCACGGTGCGCGGCTTCGACCTCGGCCCGGACGGCGTGCGGGCGCTCAGGACGGACGGCGGCGACATGCCCGTCGGGAATGTCGTGCTGGCGGCCGGCGTCTGGTCCAGGCGGCTCGCGGCCATGCTCGGCACGCGGGTGCCGCTGGAGGCCGAACGCGGCTACCACGCCATGTTCCGCGGCACCGATGTCTCCATGAACGGCGGCATCATCTCCGTGGACCGGCATGTCGCGGTGACGCCGATGGCCGAAGGCGTGCGCGTCGGCGGCGTCGCCGAGTTCGCCCCCCCGGAGGCGCCGCCGGACCCGCGCATCGCCGCACATGTGCGCCGCCACGGGGAGGCGCTGTTCCCCGGCCTCGAGGGCGGGCGCGTCACCGAATGGGTGGGGCCGCGTCCTTCGCATCCGGATTCGAAGCCGGTCATCGGCCGCTCGCCGCGCGTCCCGAATGCGTATTTCGCCTTCGGGCACGACCATCTGGGCCTCACCATGGGCGGCATCACCGGCAGGCTGATCGCCGACCTGGCCGCCGGCCGCCCGCCGAGCGTGGACCTCGCGCCCTTCCGGCCCGACCGGTTCTGAAACGCCGACGTCGTTACGCCGCGGCGAGGGCGCGTTCGACGAAGTCGAGCCGGTCCTGGCCCCAGAAGATTTCGCCGCCCACCACATAGCTCGGAATGCCGAACACGCCGCGCGCGAGTGCATCGTCCGTGTTGGCGCCGAAGCGCTCCAGCGTGTCGGTGTCGTCGGCGGCGCGCAGCAGGATGTCGCCCGGCAGGCCGCATTCCTCGCAGATGGCGGTCAGCACCGCCTTGTCGGCGATGTCCCGGTCCTCGGCCCAGACGGCGCGCGGCAGCGCCAGCACCAGCGGAGCCACGTCCGCGCCGAACCGGTCGGCGGCCACCACCACCCGCGCCGCCAGATGTTGCGAGACGGGGTAGTAGCGCGGCTCGTCGGAGATCGGCAGGCCGTAGAACGCCGCCCAACGCTCCATGTCGCGCTTGCCGTAGGCCCGGTGCAGTTCGGAGCGCTCGGGCGGGTCGTCCATGCCGATCAGCCGGAGCATCATCTCCCGGAGGTCCACCGGGTGATAGACGATGCGGGCGCCCCGCCGTTCGGCGATCTCCTCCAGGCGGCGCTGGCTGAGATAGACCCAGGGCGAATTCATGCAGAAATAGTAATCGACGGTCCTGTCGGCCATGGGCCGTCACGCCTCTTCCGGGAGCGCGATGGGCTCGGTCTCGCCCGCGAGCGCGCGGCCCAGGAAATCGAGCCGGTCCTGGCCCCAGAACGGCTCGCCCCGCCAGACATAGGTGGGCGCGCCGAACACGCCCGCCGCCTTGGCCTGCTCGGTCTGCGCGCGGTAGCGGTCCTGCACGGCGTCGCCGCCGGCTTCCGCGAGCAGCCCCGCCCCGTCGAAGCCGGCCGCATCGGCGATGGCCGCGAGGTCCGCGTCGTCGCCGATATTGCGGTCCTCGGCCCAGACGCCGCGCATCAGCGCGCGCGCCAGCGCCGCCGCGTCGAGGCCGCCCATCACGGCCGCCACCACCATGCAGTTGGCCCGGTCGGCCGGCGCGGGGAAGTATTTCGGGTGCAGGTTCAGGTCCGCCCCGCGCCGCGCCCGCCAGCGCTGCAGTTCGACCAGCCGGTAGGCCCGGCGCTGCGGGGCGCGCTGCGGCAGGGGCAGCCCGCCGGAGATCGAGAACACGTCGGTCAGGTCCACCGGCAGGATGTCCACCGCGACCCCGTGCTTGCTGCAAAGCGCCATCGCCTCGTCATGGCCGAGATAAGTCCAGGGCGAGGCCATGGTGAAGTAGTAGGAAAGGCGTTCGTCCGGCATCGTGTCGTTGCTCCGGTTTTTCAGGCGAGAATGCGGTTGAGCCAAAGGGCGCCGTCGGCAAGGCAGCGCTCCGCCTTGGCCACCGAGGCGGACGCTCTCAGGAATCCGTGGGTCACGCCCTCATAGAGCGCATATTCGGTATCCACGCCCGCGCCCTTGGCCTTTTCCGCCAGCGCGAGGCTCTCGTCGGCGAGCACGTCCATTTCCGCGGCCGCGATGCGCAGCGGCGGCAGGCCGGCGAGGTCGGCGCGCAGCGGCGCGGCCAGCGGATGGGTCATCTGGTCCGGCGTGCCGACGTAATTGTTCCAGAAGAAGCGCATCAGGCGGGTGGAGAGATAGAGGTCGCCGGCGCCGTAGAGCCGGTAGCTCTCGCGGGTGAAATCGCTGTCGAACACGCCGTAGTTGAGCAGCGCGCCGCGGAGCCAGTCCTCGCCCTCGTCGCGCAGCGCGAGCGCGGCGGCAAGCGCGAGGTTGCCGCCGGCCGAATCCCCGCCGACGGCGATCCGGTCCGGGTCGATGCCCCACTCCTCCGCGCGGGCGCGCACCGCCCTGAGCGCCGCCACGCACTCGTTGAGCGCCTGCGGGAACTTGTATTCCGGGGAGAGCGAATAGTCGGGCGCAATCACCGCCGCGCCGGCGCGGGCGGCATATTCGCGCGCCGTGCGGTCGCCGGTATAGATCGTGTTCCAGGTCCAGCCGCCGCCATGCAGCAGCACGAAGGCCGGCAGCGGCCCCTCGGCCTCCGGCATGTTGAACCGCGCCAGGATCTGCCGGCCCGGCCCCTCCAGCGCCCGGTCCACGGACTCGCGCATGGCGGGCCCGCCCGCGGCATAGCCGATCCGCCCCGCCTCCATCGCGCGGCGCATCTCCGGCAGCGGCGTCTCCAGCGGGTCGAGCTCCTGCGTGGCGGTATCCGTCGTCGCGTCGAGGAAGGCCCGCATTTCCGGGTCCATCGGCGCGCGTTCCCGCAGGCCGCTCACCCGGCGTCCTCCGGTTCGACACCGGGCGCGGTCCGTGTCATGTTCCCCTCCTCCGGCAAGCGGCGGCCCAACGGCTCGACTATACCGCGTCTTCCTCCATTGGCAGCGTCCCGATATTGGCAGACAAGAAGATCCTGATTATCGGCGGCCCCAATGGGGCGGGGAAAACCACCTTCGCAACGGAGTTCCTGCCGCGAGAAGCCGAATGCCCCGACTTCATCAACGCCGATGCGATCGCGGCGGGACTGAGCCCGTTTCGACCGGAGTCGGTTGCCTACCGGGCAGGACGGCTCATGATCGAAATGATTCGGGAATATGCGGCGCGGGGTGAGAGCTTCTCATTTGAGACGACATTGAGCGGCGTCGGCCACGCTCGTTCGATTCCTCGTTGGCAGGCTGGCGGCTACCGGGTGGTGCTGTATTTCCTGGGCCTGCCGACGCAGGAAGCGGCCGTCGCCCGTGTCCGGCAACGGGTCCGTGAGGGCGGGCACAATGTGCCGGAAGCGATCGTCCGCCGGCGCTTTCATGCAGGGCGAAGAAATTTCGAGCGCATCTATCGTCCGCTGGTCGATAATATGCTTGTGTTCGACAATTCAGGCGCCGTGCCGGTCTTGCTTGAGGAGTTTCCCCAATGAACCCGGTTCCGCCCCAGGAAAGGGAGGCGCGAGAGCAGCCTCCATATCTGGACATCGAAAAGGTAAACGCGGCGATGCAGAGAGCCGCCAGGCAGGCATGGCGGCGGGCGGCGCAGAACGGCACGCCGGTGGCCGTGTTCGAGAACGGGCAGGTCGTCTGGAAATGGCCGGGCGACAACGCCCCGTCATAGCGCAAACGTCACCGAGGAACCGCACAACCCCATGCCCGCAGTCCCCGAGCTCACCGTCTATATCGACGTCAAGAGCCCTTACGCCTATCTCGCCGTAGCGCCGACGCGGAGGCTGGCGGCGGAATTCGGCCTTGTCCCGGTCTGGAAGTCCTACACACTCGAAATCCCCGACTTCCTGGGCGCGGTGGAGAGCCGCAATCCGCACCAGTGGCGCCGGGTGCTCTACAGCTACATGGACGCAAGGCGGCTCGCCAACCAGGTGGGGCTGACGGTGCGCGGCCCGCAGAAGATCTTCGACAGCTCCGTCGCCCATATCGGCATGCTGCGCGCCCAGGACCACGGGCTGTTCGAGGGCTATATCGACCGCGTGTTCGAACGCTTCTGGAAGCGCGAGCTCGAAATCGAGGACCCGGCCGTCATCGCCGCGGTGCTGGAGGAAGCGGGCGCGCCCGCCGGCGACTTCGCCGAATGGGCGGAGGGCGAAGGCCGCCGGCGCCACGACGCCAACCAGCGCGCGGCGGAGGAACTCGGCGTGTTCGGCGTGCCGAGCTATCTTTTCAGGGACGAATTGTTCTGGGGCGGAGACCGCCTCGGCATGTTGCGCGAACGGATCGAGGAGGCGCTCGCCCGGTGATCGAGCTCTGGATCCCGGTCACGATCTTTGCAGCCTTTTGCCAGAACCTCCGAAGCGCCGTCCAGAAGCACCTCAAGGGCGTGCTCTCGAACACGGGCGCGACCTTCTCGCGGTTCGGCTACGGGTTCCCGGTGCTGGTCGCCTATGTGCTGGCGCTGCATCACGGCGCCGGCATGGAATGGCCCGAGCCCAATCTCCGGTTCGTCCTTTACGGGCTCCTCGGCGGGTTGACGCAAATCGGCGCGACCTTCTGCCTGGTCTGGCTGTTTTCCTTCCGCGATTTCGCGGTCGGCACGACCTATTCCAAGACGGAGACGGTGCAGGCGGCGCTTTTCGGGCTCATCATTCTCGGCGACGGCGTGGGCCTTGCCGGCGCGGTGGCCATCTTCGTCAGCCTGATCGGCGTCATGCTGCTCTCCACCGCGAAGAGCGACCTGGAATGGCGCAGGCTCTGGCTCGGCTGGACCGAGAAGACGGCGCTCATCGGCATCTTCTCCGGCACCCTGTTCGGCGTCTCGGCGGTCGCCTTCCGGGCGGCATCGCTCTCCCTCGGGGACCCCGGTTCCGGCGAGGGGCCGGGCTTCCTGATGCAGGCCGGCTTCACGCTCGCCTTCGTCATCATGGCCCAGACGGCCGGCATGGCGCTGTGGATGGTCTGGCGCGAGCCCGGCCAGCTCGCCGCCGTGCTGAGATCGTGGCGCTGGGCAAGCCTGGCGGGCTTCGCCGGCGCGGTGTCCTCCATCGGCTGGTTCACCGCCATGACGCTCCAGAACGTCGCCTATGTCCGCGCGCTCGGCCAGATCGAGCTGGTCTTCACCTTCGCCGCCGGCATCCTCATCTTCAAGGAGCGCAGCTCGCGGCTGGAAATCACCGGCATCCTCCTGGTCGTCGCCGGCATCCTCATCCTGGTGAGCGGTTGAGGCTTGCGCCGGGAACCGGCGAAAGGCGGCTTTCCTCCGTCCGGGTCGTGACATTGCCGGGACCTGCGGGCTAGGCTTCGGCTGCGGTGACGGGAGGGGGAGCGCCGATGCAGTTCAGCCGGGCCGAGGAAGACTTCCGCGAGGAGGTGCGCGCCTTCATTCGCGACGAGCTGCCGCCGGACGTGCGGCACAAGGTGGTCTCCGGCATGGAGATCGCCAAGGACGACTATATGCGCTGGCACCGGGCGCTCCACCAACGCGGCTGGGTCGCGCCGACCTGGCCCGAGGCGCATGGCGGCGCGGGCTGGACGCCGGCGCAGCGCTACATCTTCGACGAGGAGGCCGGGCTGGCGGGCGCGCCGCGCCTGTCCGCCTTCGGCCTCGGCATGGTGGGCCCGGTGCTGATGGCCTTCGGCACGGAAGAACAACGGGCGGAGCACCTGCCGAAGATCCTCTCGGGCGAGCGCGTCTGGTGCCAGGGCTATTCGGAGCCCGGCTCCGGCTCCGACCTCGCCTCGCTCAGGACCCGCGCGGTCCGCGACGGCGACGGCTATGTCATCAACGGGCAGAAGATCTGGACCTCGCTCGCGCACCATGCCGACTGGATCTTCTGCCTGGTGCGCACGAGCGAGGAGCCGAAGAAACAGGACGGGATCTCCTTCCTGATCTTCCCGATGACGACACCCGGCATCGAGGTCCGGCCGATCGTCACCATGAACGGTCTGCGCCATGTCAACGAGACCTTCTTCACCGATGTCCGCGTGCCGGCCTCCAGCCTGGTCGGCGAGGAGGGACGGGGCTGGACCGTCGCGAAATACCTCCTCCAGCACGAGCGCATGAGCGGCGGCGGCGTGGGCGAGCTCAAGACAGCCCTGAAGCGCGTCAGGGACATCGCCGCCACGGAAGCGGCCGACGGCGGGCGGCTGATCGACGACCCCGACTTCCGGCGGCGCTGCGCGGATGTGGAAATCCAGCTTCTCTCCGTCGAGCAGGCGATGCTGCGGGCGCTGGCCGCCTATTCGGCGGACCGGGAGCTGGGCGCGCTCACCTCGATGATAAAGGTCCGGCGGAGCGAGGTGCAGCAGGCCATTTCCGAGCTCGGCGTCGAGGCGGCCGGCTACTATGCGATGCCGATGGACGTGAACGCGCTGCGCCACGGCTGGAACGGGGAGGCGGTCGGCGACGAGGCTTTCAACGGCCTCCTGCCGAGCTATCTTTTCCTGCGTGCGGCTTCGATCTATTCCGGGTCCAACGAGATCCAGCGCAACATCGTCGCCAAACACCAATTGGGGCTTTAGCCAGATGGTCCAGAGATCGTTTCCCGTTACCTGGGACGAACTGCATCGGGATACCAAGGCGCTGGCCTGGCGGCTGAGCGAAGAGGGGCCGTTCAGGGGCATTGTCGGTATCGCGCGGGGCGGGCTGGTGCCGGCGGCCATCGTGGCGCGCGAGCTGGAATTGCGGTTCGTCGACACCGTCTGCATCTCCTCCTACGACGACCGCGACCAGCGCGACCCCGTGGTCCTGAAGGCGCTGGAGGGCGAGGACGGCGAGGGCCTCCTGATCGTGGACGACCTCGTCGATACGGGCGTCACCGCCCGCATCGTGCGCACCATGCTGCCCAAGGCGCATTTCGCCACCGTCTATGCCAAGCCGGAGGGGCGGCCGATGGTCGACACCACCGTGACCCAGGTGAGCCAGGACACCTGGATCGTCTTTCCGTGGGACGACGACGTGCCGATCAGCGAGCAGACCGCGTAACGAGGCGCCGGGGAAATGGAAGAACTCGCAACCGGATACGGGCTGATCGAGGGACCCGTCTGGGACCCGGCGCGGCAGTGCCTCTATTTTTCCGACGTGCCGAACGGCGGCGTGTTCCGCCTGGACGCGGACGGCGGCGTCTCGGTGCAGTTCCCGCACCGCCGGGGCATCGGGGGCATGGCGCTGCACGAGGCCGGCGGACTGGTCGTGGGCGGGCGGAACCTCGCCTTCAAGAGCTTCGCCGGCGGCCCGAGCCGGGTGCTGCTCGACAGCGATGTGACCGAACACGCCATCGGCTTCAACGATTTCACGACCGATGCGCAGGGCCGCCTCTGGGCGGGTTCGCTCGCCTTCCGGGTCTTCGGCGGCGAGGAGCCGCGGCCGGGCCATCTGCACCGGGTCGATCTCGACGGCGGCGCGCACACGCTCTCCGACGGCGTGATGCTCACCAACGGCATGGGCTTCTCGCCGGACGGCCGGCGGCTCTACCACTCGGACGCGCGTGCGGAACTCGTCCGGGTGTATGACGTGGACGAGGCGGGCGGCGTGTCCCCCTGGCGGGTGTTCGCGCATAGTCCCGGCGACGTGCCGGACGGCCTGGCGGTGGCGGCGGACGGCACGGTCTGGGTGGCGCTCGCGCATGGCGGGCGGGTGGCCGTCTTCTCGCCCGAGGGCGAGGAGGTCCGCTCCGTCCCGGCGCCGCTGCCGATGGTGACCAGCGTGTGCTTCGGCGGCCCGGACCTCCGCGACCTGTACATCGTCACCGGTTCGCGCGGCGGCCCGCACGAGAATTGCGGCACGGTGTTCCGCACCCGCAGCGAGACGCCCGGCGTGGCGCTGGCCGACTGCCGCGTGAGGCTGCCGGATTAACCGGATCACGGCGCCGCCGCCCGGAAGAAGAACGACAAGGAGGAAAATTCGTGCGCACGACCGCTCCCAGCAACCGCTCCCGCCTGCGCCGCAAATATGAGCGCGGGCGCTACGACAAGGAGAGCCTCTACGAGATTCTCGATTCCTGCCTGCTCGCGCATGTCGGCTATGTGCTGGACGGCGCCCCGGTGGTCACGCCGACGCTCTACTGGCGCGAGGGCGACCATATCTACTGGCACGGCTCTTCCGCCAGCCGGATGCTGCGCAAGTCGGCCGGCTGCGAGGTCTGCCTGACGGTCTCGGAGCTCGACGGCCTGGTGCTGGCGCGCTCGGGCATGCACCACTCGGTGAACTACCGCTCCGCCATGCTGTTCGGGACCGCAAGGAAGGTCACGCGCCGCGAGGACAAGATCGAGCGCATGCGCATCTTCGTCGAGCAGATGTTCCCCGGCAGATGGGAGCAGCTGCGCGAGATCAACGAGCAGGAGGTCAAGGCGACGACCATCCTCGGCATGCCCATTGACGAGGCGGCCGCCAAGGTGCGCACCGGCGGCCCGGTCGACGACGAGGAGGATTACGGCCATCCCGTCTGGGCCGGCGTCATCCCCTTCGTGCCGAAGACGCCGGGCGAGCCGGTCCCCGACGACCGCCAGGACCCCGGCACGGCGCTACCGGACCATGTGCGGAACTACCGCGTGGCGCGGGAGGTTTCCTGACGGCGGAGACTGCCCGATCTGCCTCCTCGACGATGCCGGCTTCATCTGGCAGAATCCGACAATAATCGACATAGGGTTTCCGGATGCCGAATATTCACCTGACCGCGCCAATGGAAGCCTATGCTCGCGGGCTGATCGAGTCCGGCGCCTATGCCAACATGAGCGAGGTGGTGCGTGCGGGAGTCCGCCTGCTGATGGAACGGGACGGCGCACGCCAGTTCCACGCACTGAAGACGGAACTGGAAGCAGCCAGACGCGAAGCGGAGGCGGGCGCCTTCGACGACTTCGACCCTGGAGCCTACGAACCGGACGCCGACCTGCGGTAACTGAGGCGCAATGACCGTGAAACTGTCTCGCCTTGCGCAGCGGGACCTGGACGACATCCGGCGCTATACGGTCAGGACCTGGGGCCGGGACCAATGGTTGAAGTATTTCCGGGGTCTCGCAGGGGCGTTCGAAGGAATCGCGGCCGATCCCGACAAGGGACGCGATCGAAGCCTGTTCGCAACCGGCCTGCGCTCGGTGAACTACGGTCGGCATGTCATCTTCTTTGCCCGGATACCGGCGGCCGGCGATGAGCCGGTAATCCTTCGAATCGTTCATCAACGACGCAATATGCTTGCCTTGGCTCACTTCGACGACATAGGCCGCTGAAGGCCGCCGCCTGACGCTGGCGAACGCCGCAGGCAGCCCGTAAAGCGCCGGCAGTCGGAACCCCGACCGCATGATTGTCCGCGGCCGCTCATGCCTCCTCCAAGCGCGGACTGCCGGCCTGTTGCGGCGAAAACTCCGCCTCCGAAACCGGTTTGCCCTCCGGATTGACGAGGCGCATGCGGCCGTTGCGGCGCTGGAGGCTCAGCCTGTCGTCCCAGAACATCGGGCGCAGGAAGCGGATGGCGAGGTCGAGCCGCTCCGGCATGCGGTCCCCGGAGAGCGCGGCGATGTAGTAGTGGATGCCCATGAGGCCGGCCGCGATGGGCGCGCGGAAGCCGAACCGCGCCGCGACCTCGGGGTCGTTGTGGATCGCGTTCATCGTGTCGTCGCTGTAGGCCGCCACGCCCTCCGGCGTCAGGCGGTGTTCGGCGACCTGCCGGAAGCCCTCCTCGTCGGGCGGAGTGGAGCCGCCGCCCGGCCCCCGCCTGCGCGCCGGGTCGGGACGCAGGCCGGAGCGCTCGGTCTCGCAGACTTCCCTGCCCTCCCCGTCGGTGTAGCTGAAGCGGCACCGGACCTGCCGGCCGCGCGGCACGGTGTCGATCCGCGTCACTTCGCCGGCCACCGTCAGCGGCTCGTCCAGGCGCACGGCGCGGCGCAGGCGGAAACGCTGCGTCATGTGCACCTGGCCGAGAATCGAGATGCCGGACTCGTGCATGGCCTTGAGCGCGCCATGCCCGAGGAAGGTCGGATCGGCCATGTCGCCGTAACGCCCGGCGTCGATGCCTGCCGCGCGCAGCTTCGCTTCCTGGAACCGGCGCTCGACCGAGAACGCCACCGTCTCGAACGCAAACCCCGCCTCCAGCAGTTCATCCCCTTGCATCGGCCTCGCCCTCCTGTCCAGCGTCGATGCCGGCGCGGCGGACGAGCGTACCGGCGAATGCCCAGCTGAGCGCCGCCATGCCCGCCGCGACTGCAAGACTGGCGACGAGGCCGCCCAATTGGAAGCTGATGCCGGAGAGGAGCGTGCCGACAAGGCGCCCGGCGGCATTGGACATGTAGTAGAAGCCGACATCCATCGTCACGCGCTCGGCGCGGCTCAAGGCCAGGATCAGGTAAGAGTGCAGCGAGGAGTTGAGGGCGAAGACGCCGCCGAAAACCAGCAGCACCGCTACAAGCACCGCCGTCAGAAGAGCGCCCTCCAACACCGCCGCGGCGATGGCGAGCAGGGCCGGTATCAGGGTCAGCGCGCCGACCCAGAACTGCGCCAGCTTTACGGCGTCGCGGACGCTCTTCTCCCGTGCGCGCAACAGTTTCGGGGCGAGCGCCTGCACGGCCCCGTAGCCGACGATCCAGAGCGCCATGAAGCTGCCGACAAGGAAGAAGGCGGCGCGATCCGAGTCCGGCGTGCCGTCGGACAGCACCGTGTAGAAATAGACCGGCAGCGCCACGACGAACCACACGTCGCGGGCGCCGAACAGGAATAGGCGCGCGGCGGAAAGCCGGTTCACCAGCGGGCTTCTGGAGAACACCTCGCGGAACTTCGCCTTCCGGTCGCCGCGCGGCAGGCCCGCCGGCATCCACACCATGACGGCCGCGAGGATGACCGCCAGCACCGCAGCCATGCCGACCACCGCCGCCTCGAAGCCCGCAAGCGCCAGCAGCGCCGCCCCCAGCAGGAAGCCCAGGCCCTTCACCGCGTTCTTCGAGCCCGTCAAGGTCGCCGTCCAGCGGAACAGCGCGCCCTGCTCCTCCGCCGGCGCAAGCAGCCTGACGGCGCTCTTGGCGCTCATCTTGGAGAGGTCCTTGGCGATGCCGGAGAGGCCCTGCGCCGCCATGACGAAGGCGACGGAGAGCGCCACCGTCCAGGCCGGGTCGAGCTGCGTCAGCGCCGCAAGCGCCACGATCTGCAGTCCGAGCCCGGCATAGAGCGTCGAGGTGAGGCCGAAGCGGGCCGCGACCCAGCCGGCGGAGAGGTTGGTCACGATGCCCATGAATTCGTAGAGCAGGAACAGGTATGCGAGGTGGACGGGCGAGAAGCCGAGCGTGTGGAAATGCAGCAGCACCAGCATGCGCAAGGCGCCGTCGGTCAGCATGAAGGCCCAGTAGGCGGCGGTGACCGCGATATAGGCGGCGACGGCGCCGCGCCCTGCCGGAGGCTGCGCGTTCATTCGAGGCTGTCCGACACGAGGCCCGCAATGTCCGCGAGGCGGCAGCTATAGCCCCACTCATTGTCGTACCAGGCGTAAATCTTGGCCTGCGTGCCGTTCACCACCATGGTCGCCGGCCCGTCCACGATGGCCGAGCGCGGGTCGTTCAGGAAGTCCGTCGAGACCAGCGGCCGCGGCTCATAGCCAAGGATGCCCCTGAGCGGTCCTTCCGCCCAGCGCGCAAACAGTGCGTTGATTTCCTCCTCGTCGCTCTCGCGCGCCAGTTCGAAGGTGCAGTCGGTCAGCGAGGCGCTCAGCAGCGGCACCCGCACCGCACGGCCGTTCAGCCGCCCTGCGAGTTCGGGATAGATGAGGCCGATGGCCGTCGCCGAGCCCGTCGTCGTGGGCACGAGCGCATTGAGCGCCGAGCGCGCCCGGCGCAGGTCCCGGTGCGGCCGGTCCGCGATCGTCTGCGTGTTCGTCGCGCTGTGGACGGTCGTGATCGAGCCGTGGCGGATGCCGATCTCCTCATGCAGCACCTTCACCACCGGGGCCAGGCAATTGGTGGTGCAGCTTGCCGCCGTCACCACATCGTGCCGCCCGGCGTCGTAAAGCCCGTGATTGACGCCATGGACGAGATTGAGCGCCCCCTCTTCCCTGACGGGTGCGGACACCAGGATCTTGGCGACCCCGGCGTCGAAATAGGGCCGGAGCGCCTCCACCGTCCTGAAACGGCCGGTGCAGTCCACGACCAGGTCGATGTCGCGCTCCGCCAGCGGCAGGTCCTCGATGCGCTCCGCTTCCGTGACTTCGATACCATGGCCGTCGACCGAGACCACGCCCGGCCGGTGGTCGATGCGGGCCTTCCAGCGCCCGTGCACGGTATCGAATTCCATGAGATGCGCGTGGGTGGCGGCGTCGCCTGCCCTGTCGTTCGCAAGCACGACGTCGCCAAGGCGCCCGGCCTCGCCGAGCGCGCGCAGGAACAGCTTGCCGATGCGCCCGAGACCGTTGACTGCTATGCGCGCCATCGCTCCACCCCGGATTTGCGGAACCGAGCGACCCTAGTGGCGGTTTATGAAATTCCGGTTGCAGCGCCGCCCGGTCAGCGCGGCCAGTCGTCCTCGCGGTAAATGAACATCGGGCTGCTCCACGCCTGGAAGCCGTCTTCGGTGAACACCGACACCCAGATCTGGTTGTCGCCCCTGGCCGAAAGCGGCACCTCCAGCTCCGTCGAGAACTCCCGGCAGGTCAGCTCGTCCGGCAGCCGGAACACCCTGATCCGCCGTTCAAGGCCGCCCGCCTCCATGACCCAGTCCTCAAGGCCGATCTCGGCAAGCGGATGGTCGAGCGCGCCCAGATTGCTCGTCAGATGGAACATGCTGTCCGGCCCCTCGTCCAGCCATGCGTCGAAGCCGCCGAAATTGCCCGTCGTGATGGCGTCGAACACGATGGTGTCCGGCCCTCGCTGCTCCAGCAGGCGCTCCTTGTTCCAGGCGTTGATGGGCTCCATGCGGGCGATGGCTGCGTGCTGGAAGCGCGCCCGGCCCTTCCAGTTGGTCTCGCGCCCGCGCCCGCGATATTCCGCGCCGCTCCAGAGCACGCGGATGCGGGAGCCGAGCGCGTCCGCGCCGTGCGGGCGGAGCGTGCGGAACACCTCCGTGCCGTTGCGCACCTCGATCCGCTCGATCGGCGACTGGGTCACGACTTCCAGCGACAGCTTGACCGCCGCATCGTCGGTCTGCGCGATGTCGCCCATCATGATGTCGCCGACCGGCCGCGGCGCCTCGCCCTCGAAGGCGTGCGGGTCGCGCTCGAAGAGCTTGCCGCCGGTCCGGAACCGGGCGCGCACGTCGAGATGCATCCGGGTTCCGGTCGTGCCGTAGGTATGGCGGCGCTGGACCGCATCCATGATGCCGTCGCGGGTGAGTTCCGTCGCGTAGAAGCAGGTGAGCCCGCCATAGGCCCCGAAGGTCGAGGCGCCGGGATAGCTGGCGCCGGGCCGGCCCTTGTGGCCGTCGCTGTTGCAGACGACGCCGGAGCGGTGCCCGAGCGGGAACCCGTCGGTCAGCAGCCACTCGAAGGTGCCCCAGGCCGAATGGATCTCCATCGCGGCTTCCCGGCGCGGGTCGTGCGCATAGGAAATGTCGGCATAGCGGCCGCCGACATGCGCGTAGATGAAGCAGTCCTCGTCCGCCAGCATCTCGAACAGGCGGTTGGCGTTGGGCGCGTCCGTGTCGAGGTCGGAGCGGTCCGTCAGCAGGGCGTGCGAGGAGCGGTGGATCGGCCGGCCTTCGCGGCGGAAATAGACGTTGCGGTCGCCGCCGACGGCCGTGTTGCCGGACCACTCATAGCCGGGGAAGGTGACGAACCGCCCGTCCTGGTGGTGCGCCGCCGTCAGTTCGTTCACATGCTCCCAGAAGGTGTTGTTGACCTGGAAGTCGTTCGCCTGGTGGGCGGTCGCGTCGAGGAACGACTTGTTGCGGGCGAAATCGAAATACTGGCGCGCCGTGGTGATGCCGATGCTCTCGCCGCTCTGCCCGTGCAGGTCGCCCCAATAGCCGCTGAACGGCCCGTCCCGGACCACGAGCGGATGCGATTCCGCCGCAAGCCGTCCCTCCGGGTCGCGGACGGCGATACGCAGAATGCCCGGCTCGGCGACCGTGAGGCCCTCGAAACAGACCGATTTGCGGCCGGGCGGATATTCGACCTCCGCCGGCAGGCCGGACACCGGCAGGGTGCATTCCAGCGCGAACCGGCCGCTCGCCCGGTCGGTCGGGTTGCCCCATACATCCTCGGCCTTCAGCCCGAACTGGAAGGTTTCGCCGGGGCGGCGCAGCGACGGCAGCACCGCGCGCCAGCAGACCGGCGGCCCCGGCACGACCGAGATGGCGGGCGAATTCGGGATCGGCACATGGTGGCCGACGGCGCAGACATCGGCGAGGACGCGGAACTGGAAATCCATTTCCACCATCGTCTGCATCCGCATGCCGGGGGACCCGCCGGAGGTGTCGCCGAAGGTGATGTGGATGGTGTCGCCCTCGCGCAGGAAGCCGCCCATGACATGCGCCGTCAGCGCCTTCCAGCGGGGCCGGGGCGCGCCGTGCGAGACGTAGGAGAGCCGGATCGGCACGCCCTTGCTGGAGCGCGCCGTGACATAGTTGTAGCCGGCGGGGTCGTCCATCTGGAGCCCGCCCCAGTCGCCGAGCGAGCGGAAGGAGACGCGGATGCTGCCGGTATCGTCGAGCCCGTAGCGGCCGACCGTATAGACCAGCTCGAAGGTCTGCAGGCTGCGAACCTCGACGGGATCGCCCGGACGAAGCTCCGCATAGCCGTAGAGCACAGGGTCGGCGCCCGGCTGCACCGCCGGCCAGGCCTCGCCCATCATCTCGTCCGCAAGCGGCCCGTCCCTGAATTCTTTCATCTTCGGCTCCCGGTTTCCGGCGGTGTGCGGGTTCCCGCCCCGTCCCGCGCCACTCATAGCCGACCCGCGCGCCGGCGGCAAAGACGCCGGAGCTTCCGCTGCGCCTTCCCGATACCAACTGCTTGACATATTCGGCTCCCGTCCCGACATTGAAGGCACGGTTGGGAAGGCTGTGGTTCTCACGGTCTGCGGGAGCGTGGTGCTCCCCCCGGCCCCGCCACTCACGACCGACCCGCGCCTGCCCTCGCCTGTCCCCGCCCCCGAGCAGGAAAGCCGGGGTTCATTCCGGACGGTATGCGCTCGCCGGAAACGCCTGAGATGACTGTCCGCTTGTATGGAAGGAGGACGGATGCAGAGCCTGTATCGCGCGGACAAAATCGATCCGGACCGATTTTCGGTTGCCAGGCAGTCCAGAGGCATTTAGGGCAATATGATCCATCGGACCGTCGCCCAGATAGGGAAAACAGGGTCCGATCATTGTGACTCCAGGGACGCCATCGTGCGTCCCTGTATTCTTTCCGGGGAGTGGAATGGCCGACCGGCGTCTTCCCGATACCGGCTGCTCGACATATCCGGCTCCGATCCCGTCATGCCCCATATCGTCATGCCCGGACTTGTTCCGGGCATCCACTTTCACCGCTTCCGCCGCACGGCCGCATGGATGCCCGGAACAAGTCCGGGCATGACAGAGGAGGGTTCGGGTATGACGGGAATGTGCGGAACCGAAGGGTAGGCTTGAGCGGGCGCCGGTCCGGTCCCGCACCGGCTTCCTCGCCATCCATAGCCGACCCGCAACGCCGGGCTTCCGTTTCCGGCCCCGGCGCATTGCCTCTATAGTCGCCGACGCAACCGCCCGGCGGGAGGCTTGGGGAACGCATGATCCATTACACCTACTGGCGCAGCACGGCCGCCTACCGGGTGCGCATCGCGCTCAACCTCAAGGGGGCGGCGCACGAATCCGCCTATGTGCATCTCTCGCGCGACGGCGGCGAGCACAAGCAGGCGGCCTACCGCGCGAAGAACCCGCAGGGCCTGGTGCCGGCGCTGGAGGTGGACGGCACGGTCTTCGGGCAGTCGCTCGCGATCCTCGAATATCTGGAGGAAACGCATCCGGAACCGCCGCTGCTGCCCGGGGACCCGGTCGAGCGGGGGCGCGTGCGTGCGCTTGCCGGCCTGATCGCCTGCGACATGCACCCGGTGAACAATCTCCGCATCCAGATCTATCTGCGCCGGGAAATGGGATGCAGCCAGGACCAGGTGCTCGCCTGGTACCGGCACTGGATCGCCGAAGGCTTCGGCGGCATCGAGCCCGAACTCGCCCGGACGGCCGGCGCATGCTGCTTCGGCGACGCGATCACCATGGCCGATGTCTGCCTCATCCCGCAGGTCTTCAACGCCCGGCGCTTCGACTGCGACCTCTCGCCCTATCCGAACATCACCGCCATCGACGCGCGGCTCTCCGCCCACCCGGCCTTTGCAGCCGCCGAGCCGCTGGCGCAGGAAGACGCCGAGCCGGACAACGACCCCGGCTGAAAACTGCAAAAACCTGAAAAATCACGACACCGACGGAGGCCCTGCCCCATGAACCGGCGACGTTTCGGCCGCACGAATATCGAGATTTCCGAACTCACCCTCGGCGGCGGCTTCGTCGGTGGACTGCTGCTGCACAAGCCGGACGAGGTGAAGCGGGAGTGCATCGCGGCCTGCCTCGACGCGGGCATGAACTGGATCGACACCGCCGCCGACTACGGCAACGGCGAGTCCGAGAAGGCGATCAGCTGGCTGATCGGCGAGCTGCCGGCGGACAGGCGGCCCCGCATCAGCACCAAGGTCCGGCTCGACGCCTCGCGGCGCGACAATTTCCCGGACCAGGTGCGCGCGTCGATAGAGGGCAGCCTGGAACGCCTCAAGGTGGACCGGGTGGACCTGCTGATCCTCCACAACCCGCTGGTGCCCGAACCGGACCGGGCGACGATTACGCTCGACGAGGCGTTCGGCGTCATGGACTGCTTCGACGGCCTGCGCAGCGAGGGCCTGTTCGACCATGTCGGCTTCACCGCGCTCGGCGACGGACCCACGGTCCGCGCCGCGATCGCGTCGGGCCGTTTCGACATGGCGCAGGTCTATTACAACATGCTCAACCCGACTGCCGGCTTCGCGCTCGGCAACGGGACGGGCGGAAACTGGACGAGTTCGGACTTCACCGGCTTGCTGGATACCTGCCGGGAACACGATGTCGGCGTGATGAACATTCGCATCTTCGCGGCCGGCGTGCTTGCGGCGGACGAGCGCCACGGGCGGGAAATCCCGATCACCGCAAACGCGGAAATGAAAGCGGAGGAAGCGCGCGCCCGGGCGGTGCGTGCGGCGCTCGGCGAGCGCAGCGAGACCCGCTCGCAGACGGCGGTCCGCTTCGGCCTGTCGCATCCCGCGGTTTCGACCGTGGTCTTCGGCGTCGCCGAGATGGCGCATGTCCACCAGGCGCTCGCGGCCCCCGGCCTCGGACCGCTGGAGGACGGCGCGCTCGCCGCGCTTCGCCGCGCCTGGGCCTCCGATGCCTTCATCGCATAGGCCGGCCCTGCCTGCGGCGCGACGACCGGGAGGAGCACTTCCTTGACGACCGAACGCACCGATTACGACGTCATCGTCGCCGGCGGCGGCTCGGCGGGCGTGGCCGCCGCCGTCGCAAGCGCGCGCATGGGCGCCAGAACCCTTCTGCTGGAACGGTACAACTGCCTGGGCGGGGCGGCGACGATGCGCAATGTCGTCACCTATTGCGGCCTCTACACGCTTGGCGAGACCCCGCGCCGCGTCGTCGGCGGCGTCGCCGAGGAGGTCATGCAGGGCCTGCGCAGGCAAGGCGCCGTCAGCGGGCCGCACCGGCATCGGGGCGTGTTCCTCACCTTCGAGCCGGAAGCGTTGAAACCCGTCCTCGACGACATGGCCGCCGCGGCGGGCGTGACCGTGATGTTCACGAGCTTCGTTGCGGATGCGGAGCGGCGCGAGGGCCGGATCACGACCGTCACCGTCGCCGGCCATTCGGGCCTGGAGACCTTCTCCGCCAAAGCCTTCGTGGACTGCACCGGTGAGGGCGACCTGGCGGCCTTCGCCGGGGCCAGCACCCGCTACGGCAACGGCGCGGACGTGAATCTCGGCACGCTCGGCACGCGGTTCGGCGGCATCGCGCCGTCCGTCTCCATTACGGCCGACCGAATTGCCGCGGCGGTCGCGGGCTTCGGGCCGCGGGCCAGGGTGCTCACCAAGGACCGCGGCGTGGTCCCGCGCCTGCCCATATCGGGCGATGCCGTCGTCTATCTCGCCTCGGAGGACTACGACCCCCGCGACAGCCTCTCCATGTCGGCCGCGGAGGCCCGGGGCCGGCGGCAGGCCTGGGTCTATCTGGAAGTGCTCCGGACGATCGAGGGCTGCGAGAACGCTTATCTCGTCGCGACGGGCCCGGAATTCGGCACGCGCGAGTCGCGCCATCTCAACTGCATGCGCCAGCTTGCCTGGGCCGACATCGAAAGCCGCACGGGCTTCGACGACTGCATCGCGCTCGGCGGCTGGGGCGCGGAATGGCACGACCGCGCCACCTATGAGAGCAGCTACGACTTCCCGCCGGACCGGGGCGCATACGAGATACCGCTCGGGTGCCTGCGAAGCGCGGACACGGCGAACCTGTTCTGCGCCGGCCGCCTCGCCGACGGGGACCGGAAGGCCGGCGCCGCCATCCGGGTCATGGGCACCTCCTTCGCCACCGGCCAGGCCGCCGGCATCGCCGCCGCACTCGAAGCCGACGGGCGTTTCGCAGTCTCCGCGGTGCAGGCCGCGCTGAAGCGGCAGGATGCAATCCTCGACCCCGCCGACCTTCCATTGCCGTCCGGCTGACGCCCCGCCGGCGCTGCCGGGGCGTGCTTTTCGTTATCGACCCGGTGGAGTCCCGCTCCGGTCCGGGGATGTGGTTTTCGTTATCGACCCGATAGGGCCCTGCGCCGCCGGGGTCCTGGAAGCGGGCGCATCTGTCCCGTCCGCTTCCTCGACCCCAGTCCGGCTTTCATCTTCAAGCAAGCGCAAAATCGCTCCGAGCGTCGCCAAGTCGTCCACTATTGCAGGCAGGCACGAAGATCATTAGCTGCCTGATGGTCCATCAGGACCATTCTCGTCGAATATGCGGGCGGAAATCGTACCCATTCCCGCCGCTCTTCACGTCGTGCATATACCGTTCTCTGCCGCAAGAAATTTCCAGATCCACCAACCCCTTATCAGGTCGGATTCGGAACATTCGTTCTAGGCTATCGAACATGCCTGCCTTGATTGTCAACCAAATAAATCCCGTATTCTTGGCGCAGAGTAGATGCAGGTCATTCTGAAACTTACGCGGATCAATATTGAACCACCATACAGGTTTTGCCGCATTAACCTTCGAGTAACTGGTATTAAGGTTATTCAATAATAAATCTCCTTGCTCGGAATTGACTCGCGCCATGGCTGACTTTTTATCCACGAATTTCTCTCTAGGTTTTTCCTCTACCTTCTGCATTGGTAAGCTAACATGATTGCCTAAAGATTCCTGTATCGGCTTCGTAGAACATAGTTGATTCCAAGTGTTTTCTAAGATCCCGGTAACGTCATTCACGCTCTCTTCGTTCCATACATCATCTGTCAGCATGAATTGCCATTTGTTATCATGTGCTACATGCACGCTACGCTTCCGAACTATTCTGTTTGGAATCAAAGCAGCGCGGGACACCCGATAATCGTGATCGAAAAGAACTGCCGCTAAGACGTCAAATCCGTCGAGATCACGTATGGCTGAGAGTTGTCGGGAACTCGTACGTTGATGAATGCGCCGTCCCTTGATCTGATACCGCTTGCCTTCGTTGTCTTTAGCATCAAAAGCCTTCTCGGAATTACTCGCTTGTATCCACGAGTAAGAATGGCAGAAAAGAAATTCTGCTAAGTCTCCCGTGGGAACATTCTCCCCTCGCGTGATTCCGCGAAATCGAAGCTGCTCGCTGATGCCAACATATAACCTTAGTAATTCAGCGACAGACAGGTTATTTAGTTCGCTGCTTCTTAGCATTCGCTTTCCCCGGCAAGGTGCGAGAGCAGGCTGCGGCCCGAATACCTCGAAAGGTGCCGTTTCTGCCGCTCAACTACGGGATCGCCTGTCGGCGTCCCCGTCCCGCAACAGCTTCCGTTGCACCGCCACTGCCACACATTCGACGGCTTGGCTCGGCGTCGAGTCGCCGAGCAGAACGTGCCTCGGTCCCGTCTTCGAGTCAATCAGGGCCAAGCGGTCGGGCTTGACCTCGAACCAGCGCAGACGGCGTATCTCCCCTGGCCTGCATCCAGTCAGCAGGAGCAGCCGTACCGCCGCGACGCAGACCGGGTTGTCGTCCTCGCGCCGGCGCAGGACCGCGCCGAGCCTCGCAAGGTCCGCCGCGCCGAGCAGCCGCCCGCGCGGCGGGCGCCGGTAGCGGACGATGCCCTTGCACGGGTTCCCGGCGGCTTCGGGCCGATGGCCCCAGGCGATGGCGCAGTCGAACATGTTGCGCAGTATGTCATGACTGCGGTTCGCGCCGCCCGGCTTCCTGCGTCCGTATTCATGGAAGAAGCGGGCGATGTCGGCGCGCACGACCGGGCCGACGCGGAGATGGCCGGGCGCGGGCAGGATAGCGCTGTTGAGGTAGCTCATGGTGGCCTTCACCATTTCGGGCTTGCCGAGCGTGACCCGGCGCGGCGCGCCGTCGCGCCGGAAGTGGAACACCCGGGACCGCGCGGCGTTGGGCTGGACGTGCAGCAAGAAGCCTTGCAGGGCGGTATCGCGGATGGCGTATTCGCGCTCGCGCGGTCTGGCCGCCAGCGCGAGCGCATCGGTCAGGCGGGCGCGTTCGGTCATCGGCCCGCCTCGCCGCCCCCGCGCCCCGGCGGGGACAAGACCGGCGACAAACGCTTCTACAGGCGTTTCGTGCCGCTGGCGGACAGGCTCTACGATGAGCATATCGAGGAGCGGAAAGAGGAAGGATCGATCCAATGAGCGGACGGCACGCCTTTAGCGAATTGACAAAGGACTATAGACCGGAGCGCCGCAAGCGCATCGACGCTCGCAAACTCGAATTGCGCGAAGCTGCGGCGCAAACGTGCGATGAGCTATCCGGTGATAACAATTGCGGGGAACCGGGTTCGGACGAGCGGATTCCTGCGAAACAAACGAACGAAATACTGTGAAGGAGTTGAAGAACTAATACCAGCGGCCTCGATTAGCCCTGATCGGCGAGCTGCGGCAGGGGTGGCCTGTTGTCCGATGCCTTTCCTACAATGATTTGAGCGTCCTGTTGGGCGTATTTTGGTTTTCACCATGCGGGTGAAGGAATGGCGAGGGGTTATCGCTCTGCGATCAGGG
>JAJDYL010000159.1 GCA_022825195.1 Alphaproteobacteria bacterium
ACTCCTCGACGGTCGCTGCGGCGGGCTGGTTACCCACAGCTCCGCCGAAGAAGGCCTCCAACACCAGACCGCTGGATACGGCGGTGACGTGATCACCTGCCGACTTCAGCAAATAAATGCACTTCCTGACCGTCACCTACATCCCAGAGGCGGCGCGCATTGGCGGTATTAGACGAAACGTCGTCATCATCGTTCGTGACGGGCCGTGGGGCAGGCGCCGGCCGGGGCGCGGCGGGTGCGGGTCTGGGCTTCGCGCTTCGGGGCGCGTCGGCGACGCCCAGGATCTGCCTGGCTTCGGCCATGGCGTGCCCGAGCTTGGGATGGCCGCGCGCATGCTTGATGAGATCGAGGAGGTCGCCGCGGTCTCCGGTGGCCGTGTCCTTCCAGTGCCCAATCCTCCTGCCGGTCAGGTGCACATAGAGGGATTGGCCAGGGTTGTTGTGGACGTCGCCGGCCTGCCAGTAGTCGCCGGTCTTCCGGCCGGCCGGAAGGTATAGCCGGCAGACGGCTTCGGCATGGGGCTTGAGCAGGTCGGAGAGGTGTCTTGGGGTGAGGCGGTTTTCGGTCAGGGTTGTCCTCCGGGTCGGATCAGGCGCTCATCGAGTAATGCTCCTCGGCCTCTTCGGAGCGCTGCCGGCTGGCAGCCATCGAGGCCGCGGCGGCGACCGGCTCGCGGAAGCGGTCGTCCCGGAGCATCGGGACCGCGGTTTCGGTGAGGACGCCAAGGCTGTCGGCGCGGTCGAGGTGAACGGCAAGGGCCGGGTTGGTCTTGGCCGCCTCGTAGTCCTGCAGCGTACGATCGGCCTCCTCGCGCCAGGCCTTGAACCGGGGCGCTTCGTGAACGGGTCGGCCGGCGTGTGTGGCCCAGCTATTCAGGCTGCAGAGATTATGGCTCGCCCTGGAGACGTTGTCGGCGAGGGCTTGCGCCCGGTTCTTGTGTTCCTGGTTTTCGTTCAGGGTGGTGCGAAGGGTGGTGAGCTTGGTCACGAGGTCGGGCGTATGGCTGCATTCGTCGAGGGCCGTCGACAGGGCGGCCTTCAGCTCGTCGAACTGCGGCGCGTAGGGGAGGAGGTTCGGATCGCGGTCAACGAAGGCCAGAGCGCGCTCATAGATCCGGGAGAGCGGCTGCAGGGAATGCGTGTAGACATCGTGTCCGGATGAAGGAACCGGGTAGTCGGCGCGCGGCTCGTGGATGCTGGCGAGCGGTCCGTTCGAGAGCGCGGCGATCCGCTCGGCCATCATGTCCGGCGCGACGATGTGCATGTGCTCCTTGAGCTCCTTGTGCGCGGGGTCCGCGGCGAGCTCGTGCCAGCGCGCGACGGCCGCATCGCGGTCGCGGAGCCAGGCGGTGTAGCCCGGCATGGTCTCGATGGTATGTCCCTCTTCCGAGTTCGCCTTCTCCTTCAGGTCCTGCAGCCGGGAGAAGGCGTCGTCGAGGCGGCTCGCGGCGTCGGAGACCGTGTCGTGGCGGCTGGCCTGGGTTTCGAGGGTCTGGTGCAGGGCCTGGAGGCGGTCGCGGTGGTCGGGTGGGCACGTGCCGTCCCGCACGGCGCCGGCGACTAGATCGCGAAACCCGGCGAAGCCCTCCTGGTAGGGAAGATGGTTGATGCGGTCTCCGGACGCGGCGTACAGCGAGGCGTAGTCTGTCTTGATGCTCTGCCAGGTTGCGGCGGCCGCGGCCGGGTCCTCGTGGGCGGCGGCCCAGTCGTTTCCGGTGGTCTGGAGAAACTGGCGGCGGGTGGTGAGCCCGGGCGATGCGGGCAGGTCCGCTTCAGCGGCGTGAGCTGCAGGCGCCCGGGCGACCGTTTTTGGGGTGAGGGGATCCTCCCAGGCGGAAGCAAGCGCGCGGGGATCGCCGTCGCGTATGTGCTGGCGGAGTTCCATCCAGAGCCGTCCGAGGATGTTCTGACCGACCAGGCTGTTGCCCTGGGGTTGCGCGCCCCAGAAGGCATCGTGGCGCGAGAACTCGACGATCGAGCGGTCGCCGGTCTTGCGGAGCGCGGCGTCGACCAGTTCGGTATTGGCCTCGCGCTTCATGCGGATGACCCAGCGCATGGCGTTCATGCGGCGGCCGTTCCAGTCGGCGTCCGGGGCGTTGGCGGTGTCGCGGCCCATGGCGGCGGCATCTTTGGCCGATGGGGCGCCCGCGATCCGCGCCTGGACGTCGGGGGACCCGCGGAATTTCGCTGCCTGGTAGAGGTGCTCCGAGGTCTTGAACGTATGTCCGCCGGCGTCGATCGCCTGGATGGAAGGGAAGAAGTTGCTGAAGATGCCCCATTCGTCGCGGCTGAAGCGAAAGACGCAGGCGGTGTCGGCGTCGTAGCTGCGTGAAGCGCCCTGCCCCGCTGCCTCCTTCCGGCCGGTTTCCGCGGCGGGCCGGACCGCTGCGTCCGGGCGAAGAGAGCGCTGCAGGGCCTGGAGCTTTTCCCAGGCCTGTTCCATCGTCATGGAGCCGAGATTGAAGATGGGGATGTTGTGCTCCATGGCGATGCGGAGGCCCTGGGCGGTGCCGCCCTGGAGCTTGCCGCCCTGGGTGTAGGCGACGACGGCATCGACGGGCCGGTCGAGATCGCGGCCGAGCAGGATCAGGCCGTTGCGGGCGTGGAGCTTGCGCATGCCCTGGGAGCACTTGTCCCAGGCGGGGTGGATGCGTTCTGCGAGTTCCAGGGACTGCTGCAGGCGGTTCCGGGGAATCGGGTGGCAGTCGGGTCCGGAGAGGTCGTTGTAACCGGCCCAGGGGACCCAGATCGTGCGCTGGTCGACGGGGGTGCCGTTGGCGAAGGCCGTGTCGGAGCCGTCCGCGCCTCCTGAAGAGAGATGCCAGCCGGCGGCCGCCATGCGGCGTGCGAGTTCGGTCATGTCGGCGAGGACGGACTGCGGCATGGGCTCGTTCTCGGTCCCACGCGACCCGATGCCGGCCCAGACCAGGGGGCGATTGCTCGGCTGGGCTGTGGCGCGTTCTGAATCGGCAGTCTGGGCGAGTTCGGGCAAGGCTTCCCTCAGCCGTTGGAGTGTCGGTTCGAGGTACGGCCTCAGTGCCGGGTCGGCTGCGGCGTCTAGAGCAGCTGACAAGGCGTTGCGTGCGTCGGCTGACATAGCCGGGCGGGTCTCCGCGTCGGGGGAGGGGTCAGCCGGAGCGCTCGGCGTTGTCGCTTGCACGCTGGCGTGTTCTGCGAGGGTCGCCGGCGTCGCGGCATTGGCAAGTTCGGGGAGGTTGGTCACCACGCGGTCGAGGTGGGGCGCCATGTCGGGGTCGGCGCGGAGGCGCTCGACTTCCGCCAGGGTGCGTTGGCGGGCTTCCAGCCAGCTTTCGTAGGCGGGGTCGTCTCCGGCCAGCAGGCCTTCGCCGTAGCGGATGCGGAGGTCTTCGATCTCCTCGAGGCTCTGACGGAATTCGATCTGCAGGTCGCTGGCCTGGGCGGAGCGTCGTCCCATTGCCCGGAGAGTGGCCTGCAGGTCGGCGAGGTTGCTGACATATTCCGGGTAGAGGTGGTGTTCCGCCTCATCGTCGAGGTATTCGCGGGTCTCCTCGAGGAGGAAGTCGAACTCGTCGGCGTAGGCCATGAGTTCGTGCTGCCCCCCCGCCTGTTCGTATGCCGCCCGATAGGCCTGGGAGAGCTCGGCGTGCAGGAAATGGCCGGATGCGGACGGGTCGAGGAAGAAGGCATGCAGTTCGGGGTTCATGGCTGGATGCTCTCCTGGGGTTTCTGCGGTGAGCGGTGGGTCAGGCGCTCATGGAGGCCGATTCCTCGCGGGAGTCTGCGCGGGTCTCGGCGCGGGCCTGGCGCTGTGCGGCGATCTGCTCGGGTGAGGGAGGCTTCTGGAACCGGTTGTCCCGAAGGAGGGCGAGGGTTGTTGCAACGGTGTCGCCGGACACGCCGGTTCGCTGGAAGTGGGCAGAGAGATGGTAATCGGTGCGCATGCGCTGGCACCGGTCGTGGACCTCGTCAGCCCGGTCTCGCCAGGCCGCAAACTCCGGGGCCCGGTGGATGGGCTGCCGGTTCGAGGAAGCCCAGGCCTGAAGGCTGGTGAGTTGGGTCGAGACCTGTTCGAGATCGTCGATACCGGCGCGGGCGGTTTCGCGGCGGCCGGTGGAGACGGCGAGCTGGGCCTGCAGCGTGTAAAGGACGCCGAGCTGGCGCGGGTTGTCTGCGGCAGCGCCGATCGCGGTTTCGACGGCGACCTCAAGGTCGGCGAAGTGCGCGCTGGAGTAATACCAGCGGTTGAGGTTTGAGACTCATTGAGGGGATTCCCAAGGAGATCGACTTCTGACTCAATGCCGATCCAGCGATTGGAGTATCGGTATGAGGGCAGGGATCCCATTGAGGGAGGATTTCGATGCGGCGCAGTT
>JAJDYL010000157.1 GCA_022825195.1 Alphaproteobacteria bacterium
GAGCGCCCCGGCAGCCTCGCCGCCGTCCGGCACCAGGTCCTCCGCGCGGCGCGCAAGCCCCCGCGCGCGCGAGCCGGCGCCCTCCGCGCCCAGCAGCCAGCGGCGCAGTTCCGCCGCCTCCAGCCCCGACAGGTCGGCCGAGAAGGCGCTGTCCGCCGCGTCGAAAAGATGGTGGCCCTCGTCGAACACGTAGCGGGTCGGCAGCCAGGCATCGTCGAGACCGCCGAGCGCCGCCTGCACCATGACGAGCGCATGGTTGGCGATCACGAGGTCGGCGCGGCGCGCCCGCCTGACGCCCCGCTCGATGAAGCAGCGCTGGTAATGGCCGCAGGCGGAATAGAGGCACTCGCCCCGCCGGTCGCCGAGCCCGCGTATGCGGGCCGCCCCCTCCAGGTCGGGAAGCCAGGAAGGGAAGTCGCCACCCGTCATGTCGCCGTCCCGGGTCGCGTCCGCCCAGCGCGCGGCGAGCGCGAGCGGCACCGTCTCGTTCGGGGTCAGCCGGGCCCCGCGCACGGCTTCTTCCAGGTTGAGCAGGCAGAGATAGTTCTCCCGCCCCTTGCGCAGCACGACCCGGCGGCGCTTGGCGGCCGGGTCCGGGATCAGCCGGTCGAGCTCGCCGTCGATCTGGTGCTGGAGGTTGCGCGTATAGGTCGAAATCCAGACCGGCGCCTCGTTCTTCTCCGCCCAGAGGCTTGCGGGCGCCAGATAGCCGAGCGTCTTGCCGACCCCGGTGCCGGCCTCGGCGACCACCATATGCGGCTCGCCGGCCCGCTCGCGCGGCCGGAAGGCGGCCGAGGCGGCCGAGGCGTAGTCGGCCTGGCCCGGCCGGTCCTCCGCTTCCGGCTCGAGCATCTCCGCGAGCCGCCGCCGGGCCTCCTCGGGCTCCACCGGCCGGTTGGAGGGCTGAGGCTCCGGCGCATATTCGGTCCATTGCGGCAGGCGCTCCCAGACGGCGAAGCCCGCCCCGCCGGCCGGGCGGCGCTCCGGCACGCCCAGCGCCGCCAGCACGAACGGGCCCCAGAGCCAGCCGGCCTCAGAGGCGTCGAGCGCAAGTTCGGCCGCCGCGCCATCGGGATCGTCGGTGCGGGCGAGTTCCGCGAGCAGGGCGCGCGCCGCGCCGAACAGCGTCTCGGCGGCGCGCGCCAGGGTCGCGGGGCGGGGCAGGCCGGCGGCATCGGCCAGACCGTTCGGCGTCGGCAGGCAGAACCGGGCCGGGCGCACGAAGGCGAACAGCTCCAGCAGGTCGTAGGTGCGGAAGGGCCGCGCGTCGGTGTCCAGCCGCCGGGAGGTTGCCGGCCCGTGCACGGCAAGCGGCGGCCGGCCGCGGGCGCGCACCGCCGCTTCGGTCGGCGCGAGCAGTTCGATCTCGCCGTCCGGCTCCAGCCACACGGCCCGCGCCGGGCTCGCGACCAGGGCCGGGGCCCGCGGCAGGACAATGCTTCTTTCCGACGCCATGCAGGCGGTTGTAGAGCGGTTCCGCGAAAGAGCGAAACGGGATCGGGCTGCGGCTTTGCAGCAGCGACCTGAGCCACTAAGTTGCGCGCGCCTCATCCCGGAGCTGCCTGCCCCATGTCCAGCGAAGCCGCAGCCCAGGCCCGCGCCTGGCCCTTCGAGGAAGCGCGCAAGCTGCTGGCGCGCCTCGGGGGAAGTGTGCCGGACAAAGGCTATGCGCTGTTCGAGACCGGCTACGGCCCTTCCGGCCTGCCGCATATCGGCACCTTCGGCGAGGTCGCTCGCACGGCCATGGTGCGCCGCGCCTTCGCCGAGCTCTCCGACGTGCCGACGCGGCTGTTCGCCTTTTCCGACGACATGGACGGCCTGCGCCGGGTGCCGGACAATGTGCCGAACCGCGAGGCGCTGGAGGCCCATCTGGGCAAGCCGCTGACCTCCGTGCCCGACCCCTTCGGCACGCATGAGAGCTTCGGCGCGCACAACAATGCCCGGCTCCGGGTCTTCCTCGACCGTTTCGGCTTCGACTACGAATTCGTGAGCGCGACGGAGTGCTACCGCTCCGGCCGGTTCGACGAGACCCTGCTCGGCGTGCTGCGGGCCTATGAGAAGGTGATGGAGATCGTGCTGCCGACCCTCGGGCCCGAGCGCCGCGAGACCTACAGCCCCTTCCTGCCCGTCTGCCCGAAGACGGGCGCGGTGCTGCAGGTGCCGATCCTCGACCGCGATCCGGACGCCGGCACCGTCGTCTATGAGGACGAGGGCGGCAGGCGGGTGGAGCAGCCGGTCACCGGCGGCGCGTGCAAGCTGCAGTGGAAGGCCGACTGGGCCATGCGCTGGCGGGCGCTCGACGTGGACTACGAGATGGCCGGCAAGGACCTGATCGACTCGGTCCGCCTCTCCGGGCGCATCTGCCGCGCGCTCGGCGGCCGGCCGCCGGAAGGGTTCATCTACGAGCTCTTCCTCGACGAACGCGGCGAGAAGATCTCCAAGTCGAAGGGCAACGGTCTCTCCATCGACGAATGGCTGACCTATGCGCCGGAAGAAAGCCTCGCGCTCTTCATGTTCCAGAAGCCGAAGGCGGCGAAGCGGCTCTATTTCGACGTCATCCCGCGCGCCGTGGACGACTACCGCGCCTTCCTCGCCCGCGCCGCCGGCGAAGAGTTTGAGAAACGGCTGGAGAACCCCGCCTGGCATATCCATGGCGGCGCCCCGCCCGAGCCGGAGGAAGGCATCTCCTTCTCGCTGCTGCTCAATCTGGCGGCCGCCAGCGACGCGCGGGACAAGAGCACGCTCTGGGGCTTCATCTCGCGCTACGACCCGGAGGCGTCGCCGCAGACGCGGCCGCAACTGGACCGGCTGGCGGATTTCGCGGTTGCCTATTGCTGCGATTTCGTGGCCCCGCAGAAGGTCTGGCGCGACCCGGACGCAAAGGAAGCCGCGGCGCTGGCGGACCTCGCCGACCGGCTGGCGGCGCTGCCGCGCGATGCCGATGGCGAAACCGTACAGGCCGATATCTATGCGGTCGGCAAGGCCCATGGCTTCGAGCCTCTGCGGACATGGTTTTCCGCGCTCTACGAAGTCCTGCTCGGGCGCAAGCAGGGTCCGCGCTTCGGCTCCTTCGCCGCGCTCTACGGGCTGGCCGAGACCGAAACCATGATCCGCGACGCGCTTGCGCGGGACGCGGCGTGACTCCGGCGCTGCCCGCGGATTTCCGCATCGACACGAGCCGGCGCATTCCGTTCGGCAAGGGCCACGCAGTCTCGCGCGGCTGGACGAAGGCGACGGCAGGGCGGCCGATGGGCGTCACCTGGCACTGGACGGCGACATACGACCTCGCCGCCTGCGACCGCCTGCTCGGCGGCGCGGAGCCCGAGCGCCGGGGGCAGGCCTCGGCCCATTACGCCGTCGGGCGCAGCTTTGCGGAAGGCGTCTCGCGCTATGTCTCGCCCGCCAACCGCTCCTGGCATGCCGGCGTCGAGCAGAAGCTGCGCTGGGACGGCCGGCCTTCGACCGCCCGCACCAAGGGCGCGCGCGCCTGCATCGGCATCGAGACGGTGACTATCGGCTATGCGCGCGAGGGCGTGCCGGCGGGCCCGGACTGGATCGAGGCCGCGACGCCCGACGGCCGGCACATCTTCAGGGTGGAGCCCTGGACGGAGGAGCAGATCGCCATGATGGCGGCGGTCGGCCGGGAGATCGTCGCCCTCTGGCCGGAGATCGGGCCGCGCGGCCATCACGGCCATCACGACCTCTGCCCCGCATACAAGCAGGACGTGTTGGGCTTCCCCTTTGCCCGCGTGCTGCGCCTGATCTACGCCGACCCGGAGATTCCGGACGTGTGGTCGGATGTCTGGATGCCGGAGGGCCGCCAGCGCGCGCTCGCCCGGCTCGGCTTCGATCCGGGGCCCGTGGACGGCATCTGGGGCCCGCGCTCGGACGCCGCGCTGCGCGCCTTCCAGGCCACCGCCGGCCTCGAAGTCAACGGCTGGTGGACCACATGGGTCTGCTGGGCCGTCCACGATAGGGAGGTGGGCGGGACCCGGTAAGGCCTGTCAGAACGGGACGCCGAGGGCCTCGGAGAGGAAGCGGACGAAGGGGCCGGCCTCGCGGGCGGTTCCGGCGAAGCGGTCGAGGAAGTCCGGCGCGACGGCGTCGGTCTCGGAGAGTTCGGCCCGCGCGATGAAGTCCTTGCGCTTCAGGTCCCCGATCAGCGGGTGGCCGGCGTCGTAGCCGCGCGGCGGGCGCTTGAGCGACTCGCCCATCATGATGAAGGTCCCGGAGAAGGCCTTGCCGGTGACGCGCTTCCACACACGGGGCCGGGCGGCGATGGCGTCGCGGATATGTCCCACCGCCTCGCCGCCGGGGCGCCAGATGCCCGCGCCCGCGAAGCAGCGGCCCGGCTCCAGATGCAGGTAGAAGCCGGGCGCATGCGCGTCCCTGCCGGCGGCATGGCGGAAATGCGCGCCGACATTGGTCTTGTAGGGCGTCTTGTCGCGCGAGAAGCGGGTGTCGCGGTAGATGCGGAACAGCGAGCCGCCATTCGCCCTCGGGTCGGCGCGGAAATGCGGGCTGATCTCCGCCAGCGGTTCCGCAAAGGCCGCGATGAAGTCCAGCATCGGGTCGCGCACATCGCCGACATAGCGCTCCCGGTTCGCCTCGAACCACGCCCGGTCGTTGTTCTCCTTCAGCTCGCGCAGGAAATCGAACAGCGCGGGCGGAATCGCGGGGGCTGTCACCGTTGCGTCTCCGCCCCTACTGGTCCGCCTTCAGCACGGCGTCGATGGCGGCCTTGTCCACCTCGATCTCCACGCCGGCGCGTTCCTGCTGGAGGATGAGGAAGGCGCGGGAGTCGCGGTCGCCCCAGCCCCGGCCCAGCGCCTCGCTCATTTCGGCGCGGGTCATGTCGATGAGCCGCATCGGCACGCCCATGTCGCGGCCGAGCTCGGCGGCGAGCGAGACGTCCTTGTGCGCGAGGCGCAGCGCGAAGTCCGGCGGGTCGTAGTCGTTGGGCAGGAAATGGTCCGCCAGGCTGTCGAAACCGCGCTGGCGCCCGCGCACGCCCTGCCGGATCGCCTCCCAGAGCGCGAGCGGCTCGACGCCCGCCTTGACGCCGGCGGTGAACATCTCGGCCACCGCGGCCTGCATCGCATAGGCCGAGGCGTTGTGGACGAGCTTGGTGACCGCGCCCGCCCCGAGCGGCCCGATATGGCGCACCTGGTCGCCCATCGCGTCGAGCGGGGCGCGGTTGGCCTCGAACACCGCCTTGTCGCCGCCGACCAGCACGGCGAGCTTGCCCGACTGCGCCCCGCGCGGGCCCCCGCTCACCGGCGCGTCGAACAGCTCCGCGCCGATTGCCGCGAAGGCGGGATGCAGGCGGCGGATCGTAACCGGGGAGTTGGTGGTGAGGTCGAACCAGACCTTGCCCGCGGCGAAGCCCGCCAGGATTTCCGGCGCGACGGCCTCCACCTCGGGCGGGCCCGGCAGCGAGGTCAGCACAACGTCCGACGCCTCGGCCAGAGCGCGCACGCTCTCCGCCCATGCCGCCCCGGCCGCCTCGTGCGCGCTCGCCGCCTGGCGGTTCAGGTCGTGGACGGTCATCTCGAAGCCCGCCTTGCGGATATTGAGCGCCATGGGCCCGCCCATGGTGCCGAGGCCGATAAATCCGATGCGCATGGTCCCCCTCCCCTGCGGCGGCCTGCCGGCCGCCTGCTCTCAATCGTGGTCGCCGCCGTGCAGGATAGAGCCGGCGACGCCGGTTTCGTAGTCCTTGCCGGCGGCGGTCAGCACGGTGCGCCCGCCCGCGTCGCGCACGAGCCCCCGCCGGGTCAGCGCGGCGAACACGGACCGGTTGGCAAGCCCGGTCGCATCGCGCGCCAGCACGATCCAGGGCCCGAGATGGAAATGGTCGCCGTGCGCGGGCGGCATGGAAGCGATCATGGTCTCGCCTTCCTCCGGCCCCTGGGTCGCGTAGCGCGGCAGGTCGGCCAGCGTCTGCAGCAGCACGAGCGTCTTGCATTGCAGGCGGTTGAGCTTGAGCGGGTTCGCGCGGATCTCGGGCATGGCTCGGTCAGATCTCCGGGGGTTCGACGCCCGAGGCGCGGAGTTCGGCGCCAAGCGCGGCCTTGAGGCGGCCCAGCCCGGCCGTTCCGGCCGCCGCATGCGCCTCGCAGCGCGCGACGAGCGCATCCTGGGTGTTGGAGGCGCGCAGCAGCCACCAGCCGTCTTCGGTGGAGACGCGCACGCCGTCGGTTGCGTTCACATCGGCCCCGGCCGCTTCGAGCCGCCCGGCGACTTCGCCCGGAACCGCGAATTTGCGGGCCTCCGGGCAGGGAAAGCGCAGTTCCGGCGTGTTGACCCACACGGGAAGCGAGCGGCGGAATTCCGCAAGCGAGGCGCCCGAGCGCTGCAGCGCCTTCAGCAGCCGGAGCGCGGCATAGAGCCCGTCGTCGAAGCCGTACCAGCGGTCGGCGAAGAAGATGTGGCCGCTCATCTCGCCGGCGAGCGGCGCCCCGGTCTCCGCCATGCGGCTCTTGATGAGCGTGTGGCCGGTCTTCCACATCTCCGCCCGGCCGCCGGCCTCGGCCACGGCGTCGAACAGCGCCTGGCTGGCCTTCACATCGGCGATGACGCCCGCGCCCGGCCGCTCGGCCAGCAGGTCGCGCGCGAGCAGGATCAGCAGCTGGTCCGCCCAGAGCACCTCGCCTTCGCCGTCGACCGCTCCGATGCGGTCGCCGTCGCCGTCGAGCGCGATGCCGAGGTCGAGCCGCTCGCGGCGCACCAGATCGACAAGCTGGACCAGGTTTTCCGGCACCGTCGGGTCCGGGTGGTGGGCCGGGAAGGTCCCGTCGATCTCCTCGTTCAGCAACGCATGCTCGCCCGGCAGCCGGGCGGCGAGGCGCGCCATGACCCGCCCGGCCGAGCCGTTGCCGGCATCCCAGCCGACGCGGAGCCCCGGCTCCCCGCCGGCTTCCTCGGCCAGTCGCGCGACATAGGCGTCCTCGACCGCCGCCTCCGAGACCGCGCCCTTGCCGGCGGCGAAATCGCCGGCGGCGGCGAGCGCCCCGAGCGCGCGGATGCGTTCGCCGTAGAAGGCTTCGCCCGCCAGCACCATCTTGAAGCCGTTATAGTCCGGCGGGTTGTGGGAGCCGGTAACCATGACGCCGCTGTCCAGCCGGAGATGATACATCGCGAAATAGAGCATCGGCGTCGGCCCGAGACCGATGCGGGCGACGTCGATGCCGGCGGCGGCCAGCCCCTCGACCAGCGCCGCCTCCAGGCCGGGAGAGCTCAGCCGGCCGTCACGGCCGACCGCCGCGCTCCGCCGCCCGCCCCGCACGAGCAGGGTGCCGAAGGCCCGGCCGAGGGCGCGGGCGTCGGCCTCGCGCAGCGTCTCGCCGACAATGCCGCGCGCGTCGTATTCCCTGAGGAATGTCGGATGGAAGCCGTGCCCGGTCATGGTTTCCTGCCCTTGCCGATGCCGCGATAGGCGAAGCCCGCCGCCGCCACCTCCGCCGGCTTGTACACATTGCGCAGGTCCAGCAGCACCGGCGCGGCCATGACGGCGCGGAGCCGGCCGAGATCCACCGCGCGAAATTCGTTCCATTCCGTCAGCAGCACGGCGCAATCGGCCCCCGTGGCCGCGTCGTAGACGTCCCGGCACCAGGTCACGCCGGGCAGCAGCGGGCGGGCGGTCTCCATCGCCTGCGGGTCGCAGGCGCGCACCGCCGCCCCGGCCGCCTGCAGCGCCGGCACCAGCTCCAGGCTCGGCGCCTCGCGCATGTCGTCCGTGTTGGGCTTGAAGGCGAGGCCCAGCACGGCGACGGTCCTGCCGGCAGCCTCGCCGCCGAGCGCCTCCAGCACGCGCCCGGCCATGGCGCGCTTGCGGTCGTCATTGACGGCCGCGGCCGTCTCCACCAGGCGCACCGGCGCGCCCGCATCGCTCGCCGTCCGGGTCAGCGCCAGCGTGTCCTTGGGGAAGCAGGAGCCGCCATAGCCGGGACCGGGGTGCAGGAATTTGTCGCCGATCCGCCGGTCGAGCCCCATGCCGCGCGCCACGTCCTGCACGTCCGCGCCCACGCGCTCGCAAAGGTCGGCGATCTCGTTGATGAAGGTGATCTTGACCGCGAGGAAGGCGTTGGCGGCGTATTTGGTGAGCTCCGCCGTCTCGCGGTCGGTGAACAGGATCGGCGTCTCGCGCAGGAAGAGCGGCCGGTAGAGCTCGCGCATCGTGTCGCGGGCGCGCTCGGTCTCGGCGCCGATCACCACCCGGTCGGGGTGCATGAAATCCTCGATCGCCGCGCCCTCGCGCAGGAATTCCGGGTTGGAGACGACATCGATCTCCGCGTCCGGGCGCATTTGCCGGACGATCTCCGCCACGCGCGCGCCCGTTCCGACCGGCACCGTCGATTTGGTGACCAGCACGGTGCGGCCCCGGACCGCCGCCGCGACCTCGCGCGCGGCTTCGAAGACGAAGCTCAGGTCCGCATGGCCGTCGCCGCGCCGGCTCGGCGTGCCGACCGCGATGAACACGACGTCCGCATCGGCGACCGCCTTCTCGAGGTCGGTGGTGAAGGAGAGGCGGCCGGCGGCGACATTGCGCGCCACCAGGCCGCCCAGGCCCGGCTCGTAGATCGGCATGTCGCCCCGCCGGAGCGCGCGGATCCGCTCCGAATCCCTGTCCACGCAGACCGCATCCGTGCCGAACTCGGAGAAGCAGGCGCCGGTCACCAGGCCGACATAGCCCGCGCCCACCATCGCAATGCGCATGTCCCGTCCCCCGCCGCCTGTCCCGTGCCGGCCCCTGCTTCAGGCGAAGCGGGCCAGGATTTCCCTCGCCGCCGGCGCCAGCTCGGGCCTTGCGAGCGCGCAGGCGATGTTCGCCTCGAGGAAGCCCATCTTGTCGCCGCAGTCGAACCGCCGGCCCTCGAAGCGCAGGCCGTGGAAGGGCACGGCGCCGACCGTGCGCGCCATCGCGTCGGTCAGCTGGATCTCGCCGCCGGCGCCCGTCTCCTGCGTGTCGAGCGCCGTCATCACCGCGGGGTCGAGCACATAGCGCCCGACGATGGCGAGCGTCGAGGGCGCATCGGCCGGCGCCGGCTTCTCCACCAGGCCGCGTACGGAGGCGAGCCGCCCGTCGTCCGCCGCCACGTCCAGCACGCCGTAGCGGCCGGTCTCCTGGCGCGGCACGTCCATGACCGCGACGACATTGCCGCCATGCTCGCGGTGGACGTCGATCAGTTGCGCGAGGCAGGGCGTTTCGCAGAGCAGCAGGTCGTCCGGCAGGATCACGGCGAAGGGGGCGGCGCCCACGACATGGCGCGCGCACCAGACCGCATGGCCGAGGCCGAGCGGCGCCTGCTGCCGGACATGCACGACCGCGCCCGCCGCCGGCACCATCGCGGAGGCGGCGGCGCGCAGGTCCTCCTTGCCGCCCGCCGCCAGCGCTTCGTCGAGCTCCGCCGCGAGATCGAAATGGTCCTCCATGGCCGCCTTGCCGCGCGCGGTCACGAACACGAAGGTCTCGATCCCGGCGGCCCGCGCTTCCTCGACCGCATACTGGATCAGCGGCTTGTCCACCACCGGCAGCATTTCCTTCGGCACCGCCTTGGTGGCCGGCAGGAACCGCGTGCCGAGCCCCCCGGCAGGAATGACCGCCGTCTTTACCGGTCCGCTCATGCCAACGGCGTGCGGCCTGGCCGCACCGCGCTTCGCGCTTCCTTCGTCACCCCGGCCTTGAGCCGGGATCCATCCATGATTCGCGATATCTCCGCAGCCGGTTGAAAGAAAGCGTGGCGGGCGAAGCCCGGATCGGAGTCCGGTAGCCCCGTATCGTCATGCCCGGACCCGTTCCGGGCATCTCCTTCAACTGCTTCCGCCGGACGGGCGGCCGCATGGATGCCCGGAACGAGTCCGGGCATGACCGAGGGGGTCTGTATCGAGCGACCCGGTATCATGGATGAACGCCCCTTCCTTCCCCGCGCCGGGTGTCCTGCGTCTCAGGACCCCAGCAATATATCCTTCGCCTGGTTGATTTGCGCGGCGAAGAATGTCGAGCCGCCTCTGTCCGGGTGGTATTCCCGCATCAGCCGGCGGTGTGCGGCGCGGATTTCGGCCGCGGCCGCCCCCGGCGCCAGGCCGAGCACCCTGTAGGCCTCGTTGCGGCTCATGCCCGCGCCGCCCGCGGCCGGCGCCTCATGCGCGGCCCTGTCGCGCCAGTTCTCGGGCCCCTCGCGGTCCAGCCAGCTTTCCAGAAGCTGGGCCGAGCGCGGGTCGTTGCCGGTGTAGAAGCGCAGCAGGTCGAACAGCTGGTCCTCGGCCAGGTCGGAGAGGCCCGCGCCGGTATGCGGGCCGTCGATCACCCGCCCGTGCATGGCCCCGCTGTCGTGGTCGAGGCGCATGGCGAGGAAGCGGGTCCGGACCTCCGAGCCCTTGCCGGGCGTGGGGCCTCTCGCGGTCTTCGCCATGTTGCGCGCGCGCCGCCACTGCATGAACAGGCCGAACAGCAGCGGCGCCAGCAGGCCCAGCACCAGGCCCCGCCCGAACACCAGCAGCAGCAGCACGGCGGCGCCCATGACGAGCACGGCCGCCAGCCTGAGCACGCGCAGCAGCACCCTGGGGTCGGCGTTTGCGGCCCAGCGCGCCAGCAGCGGCAGGCAGACCAGCAGCGCCAGGACCAGGACGACGACGCCGATCACCGCCGGCCGCCTCTCCCGCCGCCCGGCAGGGCCTTCATCTGCCCGGCCAGTTGCTTCGCCGCGCTTCCGGGAAGCGACGCCAGCGCGGCCCGCCCGCCGGCCGCGAACGCCGCCACGGCGCGCAGCAGGGCGCGCAGCTGCTCGGCGCTGCCCGTGTCGAAACGGCAGCAGGCGCCCCCGGTCAGCCGGGCGATCTCGTTGAAGCCGCGCGTCGCCAGCGGGTCGCCGCCCTCCTGGAACAGAAAGGCCGGCGTGCCCAGCATGCCGAGCTTGCCGGCCTCGTGCGAGACGCGGTCGATGTCCTCCTCGAAGGCGTCGCCGACGAAGACCAGCGCATCCACCTTGCGCCGGTTCGTCTCCTTGGCGGCGTGGGCCAGCACCCGCCCGATCTGCGTCAGGCCTCCGTAGCAGCGGATCTGCAGCATGCGCTTCAGCAGGTCATTCGCGTTGCGCACCCAGCCGCTCGCCTTGCATTCGCGGAAGCCGCGGTAGAAGACGAGCTGCACTTCCAGCCCGCCGAGCGCCGCCGCGGTCTGGAACATCTCCGCCTGCAGGTGGCTCGCCCGGTCCCAGGTCGGCTCGCGGCTGGCAGTGGCGTCGAGCGCGAAGATCAGCCGCCCGCCGCCGCCGGGCCGCGCCGTTCGGGCGGCCTTTTCGAGGAAGGCGTCGATATCGCCCTCGGGCGAGAAGCGTGTCGGCGTGCCGGCCATGGCTGCGCGGAAACATACACTATCGCGCCGCCCCTGTGTCCCCGGCGCCACCGCGAGCCCTATCGGGTCGCGGACGGGTCGCTTCACCCAGATCGGGACCGCCGTTCAGAACCACACGGCGGCGACCGAGGCGACGGTGACGATGGCGAGGACGAGATTGACTGTGAACCATTGCGCGTCCGTCCTGAGCATGCGTCCGAGCATCGTCCCGCCCAGGCTCCAGAGGACCATCGCCCCCATTGCAGCGCAGCCGAAGGTCACCGCCAGCAGCAGGGCCAGTGCCAGCGAGTTGCTGGTGAACTCGGCATAGGTGCCCGCTGCCGCCAGGCCCATCATCCAGGCCTTCGGTGCGAGAAACAGGACGGCCAGCCCCGTCACAAACCCCATGGCGCGTTCCCCGCCCGCTGCCTCCGACCCTCCGGGTGCGCCGCTTCGGAAGATCCGCCAGGCAAGCCACACGAGATAGGCGGAACCGAGGACCTTGAGCGCGAGTTGGAGGGACGGCGCCGTTTGCAACAGGGCGGAGAGGCCAAAAGCGCCGGCCGCCGAGAGTGTCGCCAGGCCAACGGCAACCCCGGCCGCCAAAGGCAGGCTTCGCACTACGCCGTAGCGGGTCCCTGCCGCCGCCGCCAACAATGTGCTGGGCCCCGGCGTGATGGTCGTCGCGACGGCCAGCACCACCAGCGAGAAGAAGAATTCCGGCATCGATTACACAGCCCTCGGAATGGCAGGCAGCTCGGGTCGGCGGATTCGAGCGGGGAAGTCCGGAAAGGACGCATGGTCGGACGGCTCCCGGACGGACATGGCGTTAGCAATGCCGGCCGGAGCCTGTCCGGCCGGTTCAGCCGCGTTTTCGTCGGAGACGGTGAACCATGGCCGCGATATTACACCGACGGCCATCGATTGGAACCCGTGCCGCCAGCCCCCTGCCTGCCGTCGGGCTTTGTTTTATTCTTTGTTTGTTCTAGTTTGCGCCTACCGAACGCAAAGGAGGTACGGCAGGCATGGCGAGAGCCTATTCCCTCGAACTGCGGGAGCGGGTCCTGGAGGCGGTCGCGGCGGGGTTGCCGCTGGCGGAGGCGGCGCGGCGGTTCCGCGTCAGCGTGGCCAGCATCGTGCGCTGGCGCGCGCTCGCACGCCGGCAGGGCAGCGCGCGGCCCAGGGCCGATATCATTCCATCGCCGTCCGTTCCCCGGAGCCTCTGCCGCCTCCCATATGGGGGGCAGGCGCGTGAATCTCAAACCGATTTGGGAAAATAAGCCGAGGTCCGGCCGAGGGCTGCCAGTACGGGGAGTCCGCCGGGGTTTTCGAGCGCGCGCGACGCTTCCCGTCCGCCCCTTGTCATTCACCGCTGGTACGCCCCGCTTCCGTCTGCGGATGCCGGGGCCGCAATTCTCCCCGCGGCGCGGGACTGTCGGGGCGGAGCGCCATGTGGTGGACGCGGTCCGCCGGCTCGCCTGCGACCGAAACGCCGGCGGCGGCGGCCGGGCCGAAGCCGAGCGGCGCGTAATAGGCGCGCTCGCCGATCAGGAACACATGCGTCCAGCCCGCGGCGCGGGCGGCGTCGAGGGCGTGGCGCATGAGGGCCCGGCCGATCCCCCGGCCGCGCAGTTCCGGCTCCACCGCGAGCGGGCCGAGCAACAGGGCGCAGGCGTCCCCGACCGCGACCGGCGTCTGCTGCACGCTGCCGACAAGGCGGCCGTCCATCCGCGCCGCGAAGGACAGCGCCGGGCAGGGCGGGTTGCCGGCGCGCAGGCGGTAGGAGGACTTCTCCTTGCGGTCCCGCCCGAACACGCGGTCGAGCAGCGCTTCGACAGCGGGCCGGTCGGCGGCTTCGAGCAAGGAGATCTGGAAAGGACACATGGTCGGACGGCTCCAAAGACGGACAAACGGCAGCGATGCCGGCCGGAGCCATGTCCGGCCGGTTCAGCCGTGTCGTCGTCGGAGCCAGCGAACCATGGGAGCGAAACTAACCGCTTTCGGCTGTTTCCGGCAAGGGCAGGCCGGCGGCCTTCGCGGATATTCCGGTTGCACGGTCGAACAGACGGACCGCCCGGCCGGGCGCGAGCGTGTCCGCCCACCACTCGAACTCCTCGTGCCGGCGCAGGAACCGTGTCTCGCCGCAACCGGGAACGAGGCATTCGAGCTTGCCCTTGGGGCAGGCGTTGAAGCTGCACAGCCGCCCGAGATAACGGTCGGTTCCGGGCTCGAGGATGAAAATGTCGATCTGGTGGGCCGCGACGCCGATTCGCCGGCGTTCCATCAGTTCCCTGAGCGCCGCTGCGCTCTTCCGGCGCAAGACGTTCAGGTCCGAAAGGTCCGAGAGCCAGACCGCCAGGTCGAGGTCCTTGCACTCGTGCCAGAGCTCGATCCGCGCGCGCCTGTAGGGTGTAAAGCGCGGCACCTCCTTCCACGGCTCGCGCGCGACCGAGCCGATCAGCGACACCGCCAGCACATGGGGATGGAGCCGCCATGCCGCCGTCACCGCGTCGGCGGCAATGCGGAAGTGACGGTATTGGTCCAGCAGGAGGCCGTTCTGTTCCTCGATGCCGGCACGCGAGGTCGGTCGGGCCGCCATCACTCCAGCCAGACCGGGTCCTTCAGGCCGGCGATGAACGCCTTGTGGGCGGCGAGCTCCTCCGGCGTCGGCGCGTGCGGGCGGGGCGGGCGGAAGGCCCTGCCGCCCTGCCGTTTGCCCTCCTCTGCGCCGGCGCCGGGCGCCGCCTGGAAGGCCAGGCCGGGCTGACGGCCGCCGGTCAGGTGCAGATAGACCTCCGCCAGCAGGCTGCAATCGATCAGCGCGCCATGGACCGTGCGGTCCGACTTGTCGATCCCGAACCGGTCGCAGAGCGCATTCAGATTGTTCGGCGCGCCCTGGAACCGGCGGCGCGCCATCTCCAGCGTATCGACCAGCCGCTCCCCGGCGAGCGGCGGCAGGTCGAGGCGGGCGAGTTCGGCGTTGAGGAACGCGGCGTCGAACGGCGCATTGTGGATCACCAGCGGCGCATCCCCGATGAACGCCAGGAACGCCTTCGCGATCTCGGCGAAGCGCGGCTTGTCCTTGAGGAAGTCTTCGGAAAGCTCATGAATCCGGTACGCGTCGAGCGGCATGTCGCGCTCCGGGTTCATGTAGCTGTGCCAGGACTTGCCGGTCGGCACCCGGTGGACCAGCTCCAGCGCGCCGATCTCCACCACGCGGTGTCCCTCGCCGGGCTCGAGGCCGGTCGTTTCGGTGTCGAGGACGACCTCACGCATGGCGCTTTCCTCCCTTGCCGAGCCGCAGGCGCAGCATCGCGTTCAGCCGGTCGCGCGTCAGCCGCAGGCCGGCGCCGGTCGGCACCACGACATCGGCGCGCTTGCGCTTCACCGCATCGGGCGTCTGCTTCGCCCGCACGGAGTCCAGAAGCGCCCGCGTCACGCCCGGCCGGGCCAGCACGCGGGCGGCCTGGATGTGCGCCGGCGCCGAAACCACGACGGTCCAGTCGCAGCGCTTCTCGCCCCCGGTCTCGAACAGCAGCGGCACGTCGCGCACCACAGCCCGCCGGCGCTCGCGGGCGGCGCGGCGCAGGAAACCGCGCTCGGCCCGCCCGACCAGCGGATGCACGATCCGCTCCAGCCGCCGGAGCGCCCCGGTGTCCGCGAAGACGAGGTCGCCGAGCGCGCGCCGGTTGACCGCGCCCTCGCTCACCGTGCCCGGAAAGGCCGCGTCGATGGCGGCTACCGCCGCCCCGCCGGGGGCCATCATGCGGTGCACCTCGGCATCGGCGTCGAAGACCGGCAGGCCGGCCTCCCGCAGCATGGCGGCGGCCGTGGTCTTGCCCATGCCGATGGAGCCGGTGAGGCCGATCACGCGCGGGGTCGAGCGGCGGCGCTTCACAGCCCGGCCAGCACACTCTCGCGGAGCGCCTCGTCCACTTCCGGATCGGTGCCGAACCAGGCCGCGAAACCGGGCCGCGCCTGGTGCAGCAGCATGCCGAGCCCGTCCACCGCCGCGAGGCCCCGGCGGCGCGCCGCGGCGAGCAGCGGGGTCTCCAGCGGCACATAGACGATATCGTCCACGACGGCGCCGTCCGGCAGGGCGTCGAGCGCGATCTCCAGCGGCGGGCCGCCGGCCATGCCGAGGCTGGTCGTGTTGACCAGCAGGCCCGCCCCGTCGAGCGCGGCGTTCCGCTCCTCCCAGGCAATGGCCGCCATCGGCCCGCCTATGTCCTCGACGACGCGCACCGCGCGCTCCGCCGTGCGGTTGACGAGGCGCACTTCGGACGCGCCCGCATCGACGAGCGCCGCTGCGACCGCCCGCGCCGAGCCGCCGGCGCCGAGCACGACCGCCACGCCCGGACGCCATCCGGGGGCGGAGGCCCGGAGATGCTCCAGAAAGCCGTAAGCGTCGGTGTTGCTGCCATGCAGGGACCCGTCCGGGCGCGCGACCACGGTGTTGACGGCGCCGATCCGCCGTGCGACCGGGTCCGCTTCGTCCACCGCCGCGAGCGCCGTCTCCTTGTGCGGCAGGGTGACGTTGGTGCCGGAGAAGCCGAGCCGCGGCAGCATCCGGATCGCGTCGCGGCCGTCCTCGGGACGCACGGAATAGGGGATATAGACGCCGTCTATGCCGTAGCGCGCCAGCCAGTAGCCATGGATTGCCGGCGAGCGCGAATGCGACACCGGCCACCCCATGATCCCCGACACTTTCGCCGCCCCGGTCAGCATGCCCATGCCGGCACCCCTTCTCCGCGCAGGAATTCCAGCAAGGGCAGAAGCGGCAGGCCCAGCACGGTGAAGAAGTCCCCCTCCACGCGCTCGAACAATTGCGCTCCCGGTCCTTCCAGCTGGTAAGCGCCCACCGAAGCCAGCGCCGCCGGGCCGACAGTCTCCAGATAGGCGTCGATCGCCGCCGGGGTCAGGACGCGCACCGCCAGCCGGGCGCGGTCCGTGTGCCGCCACAGGACGGCGCCGTCCCGGACGGCCGCGGCGGCCGTCACCAGCTCATGCTCACGGCCCGAGAAGGCGGCGAGATGCGCGGCGGCCTCCCCGCGGTCGCGCGGCTTGTCGAAGCGCCGCCCGCCCAGCACGAGCAGCTGGTCGGCGCCCAGCACCAGCCGCCCCGGACGCGCCGCCGATACGGCCCCGGCCTTGGCCTCCGCCAGCAGAAGCGCCAGCGGCTCATGGCCGAGCGCGCCGGAGTCCGCCTTCAGCGCATCCTCGTCGACGCCGGACGGCGCCTGCTGCACCGCGACGCCGGCGGCCGCCAGCAGGCGCGCGCGCACGGCGCTTGCCGAAGCCAGGATCGGCCGCTCAGCCGGCGCTTGCGCCATGCGTGCGCTCTTCCAGCAGGCGGATGATGCCGGCCGCCGTCTCCTCTATGGAACGCCGGGTGACGTCGATCGACGGCCAGCCCTTCTCGGCGAACAGGCGGCGGGACTCGGTGACCTCGGTGCGGACCCGCTCGATGTCCACATAGTTGGTCTCGCGCTGCTCGTGCAGCGAACGCAGCCGGTTGCGCCGCACCTGCACCAGGCGCGCGGGATCGACCGTCAGGCCCACCACCAGCGGGCGCGTCAACGCCATCACCTGGCGCGGCAGCGGCACTTCCGGCACGAAGGGCACGTTCGCCGCCTTGTAGCCGAGATTGGCCAGATAGATGCAGGTCGGGGTCTTGGAACTGCGCGACACGCCGATGACGACGACATCCGCCTCGTCCAGATCCTCGCCCATCTGGCCGTCATCGTGCACCATGGTGAACTGCATGGCGTCGATCCGGGCGAAATACTCCTCGTCGAGCTTCTGGCGGCGGCCGGGCCGGTGATGCGCCGGCTGGCCGGCCCATCCGCTGATGGCGGTCACCGGCTCGTCGAGCAGGGAGACGAACGGCAAGCCGGCCTCCCGGCAGGCCACCTCGAGACGATGGCGGAGCTGATCGTTGACGACGGTTGCGAGAACCACGCCGGGCGCGGCGCGAATGCCCTCGATCACGGCGTGGAGCTGGTCCGTATTGCGGATGAGCACCCAGAAATGCTCCTGGACCGCAATGCCGTCGAACTGGCTGACGCAGGCCCGGCCGAGTGTGCGCACCGTCTCGCCGGTCGCATCGGAGACCAGATGCAGATGGACGAGCGGATTATCCACGAAACCTCCGGGGAAAAACCGTGCAGAACCGGCCCCCACTGATAACACACCCGACTCTCCCGCCGCGCCCCCAAACCGTCCCCAGGCGGAAAAGGACAAGTTCAATCCCGTGGATAACGCGAGTGCCCCGAGCCGGCCGCGGGGTTTTCCGAAGGCCGGGCAGGGGATAACGCCTGTTTCCACAGCCGGGAGCGGCTATATAGAAAAGACAACAATTAAAAGACTCTCTGTACTTGGCATTTAAGCGCTCCCGGACAGCATGGAAAAACCCCTTCTGAAAGCCCTTGCAGGCGGAACCGTGCGCCCGGCGCCTGTCTGGCTCATGCGCCAGGCGGGACGCTACCTGCCGGAATATCGGAAGCTGCGCGCCTCGGCAGGAAGCTTCCTCGATCTCTGCTTCTCCCCCGGGCTTGCGGCCGAGGTCACGCTGCAGCCGGTGCGCCGCTTCGGGATGGATGCGGCGATCCTGTTTTCGGATATCCTGACCATTCCCCATGCGCTCGGCCAGGAGGTCCGGTTCGTGGAGGGAACGGGGCCGGTCCTGGGGCCGTTCGATCCCGGCGCCTTGCAGTTCGCAAACGGTCGGCTGGACCCGGTCTATGAAACCGTGAGGCGGGTGCGCAAGGACCTGCCCGACGGGGTTGCGCTGATCGGCTTTGCAGGCGCGCCCTGGACGGTAGCGGCCTACATGGTCGAGGGCGGCTCCAGCCGCGACTGGCTCAAGGTCCGGCGAATGGCGCTCGGCGAGCCGGAGCGTTTCGCCGCCCTGACGGACCTGCTCGTCGAGGCTACGATCGATCACCTGTCGGCGCAGGCCGAAGCCGGCGCGGAGGCGCTGCAATTGTTCGACAGCTGGGCCGGGCTGCTGCCGCCGGCCGGCATCAGGCGCTGGTGCCTCGAACCGGCACAGCGTATTGCGGCCGGGCTCGCCGCGCGGCATCCCTCGGTGCCGCTGATCCTCTTTCCGCGCGGTGCGGGAGCCCTGGCGCCGGAATTCGCCGGGGTCGGTGCCTGCGTCGGCCTCGACACGACCGCGGATCCCGTCTGGGCGGCCGGCGCCGTGCAGGGGCGGGCGGTCGTGCAGGGAAACCTCGATCCCATGCTGCTCGTCATCGGCGGCGACGCCATGGAACGGGCGGCGCGGGAGATTCTGTCGGCGCTGCGCTGCGGGCCGCACATCTTCAATCTCGGCCATGGCGTGCTGCCGGCAACGCCGCCCGAGCATGTCGCCGCCCTCCGCCGGATCGTGCGGGAGGCGGTGTGAGCCGGCTTGCGGTCGTCCTCTTCAATCTCGGCGGCCCGGACAGCCCGGCGGCCGTCGGACCCTTCCTGCGGAACCTGTTCAGCGACCCGGCCATCCTGCCGGTCCCGGCTCCGGTCCGTTTCCTGCTTTCGCGCTACATCGCCGGGCGGCGCGCAGCCCCGGCGCGCGCGATCTATGAGCAACTGGGCGGCGCGTCGCCGCTTCCGGAGCAGACCGAGGCGCAGGCGCGGGCGCTGGAAGCGGCGCTTGCGGCGCGCGGCCGGGACGCCCGCTGTTTCGTTGCGATGCGCTACTGGCATCCGCGCGCGGCGGCCGTGCTGCCGGCAGTCCGGGACTGGCAGCCCGACGAGATCGTGGCGCTGCCGCTCTATCCCCAATTCTCGACAACGACCTCCGGCTCGTCGCTCGCCGAGTGGCGGAAACTGGCGGGGGCGGACCCGAAGCTGCGGGCGCTGTGCTGCCATCCGCAGCTCGAGGGGCTGATCGAAGCCTGGGCCGGGCCGCTGGCGGATGCCGTCCGCCGGGCGCGCGCCGCCGCGCCGGTCCGGGTGCTGTTCACGGCCCATGGTCTGCCGGAGCGGGTGATTGCGAAGGGCGATCCCTATGCCTGGCAGGTGGAGCGGACGGCGGCCGCGCTCCGGGCAGCCGCCGAGGTTCGTCTCGGGCCGCTGGAGGGCGTGGACTGGCGCGTGACCTGGCAGAGCCGGGCCACGCCGGAGAAATGGCTGCGGCCGGACACGGAAGCCGAGGTCGAGGCGGCTGCGAAGGAGGGCCTGGCGCTGGTGCTGGCGCCGATCGCGTTCGTGTCCGAGCATTCCGAAACGCTGGTCGAGCTCGACATCGAATACCGCGCCGCAGCCGAACGCGCCGGCGCGGCGGCCTGGGAGCGGGTTGCGACGCCGGGAGCCGCGCCCTCCTATATCGAGGGGCTTGCAGACCTGGTGCTGGACCCCGGGCCGCGCCCGCGCCTCTGCCCGGCCTCCTGCACCGGCTGCCCGGTCGCCGCGGCATGAGCTGGTTGTTTGCGCTCTATCCCTGGATCAAGGCGCTGCATATCGCGGCGGTCGTCTTCTGGATGGCCGGGATGCTCTATCTGCCGCGCCTGTTCGTCTATCACCTGGAAACCGAGCCGGGCGCGGCCGACAGCGAACGCTTCAAGCTGATGGAGCGGCGCCTGCTCAGGATCATCGTCAACCCGGCGATGGTCGCAGCCTTCCTGTTCGGGGGGCTTCTCCTCTGGGTCTCGCCAAACATGGACTGGTCCTCGGGCTGGCTCTGGACCAAGCTCGCTGCCGTCGTCGCGCTCTCCTGGCTGCACCACCTCTTCGCGCGCTGGCGCAAGCGGCTGGACAAAGACGAACGCAGCCTCTCCGCCCGCCACTGCCGCCTCGCCAACGAAGCCCCGGCGCTGCTGACCCTCGCCATCGTCATCCTGGTTGTCGTCAAGCCGTTCTAGGCGTTGCGGCTTCCGCTCTGGGTGCGCGCCATGAAGCTGCGGAGCGCCGACACGACCCTGTCGGGCGCGATGCAGCGGAATTCCGAGCGAAGGGCCTGGACCGGATGGCGGAATTCGAACCACCATGACGGGTTGCCATGCACGAATATGACCGGCTCGCCCGCGCCTTCGTCGATGTAATGCAGCCGGTGGCCGGCCGGGGCGCCAAAGAACCGGCTCCTGAAGGGGTAGAGTTCGTCCGACACCCAGTCCGGCCGAATTGTCGAACCGGGACCGCTCATTCCGCCCACAGCTCCTCCAGCTTCGAAAGACTCATGGTCCAGCCGAGCTTGTGCTCCTCGCGGGCTTCGTCGTCCACGAACCGGGAATGCGTCAGGGTCAGGCGCGTTCCGGCGTTCGCCGCCGGCTCGAACTCGACGGTGACCTGCGTCTCGACCTCGCTGCCCTCCCAGCGCCAGGTATGAACCAGCCGAACCTGCGGCACGACTTCCAGATACCGGCCGCGGGTGAGGTATTTCCGCCCGTCCGGTCCCCGCATCTCGACCAGGAAGGTGCCGCCGGCCTCCACCTCGACAACCGCGCGCACGACCGTGGCGCTGCCGGGCGCCAGCCAGCGGCGCAGCATCTCCGGTTCGGTCCACGCGGCATAGACTGCCTCGACCGGCGCGTCGATCACGCGGCGCAGCGTCAGGTAGATGTTGCGTTCGCCGGCTCCCGCCGGCGGTTCGGAGCCGGTCATCGCGGTTCCTCCGGGCTGCTTTCGCCGGTCCCGACAAGTGTTTCCAGCGCATCCAGACGCTCGTTCCAGAAGCGCTCGTGGAATTCGAGCCAGGCGCGGGCCTCGTCGAGCGCTGCGGGATTGACCCGGCAAATCCGTTCCCGTCCCCGCGCTTCCCGCGTCACGAGGCCCGCGCGTTCGAGTACGCCGAGATGTTTCGACACTGCGGCGAACGAGAGGTCGAAAGGCCGGGAAAGACGGCTGACGGTCGTCTCCCCGGCGGCCAGACGGCCGAGGATCGCGCGGCGGGTCGGATCGCCGAGCGCATGGAAGATGCGGTTCAGATCATGCTCAACCATCCGGTTGAATTTACATTTACAATTGTCCGGTCCGTTATTCAACCGCACGGTAGAATATTGTCCCGCCGTCTTGCGGGCCGCGCTGGGAGCGTGGTAGCGGAAAGACCGTTTCCCGGAGAAGCCGGAGACCCTGATGGCTGTCGACGACCCGCGTTTCCTGATCGTGGCGATGGACGGCCTTCGCCCCGACATGATTTCGGAGGAGACCTGCCCGACGGTCGCGCGCTTCATGGCCGAGGGCTGTGTGTGGCCGAACGCGCGGACGGTGTTTCCGAGCGAGACCCGCGTCGTCACGCCGACCGTCGCCACCGGCGCCTGGCCCGCCCGGCACGGCCAGATCGCCAACACCTTCACCGCGCCCGGCGGCGGGCCGCTCGTCAATACCGCGCCGGTGGACGGCCTGCTGGCGGCGGTGGAGCATTTCGGCGACGCGCTGGTTGCCGCACCCTCGCTGGGGGACCGGCTGGGGGCGGCGGACAAGCGCTATGTCGTCGTCTCGTCCGGCACGGCCGGTAATGCGTATTGCCTGAACCCGCGTGCGCGGGGACGGGAACAGGCGACCTTCTCGGTGCAGGGGCCGGAGATCAGCACGCCGGCCGCCGACCATGCCGGCATCGAGGCCCGCCTTGGGCCGGTGCCGGAGCAGGCGCTGCCGAACAAGGCCCGCTGCCGCTACGCAACCCGCGTGCTCCTGGAGGAGATGTTCCCGACGCACGACCCGCATGTCGCCGTCATCTGGTATTCCGAGCCCGACATCGCCATGCACTATGCCGGCATCGGCTCGGACGCCTGCCGCGACGCGCTCGCCTGCGTGGATGCGGAGTTCGCGCAGCTGCTGGCCGCGCTCGACGAGAGGCCGGACCGGGACCGGTGGAACGTCATCCTGCTTTCCGACCACGGGCAGGTGACGATCCGCGGGAAGATCGACGTGGCGGCCGAAATGCGCGCCGCCGGGTTCCGGGCCGGGCCGCAGCTGGATGCCGACACCGACTATGCCGTGGTTTCCTCCTCCTGCGGCAATGTCCAGAGCCGCGACGGGAAGATCGCCCGGCTGGCGGACTGGATGCGCGAGCAGCCCTGGACGGGCCTCCTGTTCGCGCGCGGGCTGAACGAGGTCGAAGGCCATGTGACGGGCAGTTTCGCGCTGGGCCTGGTCGGCCTCGACCATGAGCGCACGCCGCCTCTCGTCTATACGCTCGGGCAGGACGACGACCCCAACCGCTGGGGCTTCGTCGGCGGCGCGCTCGCCGGCATGGGCGACTCGCCCCCGCCGGGGTTCGGCGGCATACATGGCGGGCTGCACCCGAAGGAGCTTTCCTGCCTGCTGGCGGCGCGCGGGCCGCACTTTCCGGCGGCCGCAAGGGCCGAGGCGGCGGTCGGGCCCATCGACATCGCGCCGACCGTGCTGGAGGCATTCGGCATCGCGCCGGCGGAGACGGTCGCCGGCGGGCCGCTGGTGCGCCCCGGCATCCCGGAGCGCCGCGCGTTCGAGACGGCGGCAGGCGGCTACTCGGCGCGCATCGACATGCTGGAGATCGGCGGCCGGCGCTATCTCGACTCGGGCCGGCGGGCGAGTTGAGCCTCGCGGCGGACGATGTAGAAGGTCGAGGCGAAGATCACCGCGCCGCCCGCCAGCGCCCAGACCGACGGCGTCTCGTTGAAGATCAGCATCGCGACAAGCACCATCATCGGCAGGCGGGTGAACTCCCACGGCATGACCACCGTCAGGTCGGCGAGGGAGAGCGCGCGGACGAACGCGACATGGCCGAGCGAGGCCACCCCGGCGAGCGCGAACAGCCACACCCAGGTCTCCGGACCCGGCCACCGCCAGACGAACAGCGCCGGCGCGAGCGACAGCGCCGCGATGATGGCGGAAGCGAGGAACACGATGCGCTCGACCGGCTCCCGGTGCGCCAGCCGCTTGATGACGAGCGTCGAGGCGGCGATCATCACCGCATTGGCGAAGGCGAGGCCGGCGCCCGCATTGAGGCCCGAGAAATCCGGGCGCAGCACCAGCATGGAGCCGAGGAAGCCGACCACGATGGCCGTCCAGCGCCGCGCGCGCACGGTCTCGCCCAGCACCAGCGCCGCACCCGCGGTCGCGAACAGCGGCATGGTGAAGGAGAGCGCGGTGACGTCGGCGAGCGGCATGACGATGACCGCCCAGAAGCCGCAGATCATGCCCACCGTGCCGAACACGCCGCGCATCGCGTAGAGATGCCAGGGGAAGCCCGGCCGCCGCAGCGCCGACAGGTCCAGCCGGCCGATGAACGGGGCCATGAAGGCCAGCACCAGCAGGTTGCGGAAGAAGACGATCTGGAACGGGTGAAGCTCCGTCGAGGCGAAGCGGATGCACACGCTCATGCCGGTAAAGGCGGCCATCGCCGCCATGGCGAGAATGCCGGCCTTGGCAAGCGCCGGCAGGCCGTTCCAGGCCGGGATCAGCCGAATAGCGGGGACTCGTCCTCGACGGGATCGGGTTCGAACTGGGGCCGGTCGGCGGCCTCAAGCGCCTCGCGCTCTTCCGGCGGCAGCTTGGCGCGCGCCTTGGCGGTTTCCTCCGCGAGGTCGATATAGGTGCAGAGGCCGAGATCGACCGGGTGCTGCGGGCGGATGTTGGTGGTGTTCCAGTGCGTGCGCTCGCGCACGGCGGTGATGGTGTTCTTGGTGGTGCCGATCAGCTTGCCGATCTGCGCGTCCGAAAGCTCGGCGCGGTTGCGGAGCAGCCAGGCGATCCCGTCCGGCTTGTCCTGGCGCTTGGCGACGGGCGTGTAGCGCGGGCCGCTGCTGCGCGCCGTGGCGCGCGGCGAATCCCGCTTCGCCATGACCAGCCGGCCGTCGGGCAGGGCCTCGCAGCGGGCGATCTCCTCGCGGGTGAGCTCGCCGTATGCGATCGGGTCGCGGCCGTTGATGCCGGCGCCGATATCGCCGTCGGCCAGCGCCTGCACCTCCAGCATGTGCAGGCTGCAAAACGCGCCGATCTGCTCGAAGGTGAGGCGCGTATTGTCGATCAGCCAGACCGCTGTCGCCTTCGGCATGAGAGGCATGTCCATGGGAGATGCACTTCCGGTTCCGGGGAAGGAGTTGCGCCAGATTTAGGGTGTTTCACTTCGGTTGCAAAGGCCGGGGCGGCAGGATCGGCCCGGGAGCGGCCTCGTCGAACTGCGGAAGATCGTCCGTAATCCTGTGCCAGGGCGCCATCGAGCCGGTGTAGATATGCCGGTCCACGCCGCGGCCCGGATCGTCGTCCAGCGCGGCCATCGGCGTGACGGCGAGGCCGCGCTCCCGGGAGCGCCGGGGGACGCCGGAACCGCAGACGCGGCAGAAGGCGACGGCGAAGAATTGCGCTTCCGGCAGCTTCCAGTCGGCCGCGAGGTCCTCGCCCCGGACGAAACGCAGCCCGTCGACGGAAGTGAAGCCGTTGGTGGCGTGGGCCGCCGCGCGGGCCCGCTGGCAGCGCGAGCAATGGCAGTTGTGGACGCGGCCGAACGGCTCCAGCACCTCCCAGACGATCCCGCCGCAAAGGCAGCTTCCGGCGAGCCCTTCCACACCCTCCGGCCGGGCGCGCGGGATTTCCGGCAGCCCCTTGTTCGGCGGCCAGCCGTCGAAGCGGACGAGACCGTCGGCAATCCTGTCCCAGGGCGGCGCCGAGGCGGCGAAGATATGGGCGTTCGGGCGCTTGCCGGGATCGTCCGCAAAGAGGCCGGCCGGCACGAACCAGCCCCCGGCCGGCGAGCGCCCCGGCAGCGACGAGCCGCAGGCGGCGCAGAAGCTGCGGAAGAAGCCCGGCGAGGACTCGTGGCGCCGGACCGCCTCCTCGCCCGCCGTCCACCGGAAGGCGCCGTCGCGGACCCGCGCCATGGTGGCGAAGGCGGCGCCGTGATGCTTGCGGCACATCGAGCAATGGCAATGGGAGAGGTCCCGCACGGCCTCGACCTCGAAGCGCACGGTCCCGCAAAGGCAGCGTCCTGCGATCATGTCGGTCCTCCCGGCAAAGGGCGGTGAGCATAGCCCATAACGGCGCTTCGGCGGACGACGGTTCTTGCCAAACTTTGTCAATTCCCGATAACATCGCCCGATGAGCACAATGAACATATCGCTTCCCGAAACTCTCAAGGCGTTCGTGGACGATCAGGTCGGCGTGCGCGGCTACAGCAGTTCAAGCGAATATGTCCGCGAACTGATCCGCAAAGAGCAAGACCGCCAGGAGCTTCGTAATCTGCTTCTTGAAGGAGCGGCCTCGCCGGTGACAGAGATAGCCGATACGGAGTATTTCAACCGGCTTCGCAAGCGGGTTCGTAAAGCCGCCCGACAGTGAACGCAAAGCCGATCGCCCTGCGTGAGCGAGCACGGCGCGATGTCGACGAGGCGGCGGCTTACTATCTGGAGGAAGCGGGACCGGCGGTCGCGGAGGCCTTCATCGACGCGATGGAGGAAGTGTTTCGCCATGTGGGAGAACGGCCGGCGAGCGGCTCACCCCGCTACGCACATGAATTGGATATTCCCGGCTTGCGCTTCCAACCGGCCGGAAAGTTCCCGCATCTCGTATTTTTCATCGAGAGAGATAATTCGATTGAAGTCTGGCGTGTTCTGCACGGTGCGCGGAATATTCCGGAGCGGATGCGAGAACCGAACGGGGGTTGAGCCGGAAGATTGGCCAACCCCCTCGGCGTCCGGAAAGCCCGTCAGGGCACGAGCAGGATCTTGCCGATATGCGCGCTCGATTCCATCAGCCGGTGCGCCTCCGCGGCTTGCGCGAGCGGGAAGCGGGCATGGGTGACCGGGCGGAGCGTCCCGCCGGCGAACAGCGGCCAGGCCCAGGCCGAGACCTCCTTGCAGATCTGCCCCTTCTCCTCGACGGAGCGCGGGCGGAGCATCGAGCCGGTCACGATGAGGTGCTTGCGCTGGACGAGGCCGAAATTCACCTCCGCCTCCGCGCCCTGCATGAAGGCCACGAAGCAGAGCCGCCCGCCATGGTTCAGCAGCTCGAGCTGGCGGTTGATGTAGTCGCCGCCCACCATGTCGAGGATGACGTCGGCCCCGCCCGCCGCCTCGCGCGCGGCCGCCACGAAATCCTCCTCGCGGTAGTTGATCGCCCGGTCGGCGCCGAGCGCCTCGCAGGCCGCCACCTTCTCCGCGCTGCCGGCGGTCGCCAGCACGGTGCAGCCCCAGGCCTTCGCCAGCTGGATCGCCGTCGTGCCGATGCCGCTGGAGCCGCCCTGCACCAGGAAGGTTTCGCCGGACTTGAGCGCGCAGGCCTGGAAGACATTGGCCCAGACGGTGGCGTAGGTCTCCGGCAGGCCGCCCGCGTCGATCAGGTCCACGCCGTCCGGCACGGCCATGCACTGCGCGGCCGGCACGGCGGTGTATTCGCAGTAGCCGTCGCCGGAGAGCAGCGCGCAGACCGGGTCGCCGACCGCCCAGCCCTCGACGCCCGCGCCGAGTGCGGCCACGGCGCCCGAGCATTCCAGCCCGATGATGTCGGAGGCGCCGGGCGGCAGCGGGTAGGTTCCCGCGCGCTGCATGCAGTCGGCGCGGTTGATGCCGGCGGCGGCGATGCGGATGAGCACCTCGCCGGGGCCGGGCCGGGGCACCGGGCGGCGTCCGGGCACCAGCGCCTCCGGGCCTCCGGGCACCGGGGTTTCCATAACGGTCATTTCGGCGGGCAATGCGTTGGCCATGAGCGTCCATTCCGGGTAAAGGGCAGGCGTTGCGAGACTGGCAAGCGGAGGGCCTCCATGCAAGACGAAGACGAAAAGCCCCGCCCGCCCGGCTACGCGCTCGGCGACGACCTCTCCCGGCTCTCGGTCGGCGACCTGGAGGAGCTCGCCGCCGCGCTCCGCGCCGAGGCCGACCGCGTGGACGAGGAGCGCCAGCGCAAGCAGGGCGCCATCGGCGGCGCCGCGGCCCTGTTCAGGAACTGAGCCGGGCGTGCTAGCATCGCCCGCAAGCCTGCACCGGGGCGGAGGAGCCGAAAGCCGTGAGAATCAAGGTCGATCCCGGTCTCTGCGAGGGCCACAACCGCTGTTTCGCGCTGGCGCCGGACCTGTTCGAGGTCGATGACTACGGACTCTCGCAGGCGCTGAATGGCGGCGTCGTGCCGCCGGGCCGGGAAGAAGAGGCCCGGCTCGCCATCGACAATTGTCCCGAATTCGCGATTTCGGTCGTCGAAGGGGACTGACGGGGGAGGAGCTTATGACCGACGCGCCGGAAACCTGCCCGGTCCGCGACTGGGCGTCCGACTACGACATTTTCGATCCCGGCTATGTGCGCGACCCGGCGCCCGTCTGGGACGAGCTGCGCGAGCGCTGCCCGATCGCGCACACGGAGCGCTGGGGCGGCTCCTGGATGCCGACGCGCTACGAGGACCTGCAGCAGCTGGTCAAGATGGTGCCGGCGCTCTCCTCGCGTTCGGCCGTGGTGGTGCCGCCCTCGCCGGAGCTGCGCGAGGTGCTGGTGGCGGAGGCGAAGAAATATGGCAGCGAGAACCCGCCGATCACCGCCGACCCGCCCGAGCACCAGCCCTTCCGGCGGCTGATCCTGCCCTTCTTCTCGCCGCGCGCGGTCGAGGGGCACATCCCCTATACGCGCGCGCTCTGCAACGAGCTGATCGACGGTTTCGCGGCGAAGGGCCGGGCGGACGCGGCGGCGGACTACGCCCAGCAGATCACGCCGCGAGTCATCGCGCATGTGCTCGGCATCGACCCGGCGCGCGCCGACGACTTCGTCGAGTGGGTGCGCGGCATCCTGGAACTCGGCCAGACGCAGCCGGAAATGCGCATCAGATATCGCGGCATCATCCGCGACTTCTTCCAGGAGATGGTGACCGAGCGGCGCAGGAACCCCGGCGACGATGCGATCTCGACCCTCATCGAGGCCGAGGTCGCGGGCGAGAAGCTCGACGACTACAAGGTCGTCGGCGTGTGCTTCCTGCTGCTGGTGGCCGGCATCGACACGACCTGGAGCTCGATCTCCGCCTCGCTGCTGCATTTCGCGACCCACCCGGAGGACCAGGCGCGGCTCAGGGCCGAGCCGGAGCTGTGGCCTGTGGCGGTGGAGGAGATGCTGCGCTTCTATTCCCCGGTCACCATGGGCCGCAAGGTGATGGAGCCGGTATCGGTCGGCGGCGTGGACATGGCGCCCGGCGACAAGGTGCTGCTCAACTTCCCCGGCGCCAACCGCGACCCGGCAGCCTTCGAGAAGCCCGACGAGGTGATCCTCGACCGCAAGCGCAACCGCCACATGGCCTTCGGGCTCGGCATCCACCGCTGCGCCGGCTCCAACCTCGCGCGCATGGAAATGCAGGTGGCGCTCCGCACCTGGTTCGAGCGCATCGGCCCGTTCGAGCTGACCGACCCGGACGCGGTCACCTGGGCCGGAGGGCAGGTGCGGGGGCCGCGCACGGTGCCGGTCAGGTTCGAGGCGGCGTGAGGCGGACGCAGGGCCTGCGGGAAAGAGCGCCGTGACCGACAGCACCGCCCGCTGCCCGGTCCGCGACTGGGCCAGCGACTACGACATTTTCGACCCGGACTATGTGCGCGACCCGGCGCCGGTGTGGGAGGAGCTCCGCGGGCGCTGCCCGATCGCGCGTACGGAGCGCTGGGGCGGCTCCTGGCTGCCGACCCGCTACCAGCATCTGCAGCAGATGGTGAAGATGGTGCCGGCGCTCTCCTCCGCCTCGCCGCTGGTGGCGCCGGTCTCGCCGGAAATGATGGAGGTCCTGGAGGCGGAGACGGAGAAGCACGGCGAGACCAGCCGCACCCCGCCGATCACCTCCGACCCGCCGCGCCACCGGCCCTACCGGCGCCTCATCATGCCGCTGTTCAGCCCGCATGCGGTCGAGGCGCACATCCCCTACACGCGCGCCCTCTGCAACCGCCTGATCGACGGCTTTGCCGCGGACGGGAAGGCGGACGCGGCGGCGGACTATGCCGAGCAGATCACCCCGCGGGTCATCGCGCACATCCTCGGCATCGACCCGGCGCGCGCCGAGGAGTTCGTCGGCTGGGTGCGCGGCGTGCTGGAGATCGGGCTGACCGAGCCGGACGAGATGCTGCGCTGCCGGACCGCCATCCGCGCCTTCTTCCAGGAGATGGTGACCGAGCGGCGCCGGAACCCCTGCGGCGACGCGATCTCCATGCTGATCGACTCCGAGGCCGAGGGCGAGAAGCTGACCGACTACCGGATTCTCGGCATGTGCTCGCTGCTGCTGATCGCCGGCATCGACACGACCTGGAGCGCGATTTCCTCCTCGCTCTACCATTTCGCGACGCACAGCCAAGACCAGGCCCGGCTCAGGAGCGAGCCGGAGCTGTGGCCGGTGGCGATGGAGGAGATGCTGCGCTTCTATTCGCCCGTCACCATGGGCCGCATCGTGACCGAGCCGGTCGAGATCGACGGGGCGCGGATGCAGGAGGGCGACCGGGTGCTGCTGAACTTCCCCGGCGCCAACCGCGACCCGGCGGCGTTCGAGCGCGCCGGTGAGGTGGTGCTGGACCGCCGGCAGAACCGCCACATCGCCTTCGGCCTCGGCATCCACCGCTGCGCCGGCTCCAACCTCGCCCGCATGGAAATGCAGGTGGCGCTCCGCACCTGGTTCGAGCGCATCGGCGCGTTCGAGCTGGCGGACGCGGACGCCGTCACCTGGGCCGGCGGCCAGGTGCGCGGGCCGCGGAGCGTGCCGGTCAGGTTCGAGGCGGCGGGGTAGGCGGGCCGCCGCCGCTCATTCGGCCGGGGCCGCCGGCTCCTCATTGCGGCCGAGATGCAGATGCAGCATGCCTTCGATGCGCGAGACCCGGTCGCCCAGTTCCGCAAGCCGGCCTTCCATACGCTCCATGCGGCTCTCGATCCGGTCCATGCGGCTCTCGATCCGGTCCATGCGCCCGGTGAGTTCGGTGCGCATGTCGCGCATTTCGACACGCAGGCTGCGCTGGCCCTGCCAGACCAGCCCGGCGAGGGCCGCGCCGACGGCCAGAATTGCAATCATTAGAGGGCTCATCGGGGAAGAGGCGCTTCCTTGCGATTGCGAGCGAGCCTGCGTAATACCAGCGGTTGAGGTTTGAGACTCATTGAGGGGATTCCCAAGGAGATCGACTTCTGACTCAATGCCGATCCAGCGATTGGAGTATCGGTATGAGGGCAGGGATCCCATTGAGGGAGGATTTCGATGCGGCGCAGTT
>JAJDYL010000174.1 GCA_022825195.1 Alphaproteobacteria bacterium
ATGTCTGGACCAGCCGCGAGGGCATGGAATACGCCTGGTTCAACAATGTCGAGACCAAGCCCGGCGTCGGCTATCCCAAGGAGTGGGAGAACCAGGAGGTCTGGAACGGCGGCTGGGTGCGCAAGAAGAACGGCCGCATCGCGCCCAAGATGGGCGGCAAGCTGCGCATCCTGGCGAAGATCTTCGCCAATCCCGACATGCCGCAGATCGACGATTATTACGAGCCCTTCACCTTCGACTACGAGCATCTGCACAATGCACCGGAGTCCGAGACGGCGCCGACGGCGCGCCCGCGCTCGCTCATCAGCGGCGAGCGCATGGAGAAAATCGAGTGGGGGCCGAACTGGGAGGAAATCCTCGGCGGCGAGTTCGCCAAGCGCAGCAAGGACGTGAACTTCGAGGCGATCGAAAAGGACATTTACGGCCAGTTCGAAAACACCTTCATGATGTATCTGCCGCGCCTCTGCGAGCATTGCCTGAACCCGACCTGCGTGGCCGCCTGCCCGTCCGGCGCGATCTACAAGCGGGAGGAGGACGGCATCGTCCTGATCGACCAGGACAAGTGCCGCGGCTGGCGCATGTGCGTGTCCGGCTGCCCTTACAAGAAGATCTATTACAACTGGCGGTCGGGCAAGTCGGAGAAGTGCATCTTCTGCTACCCGCGCATCGAGGCGGGCCAGCCGACCGTCTGCTCGGAGACCTGCGTCGGGCGCATCCGCTATCTGGGCGTGCTGCTGTACGACGCCGACCGGATCGAGTCCGCGGCCGCGGCGGAGGACCCCAAGGACCTCTACCAGGCCCAGCTCGACATTTTCCTCGACCCCTTCGACCCGGAGGTCATCCGCCAGGCGCGGGCGGACGGGGTGCCGCAGTCCTGGCTCGACGCCGCGCAGCGCTCGCCCGTCTACCGCATGGCGATGGACTGGAAGGTCGCCTTCCCACTGCACCCGGAATACCGCACCCTGCCGATGGTCTGGTATGTGCCGCCGCTCTCGCCGATCCAGTCGGCGGCGGAAGCCGGGGCGCTCGGCTCGGAAGGGCTCATTCCGGATGTCTCGCAACTGCGCATCCCGCTTCGCTACCTCGCCAACATGCTGACTGCGGGCGACGAGGCGCCGGTCAAGCTCGGCCTGGAGCGGATGCTGGCCATGCGGGTCTTCATGCGCGCGAGGCATGTCGAGGGCGCGCGCGCGCTGGAGGCGCTGGAGCAGGTCGGGCTGACCGAGGCGCAGATCGAGGACATGTACCGGACCATGGCGATCGCGAACTATGAGGACAGGTTCGTGATCCCGACCAGCCACCGCGAATATGCGGAGGAGGCGTTCGACCTTCGCGGCGAGTGCGGCTTCAGCTTCGGCGACGGCTGCAGCGGCGGCGGCGGCAAGATCGACCTGTTCAGCCACGAGGTCCGCGTCGGCCCGAGCGCCGGCGGCCGGTCCGACAGGGCGGCGGCCGGGCGATGATGATCTACCGGGCCCTCGGCGCGCTGCTGCAATACCCGACCGCCGAGCTGGTCGGGGCGGCAGGCGAGATCGCCGCCATGGTCGAGAACGAGCGGGCGCTGTCGAAGGCCTCCCGCGCGGCGATAGGCCGGCTGGCGGCGAAGCTGACGCTCGAGGACCCGCTGGCCGCCCAGGAGGCCTATGTCGGGCTGTTCGACCGCTCGCGCAGCCTGTCGCTGCACCTGTTCGAGCATATCCACGGCGAGTCCCGCGACCGCGGCCAGGCGATGGTCAACCTCGCGGCGCATTACGAGGCCAACGGCTACGGCATCGACGTCAACGAGCTGCCCGACTATCTGCCGCTCTTCCTGGAGTTCCTGTCCCTGGTCGAACCGCGGGAGGCCGCAGGCCTGCTTGCGGATGTCGTTCACATTCTGGCGGCGATCCGCGTCCGGCTGGAGCGGCGGGGCAGCGACTATGCCGGCGTCTTCAGGGCGCTGGAGGAACTGGCTGCCCGAAAGCCCGACCGGGCCGCGGTCGAAAGCCTGCTGCAGCACGACAAGTCGCGGGAAGAGGAAGCGGCGGAGCTCGACAAGGAATGGGAGGAGGCGCCCGCCTTCGGCGGCGCGCCGGACGGCGGCTGCGTCGCCGCCCGCGATGTCCTCAACCGCATGGCCGAACTCGCGGTCGCGCCCCGCGCCCGCCCGGACACGACGGAGCATGACCATGGCTGACTGGTTCCACATCCTCGTCTTCGGCTACTACCCCTATTTCGCGGCCACGGTGTTCCTGGCGGGCAGCCTGATCCGCTTCGACCGGGAGCAGTACACCTGGCGCAGCGGGTCGAGCCAGCTGCTGCGGCGCCGGCAGTTGATCTGGGGCAGCGTGCTGTTCCACGTCGGCATCCTGATGCTGTTCCTCGGGCATTTCGTCGGCCTGCTGACACCCAAGGAGATCTATCACGCCTTCGGGCTGAGCTCCGGCGCCAAGCAGGTGCTGGCCATCGTTGCCGGCGGCCTGTTCGGCATCGTCTGCTTCGTCGGCCTTACCATGCTCCTGCACCGCAGGCTGTTCGATCCGCGTATCCGCGCCACGTCGAGCGCGATGGACATTGCGATCCTCGCCCTGCTGTGGGTCCAGCTGGTGCTCGGCCTGGTGAGCCTGCCCTTCTCCTGGGCGCACCGCGAAGGCGGCGAGGTCATGGTCGCGCTCTCCCTCTGGGCGCAGAAGATCGTGACCTTCCAGGCCGATGCGGCGATGTATGCCGCCGGCGTCCACTGGGTTTACAAGGCGCATATCTTCCTCGGCCTCACCGTCTTCCTCGTCTTCCCTTTCAGCCGACTGGTCCATATCTGGAGTGCGCCGGTCGGCTATCTGGGCCGGCGCGGCTACCAGGTGGTGCGCACCCGCGAAGGCCGCCGCGCGGCCTGACCGCCCATGATCCGCGTCAACGACCGGTGCATCGACGAGGACGCAATCCTGCGCGAGATGCAATATCACCCGGCGGACAACGCGGGCGCGGCGCGGCGCGCCGCAGCCGAATGGCTGGTGATCCGGGCCCTGCTTCTGGACCGGGCGGCCGCCATCGGCATAGACGCGCCGGACGACGCGGCGGCGGTCAAGGCCGTGATCGAGCGCGAGGTGGACATTCCCGCGCCCGAGGAGGCGGAGTGCCGGCGCTACTACGACAACAACCCGTCGCGCTTCCGCAGCCCGGACCTGGTGGAGGCGGCGCATATCCTGCTGCCCGCGAGTCCGGATGACGACGAACAGCGCGCCCGCGCCGAGGCGCTCGCCGGGGAGTTGATCGAAATGCTGTCCGCTTCGCCGGAGCGGTTCGGCGAACTGGCGCGGGCGCAATCGGCCTGCGACTCGAAGCACAATGACGGGCGCCTCGGCCAGCTGTCGCGCGGCGACACGGTGCCGGAGATGGAGACCTTCCTTTTCAACCTCGAAGAGGGGCAGCTCTCGCCGGTCCCGGTGAAAACGCGCTACGGCGTCCATGTCGTCCGCGTGGACAAGCGCGTGCCGGGCCGCGCCCTGCCCTACGAGGCGGTCTCGGAGAAGATTGCGGATTATCTGAAGGAAGCTTCCTGGCGCCGCGCCTTCCGTCAGTATGTCCAGTTGCTCGCCGGGTCCGCGCGCATCACCGGCATCGACATCGCCGCGGCGGAGACGCCATTGGTGCAGTAGCGCCGGCAGGCTTCCGCCGCTTCCCCGGGCGCAGCGGCGAGCCGCGTTGCAGGCGGTCCGGCGGCTGCCTATGATGCGCGGCTTCTTCCTACCGGCCCGGCTTCCCATGCTGACCTCGCTCCGACAAGGCGCCGCCTCCTGGCTCGCCAAAATCCTCTTCGCCCTTCTGATCCTGAGTTTCGCCGCGTGGGGCGTCGGGGACTACCTGTCTCCCGACGTCGACGACGCCGTCGCCATGGTGGGCGAATCCGAGATCGGCGCCGAAGAGTTCAGGCGCGACTATTCCCGGCAATTCAACGCAATGCGCCAACGCCTCGGCGGCAACATCACGCCGGCAATAGCCGCGCAGCTGGGGTTGCCGGAAGAGGTTCTGCAGGCAGCGGTCCGCCGCAGGCTGGTCGAGCTGGAAGCCGCACGCCTCGGCCTTGCCGTCGGCGACGGCCAGGTGCGCCGCGCCATCGAGGAAGATCCCAATTTCGGCGGCCGTCTCGGCGGGTTCGACCGCGTGCTGTTCGAACGGGTCCTGCTCACCAACGGGCTGAGCGAGGGCGAGTTCGTCGCCCTGCTCCGCCGGGACATCGTTCGGCGCCAGGTCGACTGGTCCGTCGGCCGCCCCGTGCAGGCATCCCGGAGCATGGCCGAGGCGATCCACCGTTACCGCGACGAGTCCCGACGGGCGACGATGATTCGCGTCCCGGAGGATACGGCCCTGCCGGCCGATCCGGGCGACGGCGAGTTGCGGGCGTGGCACGAGGCCAGAAGGGACGATTTCATGGCGCCCGCCTACCGGTCGGTGACGGCGATCGTGCTCGACCCGGACCGGTGGCTGGACCGGGTGGAGCCGGCCCCGGCCGCCGTGCGGGATGCCTACGACGCGCGTATGCATGACTTCACCGTGCCGGCGACCCGGCGCGTTCGGCAGGTGCTGTTCGACGGCGAGGAGAAGGCGCAGGAGTTCATGGCGCAGCTTGCGACCGGATCCGACATGGAAGCGGCGGCGAGGGGCGCCGGAAGCGCGGTCAGCGATCTCGGCCCGGTATCCCGGGGCCAGTTGCCGCAGGCCGCGCTCGCGGACGCGGTTTTCTCTCTGGACGGGGAAGGCCTCGCCGGCCCCGTGCAGACGCCGCTCGGCTGGCATGTGCTTGCGGTGGACCAGGTCAATGAGGAAACCGTGATCCCGTTCGAAGACGTGCAGGAAGGGTTGCGAAGGGAGGTTGCGCGCGAGATCGCGGTCGAAAGGCTGGCGGACCTCGCGAACGACCTGGACGACCAATTGGCCGGCGGCGCGAGCTTCGAGGACGCGGCGGGTGCGCTCGACCTGCCCCTGCTGACGATCGCGGCCGTGGATGCGTCCGGGCGGGACCGCGGGGGCAAGCAGCCGGAAGGCCTGCCGGCGGAACCGAACTTCCTGCCGACGGCCTTTTCGACGCCCGTGGGCGAAGACAGCCTCCTCGGCGAGCTTGGAGACGGCGGCTATTTCGTGCTCCGGGTGGAAAGCGAGACGCCGCCGGACGTGCGCCCGTTCGAGGAAGCGCGGCCCCTGGTGCTGGCGGCCTGGCGAGCCGGGCGGCTCGACGAAGTGGCCAGGGCGAAAGCGGACGCGCTCGCGGCAAGGCTGCGGGAAGGCCGGACGCCCGCATCCGTCGCCGAGGGCCGCAGGGTGGAGGAAACGGGGTTCTTCGATCGCAGGGAGATGAATCCGGAGATCGGCCTGTCCCGCGAGATCGTCGATGCCGTGTTCGCGGCCGACCGGTCCGAGGTCGTGGTGGCGCGCACGGCGGACGGCTACGCGGTGGCGATCGTCGAGGACATCCAGCCCCCGCCCTACTCCGAGGAAGCGGTAGAGACGATAAGGGACCAGCTCTCGGCCCAGATGGCCGAGGATGTCCGGCGGCAGTTCCACGCCGCGCTCGAGGACAGGTTCGGAGTCGCGATCGACCGCGACCTGCTGGCCCAGTTCAACTGACCGGAACGCCGGATACAGCCAGCGATGATCGAGCCTGCCGACTTTCCCTCGTTCGAGGCCCGCTACCGGTCCGGCAGCCCGCAACTCGTCTGGACGACGCTGGTGGCGGACCTCGAAACGCCCGTATCGGCAATGCTCAAGCTGTCCGCAGGCCGGTCCAACTGTTTCCTGCTGGAATCGGTCGAGGGCGGGGCCATCCGGGGCCGCTACTCCTTCATCGGCCGCGACCCCGACATCGTCTGGCGCTGCCGCGGCAACGAAGCCGAGATCAACCGGCAGGTGCTGGACGACCCGAACCGTTTCCAGCCATGCGGCAAGGGCGCGCTCGATTCGCTCCGCGAGCTGATCGAGGAGTGCCGCATCGACGACCTGCCGGAAGACCTGCCGCCCATGGCGGCCGCGCTCGTCGGCTATATAGGATACGACATGGTGCGGCTCATGGAGCATCTGCCCGACGAGCCGCCCGACCCGGTCGGCATTCCGGACGGGCTGTTCGTCCGCCCGACCGTGATGGCGGTGTTCGATCTCATCGAGGACCGGATCACGCTGGTCACGCCTGTCTGGCCGGAGGATGGCGTGACCGCCGGGGCGGCGTGGCTGCACGCGGAAGAACGGCTGGCCGTTGCACTGGCGGACCTCGAAGGCGCCGCCGTCGACCGCCGCGAGAGCGCACCCGGCGCGTTCCCCGACGCGACGCCGCGCTCCAACATGACCAGGGAACGCTTCCACGAGGTCGTCGAGAAGGCGCGCGAATACATCCATGCGGGCGACGCCTTCCAGATCGTGCCGGCGCAGCGCTTTTCCATCGATTTCACCCTGCCGCCCTTCGCGCTCTACCGGGCGCTGCGCCGCCTCAATCCGTCCCCCTTCCTGTTCCATCTCGACTTCGGCGCCTTTGCCGTCGTCGGCTCAAGCCCCGAAATCCTGGTGCGGGTGAGGGACGGGCGCGTCACCATCCGCCCGCTTGCCGGGACCCGCCCCCGGGGGCAGGACGCCGCGGAGGACCGCCTGCTTGCGGTCGAACTGCTGAGCGACCCGAAGGAGGTCGCCGAGCATCTGATGCTGCTGGACCTCGCCCGCAACGATGTGGGGCGGGTCAGCCGCATCGGCAGCGTGGAGGTCACGGAGCAGTTCGAGATCGAATACTACTCCCACGTCATGCATATCGGCTCCGAGGTGCAGGGCGACCTGGACCCGCGCTACGACGCCATCGGGGCGCTGGTGGCGGGATTTCCGGCAGGCACCGTCTCCGGCGCTCCGAAAGTGCGGGCCATGGAAATCATCGACGAGCTGGAGCCGGAGAAGCGCGGCATCTATGCCGGCTGCATCGGCTATTTCGCGGCGGACGGCTCGATGGATACCTGCATTGCGCTCCGCACGGCGCTGGTGAAGGACGAGGTGCTTTACGTGCAGACCGGCGTCGGCGTCGTCGCCGACAGCGACCCCGAGATGGAATACCGCGAGAGCTGGGACAAGGCGCGGGCGGTGATGCGCGCCGCGGAAGAAGCCGTGCGGTTTGCGGCCCATACGCGGCTGCCGGGCGCCAATCTGCCGGATTCGGCATTGAACCCGGGCTAGAATCGGTAGTAGGCGGGTATTGAACCCCTTTCCGACTCCAGACAGCCCGATGGCCAACCTGTTCCAGCAAGCCGCAATCGACAGCAGCTACACGGCCGAGCATGTCGAGGTGCTTGAGGGCCTGGAGCCGGTGCGCCGCCGGCCGGGCATGTATATCGGATCGACGGACGAGACCGGGCTGCACCACCTTGCGGCCGAACTGCTCGACAACGCCATGGACGAGGCGATTGCGGGCCATGCCGACCGGATCGAGTTCTCCCTGGACGGCGACGGATGGGTCGAGGTTCGGGACAACGGGCGCGGCATCCCGGTCGAGCCGCATCCCAAGTTCGACGGCCGGTCGGCGCTGGAAGTGATCCTGACGACGCTGCACTCGGGCGCCAAATTCGACGAAGGAGCCTACCGCGCGGCCGGCGGCCTGCACGGCGTCGGCGTCTCGGTCGTCAACGCGCTCGCCGCGGAACTCGTCGTGGAAGTGGCGCGGGACCGGATCCTGTGGCGGCAGAACTACGCCCGGGGCGAGCCGGTTTCGGCCCTGGAGAAGGTCGGGATCTCCCGCAACCGGCGCGGGACGACGGTGCGGTTCCGGCCCGACACCGACATATTCGGCGCCGCGGTCCGGTTCCGGCCCGAGCGGCTGTTCCGCATGGCGCGCTCGAAGGCCTGCCTCTTCGGCGGCGTGCGCATCTTCTGGCGCTGCGACCCGCATCTGCTGGCGGCGAATTCCGACGTGCCTGCCGAGGCCGAGCTGCATTTTCCCGGCGGGCTTGCGGACTTCCTGGACCTTTCGACCGGCGAGCGGGGCAGGATCGCGGACAGGGCTTTCACCGGCGAGGCCGACTTCCCCGACGGCGCCGGGCGCGTCGAATGGGCGATGGCGTGGCTCTCCGACGGCGAGGGCTTCTCGCATACCTACTGCAACACCATCCCGACGCCGCTCGGCGGCAGCCACGAGGCGGGCCTGCGCCAGGCGCTGACCCGGGGCCTGCGGGCCCACGGAGAGCGCGTCGGCAACCGCAAGGCGGGCAGGATCAATGCGGACGACGCCATCGGCGGCGCCGGCGTCATGCTGTCCGTGTTCATCCGCAACCCGCAATTCCAGGGCCAGACCAAGGAAAAGCTGGAAAGCCCCGAGACGCAGCGCCTGGTCGAGCAGACGGTCAAGGACCGCTTCGACCACTGGCTTGCCGCCGACACCGCCGCCGCGGACGCCGTCGCCGCCTTTGCCGTCGAGCGCGCGGAAGACCGCCAGCGCCGCCGCGAGGAGCGCGAGCGCAAGCGCAAGACCAACGGCAACCGGCGCGCCCGCCTGCCCGGGAAGCTGACCGACTGCTCCCGGCGCGAGCGCGACGGCACGGAGATCTTCCTGGTCGAGGGCGATTCCGCCGGCGGGTCGGCGAAACAGGCCCGGCAGCGCGAGACGCAGGCGATCCTGCCCCTGCGCGGCAAGATCCTGAATGTCGCCAGCGCCACGGACGACAAGCTGCGGGCCAACCGGGAAATTGCCGACCTGCAGCTGGCGCTCGGATGCGGCGCCGGCGAGAACTATTGCGACGACGAGTTGCGCTATGAGCGCGTCATCATCATGACGGACGCCGATGTGGACGGCGCGCATATCGCCTCGCTGCTGATGACCTATTTCCTGCGCGAGATGCCGGAGCTGATCGGGAACGGGCACCTCTACCTCGCGCGCCCGCCCCTCTACCGGCTGAGCGCAGGCGGAACCACGGCCTATGCGCGCGACGACGGCCATCGCGTCGAGCTGATGGAGTCGGTGTTCAAGGGCCGGCGCAAGGTCGAGATTTCGCGCTTCAAGGGCCTCGGCGAGATGCCGCCCGGACAGTTGCGGGAGACCACCATGGACCCCGGCCGCCGCAGCCTGCTGCGCGTGGAGCTGGAGCCGGACCGGTCGCTGGAGACCGTGGAGCGGCTGATGGGCCGCAACCCCCGCCACCGCCTCGCCTTCATCCAGCAAAACGCCGAATTCGCGGGCGAACTGGACGTCTGAGCGGTCCTCGGTCTCCGCGACCGACGCCCCGGCGGTGGAACACCGTTCCCCGTGGGTCCCAATCCGGCAACGCCGATATCATACCAGCGGTTGAGGTTTGAGACTCATTGAGGGGATTCCCAAGGAGATCGACTTCTGACTCAATGCCGATCCAGCGATTGGAGTATCGGTATGAGGGCAGGGATCCCATTGAGGGAGGATTTCGATGCGGCGCAGTT
>JAJDYL010000098.1 GCA_022825195.1 Alphaproteobacteria bacterium
AACTGCGCCGCATCGAAATCCTCCCTCAATGGGATCCCTGCCCTCATACCGATACTCCAATCGCTGGATCGGCATTGAGTCAGAAGTCGATCTCCTTGGGAATCCCCTCAATGAGTCTCAAACCTCAACCGCTGGTATAAGATTGGAGTCCCCGGCCCCGGAAACACGGGGCGACAGCTGCGATGGAGACAGGGTCCGTATGAGTTCCGAGCAACTGGCGGCGTTGAAGGCCGCACTCCGGGAGCGCGGCAAGCCCGACAACCCGACGGTCGCCGAAATGCGCGAGCGCATCGCGGAAGTGGGCGAACGGTTTCCCGCTCCGTCCGAGGCGGAAGTCAGTCCCGTCACCGTCGCCGGGCGGCCGGCGGAATGGGTGAGCGCGGCCGGCTGCCGTCCGGACCGGGCCGTGCTCTACCTGCATGGCGGCGGCTATGTCATCGGCTCCTGCGATTCGCACCGCAACCTGGCCTACAACATCGCCGCCGCGTCGAAGGCCCGGGTCCTGCTTCTGGACTACCGCCTCGCGCCCGAAGCGCCCTTCCCGGCCGCGGTGGACGATGCGGTCGCCGCCTATTGCTGGCTTCTGGACGAGGGCTTCGCGCCGGGCCGGCTCGCCGTCGGGGGCGATTCCGCAGGCGGCGGGCTGACCGTGGCCGCGCTGGTCGCGCTCCGCTATCGCGGCCAGCCGATGCCGGCCGCAGGGCTTTGCCTTTCGCCCTGGGTGGACATGGAGGGCACAGGCGCCTCGATGACGGCCAAGGAGGAGGAAGACCCGACGCTGAACCACGACACGCTGCTCTGGTTCGCCGAACGCTACCTTGCCGGAGCCGACCCGCGCGCGCCGCTCGCCGCGCCGATCTATGCCGACCTTGCGGGGCTGCCGCCCCTTCTGGTGCAGGTTGGCACGGCGGAAGTGCTGCTGGACGACTCGCTCCGGCTTGCCGAACGGGCTCGCGCGGCGGGCGTCGATCTCAGCCTCGATGTCGCCCATGACATGATGCATGTCTGGCACCTGTTCGAGCCGCTTCTGGACGAAGCCGGCGAAGCGATCGCCCGGGCCGGCGCCTTCATTCGCGGGCGCATGCGGTGATCGGGCAAAGCCTTCCGCGCCTCGAGGATGCGGCGCTGCTGACCGGACGGGGCCGCTTCATCGACGATATCGACCTTGCCGGGCAGGCCTGGGTGCGCTTCGTGCGCTCGCCCCACGCCCACGCGGATATCCTGGGCATGGACGACAGCGAAGCGCTGGCGGTGCCGGGCGCGGTCGCCGTGCTGCGCGACAGCCTCGATGCCGGGCCGCTCGACAATCGCTCGCCGGTGCGGCGCCGGGACGGGACTCCGCTGGCGCCGCCGCCCTTCCCGGCGCTGGCGCGGGAGCGGGCCCGCTACGCCGGCGAGATCGTCGCCATGGCGGTGGCGGAAACGGCCGCGGCCGCGCGCGACATGGCGGAGGCAATTGTCGTCGAATACCGCCCGGTTCGGGCCAATGAGGACGAGGTGCTGTTCGAGTGGGCCAGGGGCGACGCCGCCGAAGTGGAGGCGGTGTTTGCGGGCGCCGCATACCGGGTCGGCATGAGCCTCGCGAACAACCGGATCAGCGCCGCGCCGCTGGAAACGCGCGGCGCGCTTGCGGAATGGGACGGGCGTGATGGGCGCTACACGCTGATCGCGCCGACCCAGGGGCCGGGGCAGGTGCAGGAAGGCCTTGCCCGCGCGCTCGGAGCGGCGCGCGCCGACGTGCGCGTCATCACCCCCGATGTGGGCGGCGGTTTCGGCATGAAGAACGGCATCTTCGCCGAACAGATCCTGCTCGCCTGCGCGGCCCGCCAGCTCGGACGGCCGCTGAAATGGATCGACGAGCGCGCCGATGCCTTCCTCTCGGACTACCACGCCCGTGACCATGACACGGCGGCCGAGCTTGCGCTGGACGACGAGGGGCGTTTCCTGGCGATCCGGACCTCGACCCGCTCCGACCTCGGCGCCTACGCCACCGGCGCGGGCCCGGTCATTCCGACCGACGGCGGCTCGCGGATGCTCGCCAATGTCTACCGCATTCCGACGGTCCATGCCGAAACGGTCTGCCGGCTGAGCCACACGACCCCGCTCACCGCCTATCGGGGCGCGGGCAAGCCGGAATACGGCTATATCGTCGAGCGCCTGGTGGACGAGGCCGCGCGCAGGCTCGCCATCGACCCGGCCGAACTGCGCCGGCGCAACATGATCCGCCCGGACGAGATGCCGTGGACCACGCCCACCGGCCTCGTCTATGACAGCGGCGATTTCGCCGGCAACCTGGACGCCGCGCTCGAACTCGCGGACCGGGCGGGGTTTGCGGCGAGGCGGCAGGCCAGCGAAGCCGCCGGCCGGTTGCGCGGCTTCGGCTTCGCCTCCTACACCGAGCCCGACGGCTACAAGGACGGGCGGGTCGCGATGCGCTTCGACGAGGAGGGCCTGCTGACCGTCACGCTCACGGCCTCCAGCAACGGCCAGGGCTTCGCGACCACATTCTCGCAGATCGCCGCCGACCGGCTGGGACTGCCGGTGGACGCCGTACGGGTGCTGACCGGCGACAGCGACATCGTGGGCCGCGGCAGCGGGGCCGGCGGCTCGCGCGTCACCACCGTGGCGGGCGCGGCGATGGTCCGCGCGAGCGAACGCATCGTCGAAAAAGGCCGGCGCATCGCCGCCGCGATGCTGGAAGCGAGCGAGGACGATATCGCCTTCGCACGGGGCGCCTTCGAGGTCGTCGGCACGGACCGGCGGGTCGGGCTGCGGGAGGTCGCCGCGGCCAGCTTCAATCCCGCGTTCCTCGGCGAGGACATGGATATGGGGCTCGGCGCCGACGGCCATTTCAACGCCCGCACCTACAGCTTCCCGAACGGCACCCATGTGGCCGAGGTGGAGATCGACCCCGAGACCGGCCAGATCTCCCTGGAGCGCTACAGCCTGGTCAACGACGCCGGTGTCGTCGTCAACCCCATGCTCCTGGAAGGCCAGCTGCACGGCGGCATCGTGCAGGGGGTCGGACAGGCACTGATGGAGAACATCGTCTATGACCCGGAGACGGGCCAGCTTCTCTCCGGCTCGTTCATGGACTACGCCATGCCGCGCGCGGCCGACATTCCCTCCTTCGCGCTGGAGCGGCGCCAGACGCCCTGCCTCACCAATCCGCTGGGGGTCAAGGGCGGCGGAGAGAGCGGCACCACGGCCGCGCTGCCGGCGGCGATGAACGCGGTCGCCGATGCGCTCGCATCGGCCGGCGCTCCCGATGTCCAGATGCCGGCAACACCGGAGCGCGTCTGGCGCGCTCTTGCAAACCGGAGGCCCGAAGTCGAATAGCGGCGGCCTGCTATCGCCCGTCCCGCCGGTGCGGGATCAGCTCCTCCCCGGCGCGCGAATGCCCGATGATGCGGGTCAGCAGCAGCACCGGCAGCGCGCCCGCCAGCACGATGGCCAGCGCGGGAAGCGCGCACTCCTCGAGCAATTCGTCCGAGGCGTACTGATAGACATTGGTTGCCAGCGTCTCATAGTTGAAGGGCCGGAGGATCAGGGTCATCGGCAACTCCTTCATCGAGTCGACGAAGACCAGCAGCGCGCCGGTGAGCACGCTGCCGCGCACGACAGGCAGGTGCACGCGCCTGAGGCGGGAGAAGGGTCCGTGGCCGAGCGTGCGGGCGGCGCTGTCGATGTTCGGCGTCACCTTCGAGAGGCCGGCATCGCTGGTGCCGTAGGCGAGGGCCAGGAAGCGCACGGTGAGCGCAGCCGAGACCGCAAACAGCGTCCCGCTGAAGATCAGCCCGGTGGATACGCCCAGTTCGGCGCGCGCGAATGCGTCGATGCCGCGGTCGAGGCTGGCGAGCGGGATCATCACGCCAAGCGCCAGCACCGCGCCCGGCACGGCATAGCCGAGCGAAACGAAACGGGCCGCGCCCTGGGCAAGCGGCGGCGCGCCGGCCCTCGCCCCGTAAGCCAGCACCACACCGAATACGGACGCAGCCACCGCCGCGATGCCGGCCAGCATGAGGCTGTGCTCGGCCAGCACGAGGAAATTCGGCAGGCGCTCCGGATGCCAGTCCGCGAACGCGTACCAGGCCAGCACCGCCGAGGGCAGGACGAAGCCGAGCAGCACCGGAAGGACGCAGGCCAGGAACGCGCCGCCGGCGGCCCAGCCGGAAAGGCGGCGCGGCGTCAGCCGCTGGTAGCGCCCGCTTGTGTGGTGGAACCGCCGCTGGCGCCGGGCGGCGCGTTCCGCCCATATCAGCCCGGCGATGACGACCAGAAGCACCAGCGCGAGCTGTGCCGCGCCCGCCGCATTGCCCATATTCATCCAGACATCGAAGATGCCGACCGTGAAGGTGCGCAACGCAAAGAACTCGACCGCGCCCAGATCGTTCAGGGTCTCCATCAGGGCGAGGATGACGCCGATGGCCACCGCCGGGCGCGCCAGCGGCAGCGCGACGCGCCGGAACGCCTGCCAGGGCGTGCAGCCGAGCAGGCGGCTCGCCTCCAGCACGCAGATGTTCTGCTCGATGAAGGCCGCCCTGGAGACGAGATAGACATAGGGGTAGAGCACCAGCGAGAACAGCGAGACGGCGCCGCCGAGCGAGCGGATTTCCGGGAACCAGTAATCCCGCACGCCGGTCCAGCCGAACATGGCGCGCAGGAAGCCCTGGACCGGGCCGGCATATTCCAGCAGGTCCGTGTAGACATAGGCGACCAGGTATGCCGGCATGGCCAGCGGCAACAGCAGCAGCCACTCGAATGCCCGGCTTCCCGGAAACCGGTACATGGTGACGAGCCAGGCGGTAGCGACGCCGATGGCCGCGGTGCCGAGCGCAACGCCGACCGCCAGCAGGAGGGAGGTCCGGACATAGTCCGGCAGCACCGTCGCTGCGAGATGCTGCCAGATGTCGAGGGTCGGCGTGACGGCCGTCCAGACGACGGACAGGATCGGCGCGGCCGCCAGCGCCGCCACCGACAAGGTCACCCAGGCCCATCCGTCCGGTGTCGAGGTGCGCCGGGCCCGGCGCCGTCCGCTAGCCGCGCCGGCGACGGCCATAGAGCTCCAGGCGATGGTCCACCAGATCGAAACCGAGCCGCTCGGCGATCCGGCTCTTCATGTCCTCGAGCTCGGCGTCGTAGAACTCCTGCACGGCCCCCGTCTCCACATCGATCAGGTGGTCGTGATGGTCGCCGGCTTCCTCGTAGCGGGCCCGTCCGCCGCCGAAATCGTGCCGCATGAGGACATTGGCGTCCTCGAACAGCTTGAGCGTCCGATAGACGGTTGCGATGGAGATATTCGGGTCCAGCCGGCTCGCGCGCCGATAGACGGTGTCGACATCGGGATGGTCCGGGCTGTCGGAGAGCACGCGGGCCACCACCCGGCGCTGGCCGGTAAGACGCAGATGTTTCTCGCGGCACAGCTTTTCGATGGTGGTTTCGTCAGCCATTCCCTGCCGCCCGGTATCCGCCCCTGGGTTCAATACAGGCTGCGGGCGACCCGGTCAAACGACGCAGGCGGCGGCGGGCGGCGCCCGTGTCGTTGACAATGCGGGCCGCTCCGGCGCTTCATCGGGCAACCTGCGGGAACGGGGGCGGGGCATGTTCGAGGGGTTCGAAACTACCAGGATCGACGGCGCCGGGTGCGGGATCCATGTGGTGCACGGCGGCAAGGGACCGCCGGTCCTGATGCTGCACGGATATCCGCAGAACCATGTGGAATGGCACAAGGTCGCGCCGCGCCTTGCGGAGCGCTACACGGTCGTCTGCCCGGACCTGCGCGGCTACGGCGACAGCGACAAGCCGCCCTCCGACCCGGGCGACCACACGGCCTACTGCAAGCGCAGCACCGCCAACGACCAGGCGGCGGTGATGCGGGCGCTCGGCCACGACCGCTTCCACCTGGTCGGCCACGACCGCGGCGTGCGGGTCGGGCTGCGCCTGGCGCTCGACCATCCCGGGCGCGTGTTGAGCTTCACCAACCTGGACGTCGTGCCGTCGCTGGAAGCCTTCGAGAACATGGATGCCTCGCTGGCATTCTCCTGGTTTCACTGGAACCTGATGCGCCAGCCCCCGCCTCTTCCCGAAACGGTGTTTTCGGCCAACCCCAGGCTGTTCCTGGATTTCTTCCTCGATCAATGGACGGCGGTTCCGGGCGCGTTCGACGACGACGCCTATGCGGAATATCTGCGCTGCTTCTCCGATCCCGAGACGGTGCGGGCGATGTGCGCCGACTATCGCGCCGTCGCGCTGGACATGGAGCATGACAGGGCCGACCGGGGCCGCAAACTGTCGTGTCCGGTGCTGGTGCTGTGGGCGGGCAACATGCCGAAACGCCCCGGCTGGCAGACGGGGGCGAAGCTGAACATGCTGGACGTCTGGCGCGCCCGCGCCGACGATGTCCGGGGCCGGGCGCTCGATTGCGGGCACTTCATCCCGGAAGAAGCGCCGGACGAACTGCTCGCGGAATTGTTCGCGTTCCTGCCGTCCGCCTGATACCAGCGGCTATTGATTGGAACCCATGACGGGGCGACGGTATGGGCAGCAATCCTCCCATGTGTCTGAAGTCAATGCCGCTGGTATGACCGCCTATTCCAGGCCGATGGCTCCGCAGACAAGCGGGAAATGCTCCATCTGCCCGGTGCTCATCAGGTAATAGAGCCAGTAGAGCCCGCCGACCGCCCCCGCTGCGACCGTCCCCAGGAGAAGGGCGCCGCGCAGGCCCGAACGCAGAAGCTCGCTCCAGACCTCCCGCTCCTCGATGTCGGGCGGTGCGAATTCCCGGTCGCTGCTAATGTCCGCCTCCTTCCTTTCCTCCGAAGCCGGGCGGCATCTTTCCGGCCCAGGGGCGCGCCGCTTCCAGCTGGGCCGAGACGCGGAACAGGGTCGCCTCGTCCCCGTAGCGCGCGGTCAGCAGACTGCCCACCGGCAGGCCTTCCGCATTCCAGTACAGCGGCAGCGACGCCGAGGGCTGGCCGGTCAGGTTCGCGAACGGCGTGAACGGCAGGAACTGCATGAAGCGGGACATCACCTCCGGCCCGCCGAGCCTGTCGCAGTCGAAATGGCCGAGCCGGGGCGGCGGATGACCGAGCGTCGGCGTCAGCCAGAGGTCGCAGCCCTCCATGAACGCGGCGAAGTCCCGGCTCATCCCGTGAAACCAGGCAAGGTCGGCCAGGTAATCGGCAGCGAGGATGCCGTCCGTCAAATCCAGCAGGTAGCGGTTGAACGGTTCGAACAGCGAACGGTCTATCGGCGAGCCCGCCGCCCGGGAAAGCCGCCTTTCATGCCGCGCCACGGTAAACGGCCAGAAGCGGATATAGAACTCGTGGAAGGTCTCCGCGTCGAGCGGCGGCGCAGCCTCCTCGACATGGTGCCCGAGGTCTTCCAGCAGCCGCGCCGTGTCCCGCACGGCGGCGACGCAATCCGGATGAAGCGTCGTTCCCGTGATCGAACGGTCGGTGAATGCGATCCTCAGCCTGCCGGGATCGGCGCCGACCTCCTCGACAAACGGCCTTGCCGGCGGAGGGCAGGCGTACGGGTCTCCGGCCATGCCCCCATGCGTCGCGTCCAGCAGCGCGGCGTTGTCGCGCACGGAAATCGAGACGGCGTGCTCATTCGCGATGCCGCCGACCGCCTCGCCGACATCCGGCCCCATGGTAATCCGCGCCCGCGTCGGCTTCAGACCGAAAATGCCGCAGCAGGATGCCGGAATGCGGATCGACCCGGCGCCGTCGGTGGCATGCGCCATGGGCACGGCCCTGGCCGCGACCAGCACCGCCGATCCGCCGCTGGAGCCGCCGCAGCTATGCTCCGGGCTCCACGGATTGCGGCACGGTCCGAACAGCAGCGGCTCGGTCGTTCCGAGCGAGCCGAGTTCCGGCGTGTTGGTCTTGCAATAGGCAACGAGGCCCGCGGCGCGGTAACGGCGCATGAGTTCGCTGTCGCGGGGAGCCGGCAGGTTCGCGAGCGCCCGGCTGCCGCCCGTCGTCGGAACGCCGGCATAGGAGATGGAAAGGTCCTTGAGCGGGAATGGCACGCCGGTGAACGGTCCCTGCGGCAGTCCCGCCGCGACCTCGCCGCGCGCCTCCTCGTAAAGGGTGCGGGTCACGGCGTTGAGGCGCGCATCGACGGCCTCCGTGCGCGAAACCGCCTCTTCCAGCGCCTCGCCCGCCGACAGACCGCCTGCCGCAATTCGCGCTGCAAGGTCGAGCGCGGTCACGCGCCGGCCTCCTGCGGCTGCTCGTTCGCCTGTGCGGCTGCGGCCCGCTCGAACAGCGCATCGAAGTCGATCGGGTCGATCAGGAATGGCGGGAAGCCGCCGTCCCGAACCGCGTTGGCAATAATGCCCCGGGCGAACGGGAACAGGAGCTTCGGCACCTCGGCGCCGACCACCCGTGCGCGCACTTCGTCCGGCATGGGCGCCACGGACGCAACCGCACCGTACGAAAGTTCGACCAGGAAGAGCACGTTCTCGCCACGCCCGGCGCGCGCCGTCACGTGCAGCACGACCTCGAAATGGTTGTCCTGGAGCGGCCGCGCCTCGACATTGAGGTCGATACCGATCTCGGGCCGAGAGTCCAGCTCGTTGAAACTCATCGGCGCGTTCGGACTTTCGAAGGAAAGGTCCTTGACGTACTGGACGCCGATCGTCACCCGCGGCGGCGACCCGGCCCCGGCGTCCGCGCCATTTCCGTTCATCGGCCGCTGCCTTCCAGTCGGGAAGGTTCGTCTAGCACGCGGCTGCCGCGACAGGAAGCGGACCGGAGGGGTCGTGCTCGCGGATCGCGCCGTTGTCCACGGTCTCGCCGGTCAGCGCCCGGACGACGCCCCAATGGGTCACGGCGCAGATGCTGTCGCGGTCGGCGCGTTCGGCAATGGCGGCGCGGAACGCGCGGGCCCGCGCCAGCACATCTTCGTCGGTCTCCCCGAGTTCGCACCACCAGCGTTCGTCGAGCGCCGAGAAGTCGAGCGCCGGCCATGCCCTGGCCAGCATCCCGGCGCGGGTCCCGATGTCGCAGGAGAAGCCCGCCCGCTCACGCAGCAGAGGCTCCACCGCAATGGGCACGCCCAGGCGCTCGGCCAATACCGACGCCGTTTCCAGCGTCCGCCGGTAGGGGCTCGCGAACAGCAGCGAGATGCCCCGCTCCGCCAGCGCCTCGGCCGCCGACTTCGCCTGGCGGCGCCCTTCGGCCGTCAACCCCGGATCCGGAAGTCCCGGATCGATCCGCGTCTGGCCGAAATGCAGGTTCCACAGCGTCTGGCCGTGGCGCAGCAGAATCATCCAGGGCCCCCCGGCGTGTCGTCGCGATACTCGCCTTCGATGACATGCGGCCCGTCCCGCCGGACGCGGATGTCCCGCCCCCACCGCCGCCAGGCCCAGACCGCGGCAAGGTCGCGGAGCGGCGGCAGCAGCAACAGGAAGCCGGCGGCGTCGGTGACGAAACCGGGCGTCAGCAGGAAGGCCCCGGCGACGATCAGGCAGATGCCGTCGAACGCCTCGCGCAGCGGCGCACCGCCTTCCGCAACCGTGCGCCGGGCCCGCATCAGCACGCCGATGCCCTGCGCCCGGATGAGCCACGTCCCGACGACGGCGGTCAGCACGATGACGGCGAGCGTCGGCCACAGTCCGATCCACCCGCCGACCTCGATGAACACGGCGATCTCGACCAGGGGAACCCCGATGAGCGCCAAAAGGATTACAAAGGCCATACTTGCCCTTTCCTAGACTTGGGCTTATCTCTGGTCAACCGAGTGAAGGGACCGGCCGTCGCGGCCGGTGGTGAGCGCCATGGAAGGCGGAATTCCGTTCTTCGACCTGCTGTTCTTCGCCATGGTGGCGGCGTTCCTCGTCTTTCGGTTGCGCAGCGTTCTCGGCCGCCGCCAGGGACACCACCAGGCCCCGCCGCAGGCGGAGCCCAACGCCGCGGGCGATGCGAACTCCAACGACAATGTGATAGCGCTGCCCGACCGCAACAAGGACGAAGAGGAAGAGAGCGACGGCACGCCGCTCGGAGAGGGCGTGCGGCAGATCAGGAGCGTGGACGCGAGCTTCGACCCGGAATTGTTCGCCGGCGGCGCGCGCGCCGCTTTCGAAATGATCGTCAACGCCTTCGCCGGCGGCGACCGGGACACGCTCCGGCCGCTGACCAGCGCGGAAGTGTTCGGCAATTTCGAACGCACCATCGCGGACAGGGAGGCGAAGGGCCATATTCTCGAAGCGACGCTGATCGGGATCAAGGAAGCCGAACCTACGGATGCGGGGCTCGATGGCCACGAAGCCTGGGTGACGGTCCGGTTCGTCTCGGAGCAGGTCGGCGTGTTGCGCGACTCCGAAGGGCAGACGCTCTCCGGCGCGACCAACGCGATCGAGGAGATTACCGACGTCTGGACTTTCGCCCGCGACACGCGGTCGCCCGATCCCAACTGGCGGCTGGTCGCAACCGGGGGCGAAGGCTGAGCCCAGCCGGACCCCGGAGAGCGCCATGACCGAAGCAACGGCCGCCATGACCGGCAAGCGCGGGCTCATCATGGGCATGGCGAACGACCGCTCGATCGCCTGGGGTATCGCGCAGGCGCTGGCGCGCAGCGGCGCCGAACTCGCCGTCACATACCAGACGGAACCGCTCGCCAAGCGCGTCCGTCCGCTCGCTGAATCGCTGGGCGCGGCGCTGGTGCTGCAGGCCGACGTCGCGGACGACGCCAGCATGGACGCGCTGTTCGAAACACTGGACGGCGAGTGGGGCGGGCTCGACTTCGTGGTCCATGCCATCGCCTTTTCCGACAAGGACCAGCTCAAGGGGCGTTATGTGGACACGACGCGGGAGAACTTCCGCATGTCGCTCGACATCTCGTGCTTCTCCTTCACCGATCTGGCGCGCCGGGCGGCAGCGCTGATGGGGCCGGGCGGCTCGATGCTGACCCTGACCTATTACGGCGCCGAGCAGGTCATGCCGCATTACAATGTGATGGGCGTCGCCAAGGCCGCGCTGGAGGCCAGCGTGCGCTACATGGCGGCGGATTTCGGCATGGACGGCATTCGCGTCAACGCCATATCCGCAGGGCCGGTCAAGACTCTCGCCGCTTCCGGGATCGGAGACTTCCGCTTCATCCTGAGGTGGAACGAGCTCAATTCGCCGCTGCAGGCCAATGTCACGCTGGAGCAGATCGGCCAGTCCGCCCTCTACCTGCTCAGCCCGATGAGCGCCGGCGTCACCGGCGAGGTGCATCATGTGGATTGCGGCTACCACACCGTCGGCATGATGAACCCGCACCGCACGGGCGACACGGCCGACCTGCTGGCGGGCTTCAAGCCGAAATACGGCTGATGGCTTCCAACGGGTTCGGACAGGCCTTTCGCTTCACGACCTGGGGCGAGAGCCACGGGCCGGCCCTTGGCTGCGTCGTGGACGGCTGCCCGCCCGGCATCGCGCTCTCCGAGGCCGACCTCCAGGTGTGGCTCGACAAGCGCCGGCCCGGCCAGTCCCGCTTCACGACGCAGCGCCGGGAGCCGGACAGCGTGAAGATCCTGTCCGGCGTGTTCGAGGGGCGGACTACCGGCACGCCCGTAAGCCTGGTGATCGAGAATGTCGATCAACGCTCCCGGGACTACTCGAAGATCGCCGACCGCTTCCGGCCGGGCCATGCGGACTACACCTACTGGAAGAAATACGGCATCCGCGACTATCGCGGCGGCGGACGGTCCTCGGCGCGGGAAACCGCCATGCGGGTGGCGGCCGGCGGCATTGCGCGCAAGGTGCTGGGCGAAGGCGTCTCGATACGCGGGGCGCTGGTCCGGATGGGCGAAAAGACCGTGGACCGCGCCCGCTGGGACTGGAATGCCGTCGGGGACAATCCCTTCTTCTGCCCGGATGCCGCCGCTGCCGAAGAGTGGACGGACTATCTCGATTCCGTGCGCAAGGCCGGCTCGTCCGTGGGCGCGGTGATCGAAATCGCCGCGGAGGGCGTGCCTCCCGGCCTCGGGGAGCCGGTGTACGGCAAGCTGGACGGCGACCTTGCCGCCGCGATGATGAGCATCAACGCCGTCAAGGGCGTCGAAATCGGCGACGGTTTCGCTGCGGCGGCAATGCGCGGCGAGGACGCCCATGACGAGATGGTTCCGGACGGCGAAGGCGGCGCCGCCTTTCTTTCCAACGGAGCCGGCGGCGTGCTGGGCGGCATTTCGACCGGCCAGGCGGTCGTGGCCCGTTTCGCGGTCAAGCCGACCAGCTCGATTCTCGTCCCGCGGCGCACCGTGACGATGACGGGCGAAGCCGTCGAGATCGTGACCACCGGCCGGCACGACCCCTGCGTCGGCATCCGCGCCGTGCCGGTCGGCGAAGCGATGATGGCGCTGGTGCTTGCCGACCATTTGCTGAGGCACCGCGCCCAGAACGGCTAGCACTTTCCCGCATCCCGCCTGCGGGACAGAATAAGCGAAACAGCTGGAGGATCGGAATGTCCGGACCGCTTGCCGGATTGCGCGTGCTCGATCTCACGACCGTGATGTACGGCCCTTACTGCACCCAGATCATGGGCGACTATGGCGCGGACGTCGTGAAGGTCGAGCCGCCGGGGGGCGACATCAGCCGCCAGGTCGGGCCGCGCCGCAACCGGGGCATGGCGGCCGGCATCCTCACCAAGGCGCGCAACAAGCGCAGCCTCGTGCTCGACCTGAAGCAGGCCGCCGGGCGCGGCGCGCTCTACCGGCTGGCCCGGACGGCCGACGTGTTCATCCACAACATGCGCCCGAAGCCCGCTGCCCGGCTCGGGATCGACTATGAAACCATCTCGGAGCACCGGCCGGACATCGTCTATTGCACCGCCGTCGGCTTCGGCAAGGACGGCCCCTATGCCGACAAGCCCGCCTATGACGACCTGATCCAGGGAGTCTCCGGGCTCGCCTGGCTGGAGGGCGCGCAGACGGGCGGCGCGCCGCGTTACGCCCCCTCGGTGCTGGCCGACAAGACCAGCGGGCTGTTCGCGCTCTCCGCCGTGCTGATGGCGCTGCACCACCGGGCCCGGACCGGCGAGGGACAGGAAATCCATTGCGGCATGTTCGAGTGCTTCGCCTCCTTCGTGATGAACGAGCACCAGCAGGGCCGCACTTTCGATCCGCCGCTCGGCGCCGCCGGCTATGAGCGCCTGCTGACGCCCTGGCGCCGGCCGCACGAGACCGCCGACGGGCATCTCTGCGTGCTTCCCTACAATGACCGCCACTGGCGCCGCTTCTTCGAGATCGCCGGCCAGCCGGAACTCGCGGAGGACGAGCGGTTTGCGGACATGACCGCTCGCTCACGGAACATCGAGGCGCTCTACCGGATCCTGGCGGACATCATGCGCAGCCGCCCGACGGCAGACTGGCTGGCCGAGCTGGAAGGCGCCGACATTCCCTGCATGCCGATGCACTCCCCGGAAACCCTGTTCGACGACCCGCACCTGCAGGCGGTGGATTTCTTCCAGACCGTCGAACATCCCTCGGAAGGCCGCCTGGTGCACATGCGCCCTCCCGTGTCGTTCTCGAAGACGCCGGGGTCGATCCGCCGGCTGGCCCCGCAGGCAGGGCAGCACAGCGAGGAGGTGCTGCGGGAGGCGGGGATGGACCGCGCGGAGATCGAGGCGCTGATCGAGGGCGGGGCGACGGCGGCGGCCGGGCAGCCATGACCGAAACCCGCCGGAGCCCGCTCTTCAACGACAACCGCGTCAAGCTCGGGGTGATGGCGTTCAACTGCTCGCACGGCTCGACCGTGACGACCGCCGACGGCGCCTGGCCGATGACCTGGGAGGACAACCGCGCGCTTGCCCGCATGGCGGACGCCGCCGGCTTCGAGGCGCTGCTGCCGGTCGGGCGCTGGAAGGGCTATGGCGGGGAGACGAATTTCAACAACCGGACCTTCGAGAGCCTGACCTGGGCGGCCGGCATTGCGGCAGAAACCTCGCACGCAACGGTGTTCTCGACCATCCATGCGCCGCTCGTCCATCCCGTCGCGGCGGCGAAGATGGGCGCGACCGTGGACCACATCTCGGGCGGCCGCTTCGCGCTCAACCTGGTCGCCGGCTGGTTCAAGAACGAGTTCGACATGTTCGGCCTCGAAATGCGCGCCCATGACGACCGTTATGCCTATGCCGAGGAATGGCTGTCCCTGGTGAAGCGGCTCTGGAGCGCGGCGGAGCCGTTCGACCTGGACGGGCGGTTCTTCTCCGGCAGGGCGCTCTGGAGCGAGCCCAAGCCGCTCCAGCGCCCGCGCCCCGCGATCATGAACGCCGGCAGCTCGCCCGCCGGACAGGCCTTCTCGGCCGCCCACGCCGACATGAACTTCGTCATGCTGCGCCAGAAGGACGAGGGCAGCGACCGGGCGCAGATCGCCCGTCTCAAGACGATGGCGGCCGACCTCGGGCGCTCCTCGCAATGCTGGATCCACGGCTATGTCGTCTGCCGTCCGACCCGGCGGGAGGCCGAGGACTATCTCCACCACTATGTCGTGGAGCGCGGCGACGACGTGGCGGTCGCCAACATGCTGGATATCTTCGGGGTGCAGTCCGGCACCCTGGAGCCGGCGGTGATGGACGCCTTCCGCTTCCATTTCAAGGCGGGCCATGGCGGCTATCCGCTGGTCGGGGCGCCGGAGGATATTGTGGAAGAGCTGGAGCAGCTTTCGGACATGGGCGTGGACGGGCTGCTGCTCTCCTGGGTGGATTATCTCGGCGAGTGCCGCCAGTGGATCGAGGAGGTCATGCCGCTGATGGAGGCCGCCGGCCAGCGCCGGCCGTTCGCCGCAGAGGAGCCAGCCGCTGCGAAGGCGCTATAATGCCGCTCATGTCCCTTGCCCCGGAGGCCCCGCAATGACCCGCGACGAGCTCAAGCAAATCACGCTCCGGTTCACCGACGCCTTCAACCGCGACGACCTCGACGGTGTCATGGCCTGGTTCGCCGAGGATGCGGTGTATGACGAGTTCCATGGCGCCCGGCATGAGGGCAAGGAGGCGATCCGGGCCGCGTTCGAGCCGATGTTCGCCGGCAAGTTCGGCAAGGTGCGCTTCGAGGAGGAGGACCTGTTCCTCGACCCGGAGGACGGCAAGGCGATGATTTCCTGGTCCTGCGTGCTCACCACGCCGGACCGGTCGAGCGCCTGGCGCGGCCTCGACCTGCTGCATGTCGAGGGCGGCAGGATCGTCGCCAAGCACACCTACGCCAAGACGGCGCGCCCGCTCTTCGAGGCCCGCGCCGCCTGACCGGCGTCTCAACGGGTGCGTTTGAACTTCTGGAAGGAGTGCGGGGTCAGGGGCGCGAACTGCTCGATGGCGCCGGAAGCCTTGACGACCTCGCCGACATAGAGGTCGCCGCGCGAATCCGCCCAGATGCCGTGCGGCGCGATGAAGTTGCCGGGCAGGATCGGGTTCGGGCCGCCGAACCGGGCCTGGATGTTGCCGTCGAGGTCGCAGACCGTGACCCGCGCGACCGGGTCGTGGCCGACGGGCGGCATTTCCATGAACCTGAAATGCAGGCTCTGCGGGGCCTGCCCGAATGTCCAGCCGAGTTCGGCGATATAGAGGTTTTCCTGCTCGTCGAGAAACAGGTCGTCCGGCCGGTTGACCCAGTCCCAGACGGTCAACAGCTCGCCGTCGCCGGAGAAGATCTGGATGCGGGAATTCTCCCGGTCGGCAACGAACACCCGGCCCGACCGGTCCACGACGAGCGAGTGCGGCAGGTTGAACTCGCCCGGCCCGCTCCCCGGCTCGCCCCATGAGGCCTTCAACTCGCCCGCGGCGGTAAACCGGTGGACGCGCGCATTGCCGTAGCCGTCTGAAACGAACAGGTCGCCGTCCGGGCCCACCGCCGCGTTGGTTACCATGTTGAAGGGGCCGGCGGAGCAGCAGACCGGGCTGTGATCGATCCTGAAGCCGGTGTCCGCGGGATTTCCGGGATCGCCAAGCGTCATCAGGAGTTCGCCTTCGGGCGTCAACTTGCGAACCGTGTGATCGAAATTGTCGGCGCAGAACAGGTGGTCGTTCGCGTCGATATAGATGCCGTGGGCGTTGGTGAACATGCCTTCGCCCCAGGCGTTCAGGAACCGCCCTTCCTTGTCGAAGACGATGATCGGATGGTCGCCCCGGTTGAAGACATAGACCCGGTCGCGGCTGTCCACCGCGACGCCCGCCACCTCGACGAACGACCAGCCCTCGGGCAGCCGTTCCCAGCCTTCCAGGACCTCGTATTCCATCTTGTGATAGCCAATCGCCATCCCGCTGCTCCCTGACAATCGGTATGTGCGGGGCAAGGCCGGCAGCGCCCCGAATTCGCCCGGGACCGGGCCCGCACCTGTCTTTCCGAAGGTCTTAGGTCCTCCCCGTGTCTCGCCTTTCAGTAAGTCCCTGGCGCTACATGCGCGCTGACAAGGTTGCTGCCGCCATCGACGTCGAGCACGGACCCGATGACGAACGATGCCTCTTCCGAAGCGAGATAGGCGACCGCGGCCGCGATTTCCTCCGGCTCGCCCGAGCGCCCCAGGGGCATGCGTTCCGCCTGGGCGGCTTGCGCCGCCGCCGGGTCCGCGGCCCTGCCGAACCCCATCGGGCCGCGCGTGAACGGCGTCAGCGTGTTCCCCGGACAGACGGCGCTTACCCGGACTCCCCGCCGGGCGTATTGCAGCGCCATCTGCCGGGTCAGCCCGATGACGCCGGCCTTGCTGGCGCAGTAGGCGGCCCGGTCGGGAATCGGGTGCCAGCCGGAATTGGAAGCGACATTGACGATCGCGCCGGACCCCTGTTCGAGCATGCGGGGAAGGGTGAATTTGCACATGAGGAACACGGCGCGCAGGTTCACCGCCATCAGCCGGTCCCAGTCTTCGACCGAGGTATCGACGACATCGGCGACGACCCGAATTCCGGCATTGTTGACCAGGACGTCGATCCGGCCGGTTTCGTCCGCCGCCCGTTCCGCCAACCCGCTTGCCGCGTCGGGATCGGTGATGTCGCAGACGGCTTCGACGACACCGTGCGGCGCTTCGTCGAAAGCCAGGTCTGCGGCGTAGACCCGGTCACCCAGATCCAGGAACTTCCGGGCGGTCGCCGCTCCGATGCCGCGTCCCGCGCCGGTGACGATTACCGTTCTCGCCATCTCTCACCTCTCCTTGCCATATGCTGCCATAGCGGTCGTCCGCCAATTCGTCGAGTCAGTCGGCCGGCCTCGCCGGCTACCGTTCCGCCTGCTATTCTCGCGGCGCAATTGACGGGAGACGGGCCATGACGAGGGTGATCGCCGTTGTAACCTACGGGCTGCCGGAGGGAACCGGCCGCGAAGCCGCCGTGCAGATGTTCCGCGATTCGATCCCGCGCTACATGGCGACCGAGGGCCTGATCCGCAAGAACGTGCTTTACCGGGAAGGCCTCGGCGGCGGCGTTTACCTGTGGGAGTCCCGGGAGGCGGCGGAAAAGGGCTACAACGCCGAGTGGACCGCCTACATGACGGCGAAATACCACCATCCGCCGCAGATCGAGATCTACGAGATGCCGATCACCATGGACCGCGAATACAACACGGTCTACGACGAAGGCGAGGCGTTCGACGAGGCGGCCGAGTAGCCGCCCCGCCGCGGGCGCCGGCGGTTACTCCGCCGCCAGGGTGTCCGCCGCCGCCAGCGCGTCCGTCTGTGCGCGGTCCATCGCTTCCCAGTCGAACAGCGCCGGCTGCTTGTCGACAAAGCGGGCGACCGCCGCCGCGTGGTATTCGGAGCCGGACGCGACCGCCTGGGCGAAGGCCTCCATCTCCAGCATGGCGCGGTGGTCGAGGTTGAACGACTGGTTGAGGATGGTCTTCGACAGGCCTATGGCCGTCGTCGACGCTTTGGTGAAACGCCCCGCCAGCGCGCGCGCCGCGTCCATCAGCGAGTCTTCCTCGTGCAGCTCGAAGACGATGCCGTACTCCCGGGCCTCGGCCGCCGTCAGCTTGCGGGCGCTGAAGATCAGCTCCTTCGCCCTTTGCAGGCCGACGATGCGCGGCAGCAGGTAGAAGCCCGACCAGTCGGGCACCAGGCCGATGCGCCCGAAAGCCTGCATGAAGATCGAGCGCGGCGTGGCGAGAATGAAGTCGCAGGCCAGCGCCAGGTTGCAGCCCGCCCCGGCGGCGGCCCCGTTCACCGCGGCGATCACCGGCATTTCGAGGTTCATGAGGTCGTAGAGGCGGTTGTGCCCCTCGCGCATCCTGCGGCGGCCCGCCTCCGCGCCCTTTTCGCGAGACTTCATCGCCTTGACATCGCCGCCGGCGCAGAACGCCCGCCCCGCCCCGGTAAGGATCGCCGCCTTGACGCTCCGCCCGCCTTCGCGCTTGAGCTCGGCAAGCACCGCGTCGAGTTCGGTCCGCATGGGCTCCGAGAGCGCGTTGCGCGCCTCCGGCCGGTTGAGCGTAATCGTCGCGATCTCGTCGGCGACATCGAAGATCAGATGCTGAAAAGCCATAGGCGGCAGTCCTCTATCGGGTTGTTGTGCTCCGAACGACCATAGCGGACGGAGCGCGGCGGGCAATTCGCCATTGGCCTATCCCGGCCGTGCGCCGGCCCGCATCGCCGCGGCCCTCAATGCGCGCGTGAGCGCCCCCACCGTGGTGGAAGGGTTTCCGTAAGGCGCGCCCTCCTCGCTGCGCCGCTCCAATTGCTTCGCCGCGCGCTGCTCCGCGTCCTCGACCGAACCGACGAGGTCGTCGCATGTCATGTTCAACGCAACGAATTCCGCCTTCAAATTCCGGCTGCCGGCCGGCCTGTCGTAATCCGCATGGTGCAAGACCAGCCAAAGTTCGAAACAGGGGTTGGAACGGGCAACCTCAACGCGGTGCGCATCGCATAACGCTATCGCTTCATCGAAGTCCGGATGGGTGTCCCGATCGAAAACAGCCCATACCCGATCGCGCTCATCCATCCTGCCCCCGGCCGCCGCGACAGCCTTTCGGGAAACTTCACCGGGCGTTCCGCCGACACCGTGAATTCGAACTACGATCTCGCCGTGTCCCGATAGCCCTCGTAGCGCTCGAAAGTAGCCGGGCTCCGTCCTTTCGCCTTCGCAACACAGATCGACGCGAGGTTTGGCCCTTCGTTGCGGCCCGCGACGCTTCAGTCCTCTGCGAAAACTTCCTCCCTTAGCCAAGGTCGGCGACCAGGTCGTCGGAGGGAACGGCGCCGTAACGGCCTTGCAGATAAGCCCGCTCGAAATCGTCGCCCTTCCGGGTGCGAATGTCGGTCAGCGGATAGAGCCGCGTCGCGCCGTCCCGATCCTTCTCCGTGAACCATATCTGGTCCCGCCTCAGCAGCGGCGAGTTGAGCAGATTGGTATCGTGCGTCGTCGCAATGAGTTGCGCGCCCTTCGGATTGGTCTTCGGCGAACAGAACAACGCCAGCAACGCTTCCGCCGCATGGGTGTGCAGGCTGGCATCGAGTTCGTCGATGAGAAATAGCGAGCCTCGATCCAGATCGCGAAATACCAGCCCGAGCATGGCCATCAAACGCAGCGTGCCCGCGCTTTCCAGCCCCGGATCCAGATATACGGGATCGCCATCTCGACTCTTGTGGCCGAGGTGCACGACAGACAGCGGTTCGCCGCTCTGGATGCGGTCGAAAATTCGTATGAAAGGACTCCCGGTTTCTGAATTATTTTCGTCTTTCACCGCATCGTGCAACCCACCAAAAACTTTCCGGAATTCATCTTCAGGAATTTCAGCATTTCGCAATTGAAAATCCACCACATTCCGGTCAATGGAATTAATAAACTCAATCAGTTTTCCTGTGATTATATCTCCATGAGAAATAACTGAAAAAAGATCGGCCTGGCTGCCCAAATGCGGTATATCGCGAATGGAGGAAAAATACTCGAATACCCTTGTAAGCTGCTTGTGATCCATCTGTGCAGAGACCGACAGGAACAAGCTGTTCGGCTTTGTCAGTTCGGAAACAATGCGGTTGCGTCCCCGCAACGACGACCCGAATCTGAAACCGTCTGAACTGCGCTCGAACAGCAGCCGTGCACGGGCCCTGGGAAAGCTGTAAAGCCATTCGGACAGGAAAGCCTCGTCCGACGCCTCGAAGCCGTAATTGTGCAGCACGCCGTCCAGCACGAAGTCGATCTCGAAACGCGACGGTCTCGCTGCGCCCGCGGGGTCGAGCAGGAAAGCTGCGCGCGGCACGCCGCCGCCCGGCGCGGCGTGGATATGCGACTCCGTGACCGCCCGCTTCATGGATATCAGGGCATGGAGCAGATTGGTTTTCCCGGAGGCATTGGGGCCGTAGACCATGGCGGCCGGCAAAGCGCTGCCGCGCGGCGCCGGCGGGCAGGCAATCAGTCCTTCCTCCGGGTCCTTCAGGGACGAGGCAACGAGCGAGAGTTCCTGCGGCTCCCGGAACGACAGATGGTTGGAAACGCTGAAACGCAGCAGCATTGGACAGGCTTCCGGATAGAGGGCACAGCGCCCTTCACCGTGAAATTTGCAGAATTTCTGCAAATTTCAAGCCCAAACGGCCTTTCTCTTGCTTTGTTGAGCTCGATCAATGCCCGAAGGCGGGCATCACGTCCTTCGCCACGCGGTCGAACTGCTCCAGCATTTGCGCGGTGGGCGTGCCCATGCTGGTGGAGAGGTTGATGTGCTCCATGCCGGGGTAGCGCTCTTCCAGCTGCTTCAGCCGCTCGACCAGTTCCTCGGCGGTGCCGGCGAACCAGGCGCCGAGGTCCATGAAGTGCTCCAGCCTCGGCACGCCGTTTTCGTACCAGCCGCCCCGCCGCGACGCCGCCTTCACGCCCTCCGGCGAAATGCCCGGCACGAAGCCGAGCGGCGCGAATATCTTCACATGCTCCTCGTAGAGCGGCGTCATCTCGCGGACCGCCTGCTCCTTGGTGTCCGCCAGATAGAAGAAGATCCCGATCGTCAGGTTCTCGCCGAGCGCCAGGTCCATGCCGGCGCGGGCCGCCGCGTCCCGGTAGCCCTGGATCGGCCCCTCCGCCATGGTCGCCGCGCCGCCGCCGACGGCCCCCTTGATGCCGTGCCGGACCATGAAGTCCAGCCCGCGCGGATTGGCGCTCACCACCGGCTGCCAGCATTCCACCGGCAGGTTGACCGGCCGCGGCACCAGGGTGATCTCTTCGAGGTCGTAGCCGCGATAGGGCACGCGCGGCGGCAGGGTGTAGTGCCCGCCCTCGTGGCGGAAGCTCTCCTCGTTGAACGCCTTGAACATGATCTCGACCTGCTCCTCGAACAGGTCCCGGTTGGCGGTCTGGTCCTGCATCGGCGCGCCGAAGGTCTCGACCTCGCGCGTGTGGTAGCCGCGCCCGACGCCGAACACGGTGCGCCCTTGCGTCAGAATGTCTGCGGTCGCGAAGTCCTCGGCCAGGCGCAGCGGATGCCACATCGGCGCGATATTGAAGCCGCAGCCGATCTTCAGCGAGCGCGTGATGTGGGCGAGGTGCACCGCGCACATGAGGATGTTCGGGATGCACTCATACCCCTCATGCTGGAAATGGTGCTCCGCCAGCCAGAGCGTGTCGAAGCCGATCTCGTCCAGCTTCTTCGCCACCGCATCGGTCTTGGCGAAGACCGAGGCAAGCGCCTCGTTCGAATAGCGCCGCTCGTCGGCGGGGGTCGCGTCCTGCCCCCTGTCCGGCAGGTCGATATGCCCCGGATAGACGGTGGTGAACTTGCGGATCATGCGAACCTCCAGTAAAGCCGACCGCCTGCAGCAGGAGGCCGAAGGCAAGGCCGGAACGCTCTTCGACGAGAGCCGGGCAAGCGCAGGAAGCTGGCGGACAGGGAGGGATTCGAACCCTCGGTACGCCTGTTGACGTACGACGGATTAGCAATCCGCTGGTTTAAGCCACTCACCCACCTGTCCGGCAGACGGCGTGACTTACAGAATCCGGGCCCCCGGCGTCAACGCCCTACCCGCATGGGCACATCCCGTTCCGGCTTGTATCCGGCGCGGCGGGACAGACGCGGGCCGCGGGCGCAACACCCGGCAAATCCGCTTGCTTCGCAGCCTCCCGGAGGGAGGCGTGTCGAAGGACCGCCGCCGCGGATGGAAGCCGGAAATTTCTTCGCGGGTTCAACAGGCTGCGAGAAAATTGCCCGATAATTTCATTTTTTGTTCCAATATAACTCGACCTCTTGGAAACTGTGCTAGAATGGACATTGGAGAGGCGGCTTCCGGGGCTGCCTTTCGGCTTTTCTGCAGAAAGCAATGGCTGGGGGCCGCAACCCCCGGCGTGAGCAGGCGGGAGGGGTGCGCCCTCCGGCCGGCCCGCCGTCGCGCGCCCGGGCGCGCGGGCAATCAGGCGCACGAGCCGCGCCGGCGCGATACGCCCGCCCGCCCGCGCACGCAGGGGCGCGCGTTACGCGCGAAACAGGGACGCGCCGCCCGGAAGCCCCCGGCGGCGCGGACGGAACGAAACGGGACGGAGGAACGATATGCAGGAATGGCACAGCAAGGCTTCGATGATGGCATGGCGAACATGACAAAACATGACACTTCATGACAACTTCCGGGGCCCTCCCGCCCGTTTCGCCGGCAGCGGCCAACCGCGCCCGGACAAATCTCGAACCGGGCTGCGGACTATGATACATTCGCGCCGGCTCCAACCCGCGAGAAGCGTTATGATCCGTTCCTGTCTCGTCGCCGTCGCCGTTGCCGCACTCCTGTCCGGTTGCGGCGACAGCAAGGTAGAGCACGAATACCCGGATACGCGGTATCGCAACCTGCCGGGGAATTACGGCTCCAACTACAAGCCGAAAGGCGGCAGGCAGGGACTCTTCGGGGAGGACGGCATCACCCTCCTGGGAGGCAACCGGGACCGGAGCAGCGGCGGCGGCAGCGGGATCGGCGTCAACAGTTTCCTGTGGCGCGCATCGCTCGATACGCTGGCCTTCATGCCGCTGGCGTCGGCGGACCCCTTCGGCGGCGTCATCATCACCGATTGGTTCGCCCCGCCCGAGACGCCCGACGAACGGTTCAAGGTCACCGTCTTCATCCTCGACAAGCAACTGCGCACCGATGGCCTGAAGGTCGCGGTATTCCGTCAGGAGAAGGCCGCCGACGGTTGGGCGGACGCGGCGGTGACCGGCGGGATGAACACGGAAATCGAGAACAACATCCTGGCCCGGGCGCGGGAGTTGCGCATCGCCAACCCCTAGCGTTCGGAAGCACGGAGCGCCTGCATGGCCCGATACGACCACCGGGAAGCCGAGCCTCACTGGCGCCGGCGATGGGAAGAAGCCGGCTGTTTCACGGCCCGCGAGGATGCGTCGCGCCCGAAATACTATGTGATGGAGATGTTCCCCTACCCTTCGGGGCGCATCCACATGGGGCATGTGCGCAATTTCACGCTGGGCGACGTGGTGGCCCGCTACAAGCGCGCGCGGGGCTTCAACGTGCTGCACCCGATGGGCTGGGACGCTTTCGGCCTGCCGGCGGAGAACGCCGCCTTCGAGGCGGGCGTCCATCCGGGCGTCTGGACGCGCCGGAACATCGCCACCATGAAGGCGCAGCTTTCGACCATGGGCCTCTCCTACGACTGGTCCCGGGAACTCTCGACCTGCGAGCCGGACTATTTCAGGCATGAACAGGCGATGTTCCTGGATTTCATGGAGAGGGGCCTCGCATACCGGCGGAAATCCTGGGTCAACTGGGATCCGGTCGAGAATACGGTGCTCGCCAACGAGCAGGTGATCGACGGCCACGGCTGGCGCTCGGGCGCGCCGGTCGAGCGGCGCGAGCTTGCCCACTGGTTCCTCAGGATCACCGCATACAGCGACGAACTGCTCGATGCGCTCGACGGGCTGGACCGCTGGCCGGACCGCGTGCGGGCGATGCAGGCGAACTGGATCGGGCGCTCGGAGGGCGCGCGGGTCGTCTTCGGCCTCAAGGGGCGCTCCGACACGCTCGAAGTGTTCACCACCCGGCACGACACGCTGTTCGGCGCCTCCTTCATGGCGATCTCGCCCGACCATCCGCTGGCGCAGGAAATCGCCGCGGCGGACCCGGCCATGGAGGCGTTCATTGCCGAATGCCGCAGCCTCGGCACCAGCGAGGCCGCGATCGAACAGGCCGAAAAGCGCGGCCGGGATACGGGCCTCAGGGCGCTGCACCCCTTCGACACGGGGCTGGAACTGCCCGTCTATGTGGCGAATTTCGTGCTCATGGACTATGGCAGCGGCGCCATTTTCGGCTGTCCGGCCCATGACCAGCGCGACCTCGACTTCGCCCGCGCCTACGGATTGCCGGTGCTTCCCGTCGTGTGCCCGCCCGATGCGGACCCGTCGGGTTTCGAGATCGGGACCGAGGCCTATACCGGCGACGGGCGGCTCATCAACTCATCCTTCCTGGACGGGCTCGATGTGCCGGAAGCCAAGGGCCGGATGGGCGAGCGTCTGGAAGCATGCGGTTCCGGCGAACGCACCATCCAGTACCGCCTCCGGGACTGGGGCGTCTCCCGCCAGCGTTACTGGGGCTGCCCCGTGCCGGTCATCCATTGCAGCGATTGCGGCATCGTGCCCGTGCCCCGCGCGGACCTGCCGGTGACGCTGCCGGACGACGTGACCTTCGATGCGCCCGGCAATCCGCTGGACCGGCACCCGACCTGGAAGCATGTCCCCTGCCCGTCCTGCGGCGCCCCGGCCGAGCGCGAGACCGACACGTTCGACACCTTCTTCGAGTCCTCCTGGTATTTCGCCCGCTATTGCTCGCCGGGCGTGGAGGACCGGCCGTTCGACCGCGAGGCGGTCGATTACTGGATGCCGGTGGACCAGTATATCGGCGGCATCGAGCATGCCGTGCTGCACCTGCTCTATTCCCGGTTCTTCACCCGGGCGATGAAGGAATGCGGCTATATCGGCGAGGAGGAGCCCTTCGCCGGCCTGTTCACCCAGGGCATGGTCTGCCACGAAACCTACCGCGCCCCGGACGGAACATGGCTGCAGCCGAACGAGGTGGAAGACGACGGACAGGGCGGCAGGCGGCGGCTGTCCGACGGCGCGCCGATTGCCGTCGGACGTTCCGAGAAGATGAGCAAGTCGAAGAAGAACGTCGTCGATCCCGAAGAGATCATCGACCGCTACGGCGCCGACGTGGCCCGGCTGTTCATGCTCTCCGACAGCCCGCCGGCGCGCGACCTGGACTGGACCGAAGCGGGCGTGGAAGGCGCGTGGCGCTATCTCAACCGGCTCTGGCGGCTGGTGGACGAGGCCCCGCCAGTGCCTGCCGGCGCAGGGACGAGCGGCGCTGCGGAGGCGCTGAGGACGATCGCCCACAAGACCGTGGATGCGATGACCGGCGACCTCGAACGCTTCCATTTCAACCGGGCGGTGGCGCGGGTCCGCGAACTGACCAATGCGCTGGCGGATGCCCTGCCGGCCGCCGATCCCGCCATGGCGGCGGCCTACCGCGAAGGGATCGGGACCGCCGTGCGGCTGATTGCGCCGATGACGCCCCACCTGGCGGAGAGCTGCTGGCAGCGTCTCGGAGGACAGGGCCTGCTTGCCGACCAACCCTGGCCGGCCGCCGATCCGGCCCGCCTCGTCGAGGATATCGTGGTGCTTCCGGTGCAGGTGAACGGCAAGCTGCGCGGCCAGCTGGAGGTCGCGCGCGGCTCGGAGGCGGCGGACGTCGAGGCGGCCGCCCTGGCGCTCGCCGGCGTGCAGCGGCAACTGGAAGGCAGGCCGCCGCGCCGGGTCGTCGTCGTGCCCGACAAGATCGTCAATGTCGTGGCCTGAGAAACTCGCAGCCGCCGTCGCCGGGCTGCTGCTCGGCGCCATGCTTGCCGGCTGCACCCTGGAGCCCGTCCATGCGCGCCGGCCGCAGCAGGGCCCGGATGTCACCGCCGCCATGGCGCAGGTCGAGGTCGAACCGATCGCGGACCGCGTCGGCGTTCTCCTGCGCCGCCGGCTGGAGGAGCGCCTTGCGCCGGAAGGCGCCCGGGTCCCCGCCCGCTACCGGCTGCGGGTGCAGCTGCGCTCGGCATCGGCAAGCGCCCTCGTCGGCAGGTCCGAAACGACGACCCGTTCGGACCTGACGCTCACCGCGGAATTCCAGCTCTTCGAGCGGGGCGGCGAGCAGCCGGTGCTCCGGGGCTGGGCGCGGTCGGTCCACAGCCATGACGTGCGCCAGTCCGCCTTCGCGACCCGGGCTGCCGGGCGCGCGGCCCGCGATCGCGGCGTGGAGGGCCTGAGCGCGCAGATCGCGCGGCGCCTGGCCCTCTTCTTCCGCAGCGGGGAAAAGGCCGGATGAAACTGTCCGGCCGGCAGGTCGGCGCATTCCTGCGCGGCCCGCCGCCGCCGGAATTGCTGGCCGTCGTCCTCTACGGACCCGATGAAGGGCTGGTGCGCGAGCGCGCCCGGCTGCTGGCGGGCAAGGTGGTCGAGGATCTACAGGACCCGTTCCGGGTCGCCACGCTGACGGGACCGGACCTGAAGACCGACCCGGCGCTGCTGGCCGACGAGGCGGCCGCGATATCGCTCACCGGCGGCAGGCGGCTGGTGCGGCTGCGTTCGGCCGGCGACGATTGCGCCGCGGCGCTCGAGGCCGTGCTGGACGGCCCGGCTGCGGATGCGCTCATCGTCGTCGAGGCCGGCGGCCTTGCGCCGCGTTCGTCGCTGCGCCGCCTTGCCGAATCGCACGACCGCGCCGCGGCCCTGCCCTGCTATGCCGACGATGACGACACCGTCTCCCGCCTTGTGGAGCACACGGTGCGGAGCGCGGGCGCCCGGATCGAGCCCGACGCGCTTGCCTTTGCCTCGGACCATCTCGGCAACGACCGGATGACGACCCGCATGGAGGCGGAGAAGCTCGCGCTCTATGCCGGGGAGGGCGGCACGATCGCACTTGAGGACGCCGTGGCCTGCATAGGCGATTCCGCGGCGCTTTCCCTGGACGACATCGCCTTCGCCGTCGGCTCGGGCAGCGTAGCCGCGCTCGCGACCGCGTTGGACCGGGCCGCTGCCGAGACGACGGCGCCCGTCACGATCCTGCGGGCCGTCGGCCGCCATTTCCAGCGCCTGGATGCAGCGCAGGCGCTTGTCGCGGGCGGCGCCGACGCCGGAACCGCCATGACCCGGCTCCGGCCGCCGGTGTTCTTTCGGCGCCGGGAGGCGTTCCGGAGCCAGCTCCGGCGGTGGCCGCAGGGCCGGATCCTTGCCGCCCTGGCGCGGCTCAACCGGGCCGAAATCGACTGCAAGACCACGGGCCTGCCGGACCGGGCGGCAGCCGAACGCGCGCTGATCGAGCTGGCCCGCGCCGGCGCTCAGGCCGCGCCGGCAATGGCGAGGAAATCGGCCGCGGAAAGGCTTGCGCCGCCGACCAGCGCGCCGTCCACATCGCAGGGCGCGAGCAGCGCTCCGGCGTTGTCGGGCTTGACCGAGCCTCCGTAGAGGATGCGCATCCCTGCGCCCCGGTCTCCCAGCGCGGCGCGGAGCGCGGCATGGACGGCGGCCACCTCATCGACGGTCGGCGTGCGCCCCGTGCCGATGGCCCAGACCGGTTCGTAAGCGACGACCGTGTTGCCGGGCCGGGCGCTGTCGGGCAGGGAGCCGAGCAGGCTTGCCGCCACGACCGCTTCGGCCTCGCCGGCGTCGCGCTCCGCGGCCGTCTCTCCGACACAGACGATGGCGACAAGGCCCGCCCGGTGCGCCGCCGCCGCCTTCGCCCCGACGGCCGCATCCGACTCGCCGTGGGCGGCGCGGCGTTCGGAATGGCCGGCGATGACATAGGCGCATCCGGCATCCGCCAGCATCTCGGCCGAAAGGTCGCCGGTATGCGCCCCGGCCTCCCGGGCATGGCAGTCCTGCGCGCCGAGCGCGACCGGGCTTCCCGAGAGGATGGATGCAACCGGAGCCAGCAGCGTCGCCGGCGGACAGACCAGAAGGTCCGCCGCGCCTTCCGGCGCCGCCGCCAGGGCCCGCGCCAGGGCCAGGCCGTCCGCGGCCAGGCCGTTCATCTTCCAGTTTCCGGCAATGAGCGGCCGGCGCTCGACGGTCATCGGCCCTTCTTCTCCCGTTTCCCGGCCAGCGCGCGCACGGCGGAGGACATCGCAATCCGCCCCTCGCCCTTGTAGGCCTCGTGATTCGCCTCGATCGCGTCGCTCCGGTAGAGGTAATTTATCATCACCCCCGCGGACTGGGCGCGTCCGGCCTCGGACAGGTTCGCCAGCCAGTTCAGCCGCTCCATGCGCGCGCCGTTCGAGAGGTGGAAATGCGCGACCGGATCCGCGGCCCGGCCCTTGCGCCGGGCATGGACGAGATAGCGCGCAACCGCCCGCAGAACCGGCCCCTTCGCGGCCTCGGCGGCCTCCGGGTCCTTCCACCATCGCGGCCTTGCGAGAACCGCCTCGACGGCCTTGTCGGGATTGTTCTCCAGCCACCGCCCGAAGCCCGGAATCGGCGAGAGCGTGGCGAAGGTCCTGAGGTTGGGCAGTTCGGCCCGCAGATCGTCCACGACGCGCTTGATGAGGAAGTCGCCGAAGGCAATGCCGGCGAGGCCGCGCTGGGCGTTGGAAATCGAGTAGAAGACCGCGGTGTCGGCGCGCGACGGATCGCCGACCGGGCTCTCCTCGTCGAGCAGCGCGTGGACATTGTCGGCAAGCCCCGTCTCCAGCGCGACCTCGACGAAGATCAGCGGCTCGTCCGGCATGCTCGGGTGGAAAAAGGCGTAGCAGCGGCGGTCGGAGTCGAGCCGGTTCTTCAGGTCCTGCCAGCTTCGGATGGCGTGGACGGCCTCGTAGTCGATGAGTTTCTCGAGCAGCGAGGCCGGGGCGTTCCAGTCGATCCGCCTGAGTTCCAGGAAGCCCGTATCGAACCAGCTCGCGAGCAGGTGCTTCAGGTCCTTCTCGAGGCCCGAGAGCGCCGCGTCCCGGCGCGCGAACCGCATCAGGTCGTAGCGCAGGTCCACCAGGAACTTCACGCCGTCGGCCAGCGCATTGAACTGGCGCAGCAGGCGCTCGCGCGGGGCGGTGAGGGCGTCGCGAAGCGCATCTTCGGCCGCGGCCCTGCCCTCCGGCGGCGCCGCGTCCAGCGCCGCCGCAGCCCGCCCGACAGCCGCCGGGTCCCGGTCGAACTCGGCCGCCAGAATGGTGAGGTAGCGGCGGCGGCCGGTCTCCGACAGCTGCAGGTAGGCCCTGCCGAGCTCCGCGGCCCGGCCGCGCGCCGAGACCTCCCCGCCCCGGCCCTCCAGGCAGGCCCAGAAGCGTTCGCGAATGCGTTCGGCATCCCCTTTGGTCAGGTTCGGGTCCGGATCGAGGCCGTCGCTGCCGATGAGCCCGCGCACGGCTTCCTTCAGCCCCGCAAGCGTGCGGTCGAACAGTCTGGAGACCTCGGCTTCGGACTGGCTCATGGCGTGTGCATCCGGCGGAGAACGGCCGGCAACATGTTCGGCAGGTCTTCGGCAATCAACCCCGGTCCGAACATCGCCGCCGCCTCGCCATGCAGCCATGTTGCCGCAGCCGCAGCCTCGAATGCCGCCATGCCCTGCGCCATCAGGCCGACGGCCATCCCGGCCAGCACGTCGCCGCTGCCCGCCGTCGCCAGCCAGGGCGGCGCATTCGACGAGATGACGGCCCGTCCGTCCGGCGCGGCGACCACGCTGTCGGCGCCCTTGAGCAGCACGGTCCAGCCGCTGGCCGCTGCCGCCGCGCGCGCCTTCGAGAGCCGGTCGCCGCTGAAGGAGAACAGGCGCCCGAACTCGCCGTCATGGGGGGTGAGAAGCCCGGAATCGCCCCTGCCTTCGGGCAGCCTTCCGGCCATCGCGGTCAGGGCGTCGGCGTCGAGCACGACAGCGCCGGGGCGCGCGCATGCCGCCTCCACCGCCGCGGCCGTTTCGGGGCCGAGGCCCGCGCCGGGCCCGATCAGCACGGCGTTCTTGCGCTCGTCCTCCAGCAGGCTCCGGAAGTCTCCCGGCCCGCCGCGCCGGGAAACCAGCGCCCCCGGCAGCGAGGCGGCATAGACCTGCCAGGCTTCATCCGGCGCGGAAACGGTCACCAGCCCCGCGCCCGCGCGCATGGCGCCCCGCGCCGCCAGCCGGGCGGCGCCGGTCGTTTCCGCCCCGCCCCAGACGACCGCGTGGCCGCGCGTGTATTTGTGGCTCGCCGGCCCCGGCAGGGGCAATGTCCACAAGTCCGGGCCGTTCTCGGCCGCACTGGGCCCGATCTCCTCCAGCACCGCCTCCGGGATGCCGATATCGGCCACCACCACCTCGCCGCAATGCAGCCGTCCCGGCAGCAGCAGGTGTCCGGGCTTCCTGCGGAAGAAGGTGACCGTCAACGCCGCGCGGGGCGCGTGGCCCAGCACCGCGCCCGTGTCGCCTGCAATGCCGCTCGGCAGGTCCACCGCCACCAGCGGCAGGTCCCCGGCCGCTTCCAGAGCCGCCCGCGCGGCGCCGGAGACCGGCCGCTTCAGGCCGGCCCCGAACAGGGCGTCTATGACGAGGCGCGCCTCGCCGGGCGCGCCGGACCCCGGCTGCTCCACCGGGCCCCGCCAGGTCCGCGCCGCCTGTGCAGCGTCGCCGGCAAGCGCCTCGCGCCGGCCGAAAAGCACAACGCGCACCGGCCAGCCCGCGGCGCGCAGGCGCTCGGCTGCGATGAAGCCGTCGCCGCCATTGTTGCCGGGCCCCGCGAGCACCAGGACCGGCCGCGGGCTCCAGCGCCGGCGCACCGCATCGGCGATGGCCGCGCCGGCATTGCGCATCAGCTCGAAGCCCGGATGTCCGCAGTCCGCCGCCAGCCGGTCGGCCCGGCCCATCTCGTCAACCGTCAGCAGGGCCGGGCGGCCGCGCATTCCGCCGGAGCCTGTCCCGTTCAATCCCATTCCATGACGCGCCTGCCGTAGAGCGTCTTCACGACCGGGACCGGGCGGCTCATGTCGTGCAGCCTGTCCTCGGCGAGGCGGGCCTCGATTTCCTTCAGCACGAGTGCGGTGATCGGGCGGAGCTTCAGCCGCCGGGCGTCGGCGAGACGGACCCAGTGCAGCTTCAGCAATTCGCCGGACCCCTCGCTGAGGTCGCCGCACACATGCTCGGCGTCGATGACGAAAAAGCGTGCGTTGAAACGACGCGGACGGCCCGGCGGCGTTACGGCGCGGTGGATATAGGTGAGCCTGTCCAGCGCCGGGGCGTAGCCGCTGTCGTAAAAGTGCCGCCAGTCGTCCGACAGGCCGCCGGGCCGCACGCCGTTGACAGGCTCGCCGACGACCAGCCCCGCTTCCTCGAAGGTCTCCCTCACCGCCGCCAGTGCAAGCGCCCGCGCCCTCCTGGCGGTTGCCGACGACCGCAGCCGCCGTTCCACCTCCGGGCGCAGTTCCCGGGCCGCGGGCGCGTGACCGTCCTGGCGATCCACCCTGCCGCCGGGAAAGACATAGTGCTCGGGATAGAAGACATGGCCCCGCGAACGCTCGCCCATCACCACCTCGCCGGTCTCCCGGCGGAGGATGACGAGTGTGGCCGCATCGCGGATCGGCGTCCTGGGCCGCCGCCCGGCGTTCAGCTGCATCCGCGTCCCGCCCCTGACGGGCCGTGGGGTGCCCAACCGGATTTGAACCGGTGACCTCCTGGACCACAACCAGGCGCTCTAACCGACTGAGCTATGGGCACCACGCGGAAAGCCTCGCAAGAAAGGACGCCATCTAGGCCGTCAGGCCCCCGAAGGTCAAGACCGGCGCTGTCGGACTTGCCGGCCTGTGAACGAATTTCATCCTTGCGCCGGCATGCCGTCTCATGCCCCGGCGGGCCGGCTGCCGGATTCGCATGTCTGCCTGCGGCGGTTTCGCCTCCTATGACGCCCGTCCGCCACGCGGCGTGTCGAAAGCCCGAGATTGTCCTGCCGATTCAGCAGGTTGTGAGAAAATTACCCGGAATTGTCATTTTTTGTTCCCGAAATGGCTTGACTTCCCGAGGAATGGTGTAGAATAGGCATGAGGGAAAGGCGGCTTCCGGGGCCGCCGTTCCGCTTTTCTGCAGAAAGCATGGCTGGGGACCGCAACCCCCGGCGCGAGCGGACGGGAGGGGTGCGCCCTCCGGCCGGCCTGCTGC
>JAJDYL010000022.1 GCA_022825195.1 Alphaproteobacteria bacterium
AACTGCGCCGCATCGAAATCCTCCCTCAATGGGATCCCTGCCCTCATACCGATACTCCAATCGCTGGATCGGCATTGAGTCAGAAGTCGATCTCCTTGGGAATCCCCTCAATGAGTCTCAAACCTCAACCGCTGGTATAACCTTCGAGATCGTAAGTGCCGACGGAGTGTTGACCGTGTTCCAGGGAACGGATGGATGCAAGTCCACGCTCGATGCGGACGGATTTACCGTCTACAGGGCATGGGAGAATTGCAGCGGCGGTTCGGGATCTCAAGAAATTGACCGGCCGGAAAAAATATGGCCGCTTGAGGTCGGAAAATCGGAAACGTTCACCTACACCGGGCAGAACTCCAAGGGACACACCTGGTCCGGATCGAGGACTTGCGAGGTAACGGGTACAGCCAACGTGACGGTGCCTGCGGGTACTTTCGATACATATCGGGTGGTTTGCAGCGACAAGGGAAATCGCTATGTATTCCACTATGCACCGGAGTTGGGTAGCAGCATTACTGTCACCCGAAATCCGGTTGGTTCATCGAAGTCGAAAGCTTACCTTCGGGAGCTGGTGACGATCGAAGCGGCAGGGTGACCGGAGGTCGTCAGGCGTTCTGACGGCAGACGGTACGGAACCGCATATGAAGGGCGTCGGCGACAGGTCGCCGGCGCCCTTTTCGTGTGCCGTGCATGTTCGACAGCTCGGAGGTGGAAGTCCTCCATCCCGCGCGACGGCAGCGAAGGATTGGCGAAGCGCAAGGGCGCCAATCCGGTTGGTGGGCGCACTAGGACTCGAACCTAGGACCCGCTGATTAAGAGTCAGCTGCTCTGCCAACTGAGCTATGCGCCCCACCGGGGAAGCGAGATTTATCCCTTTCCGCTCCGCCTGTCGAGAAGGGGAGGGCTATTCTTCCGCAGCGGCGAGCGGGGCGCGTTTGCGGGCGGCGAGTTCGGCCAGCACCTCTTGCGTGTGCTCGCCGAGAAGCGGCGCGGGCCGGGCGATGGCGCCCGGCGTCGAGGCGAGCTTCACCGGCGTGCCGATGGTGTTCATTTTCCCCACTGCCGGATGGTCCAGCTCGACGACCATGTCGCGGGCGAGCGTGTGCGGGTCGGTGAACACCTCGCCATGGTCCATCACCGGGCCGGCCGGCACGCCCACCTCTTCGAGCTCCGCCAACCATTCGTCGCGGGTGCGGGTCTGCATGACGCCCTCGAAGATCTCGATCAGCGCATCGTTGTTCGCCACCCGGTCGGCGCGGGTCTTGAAGCGCGGGTCCTCCGGCAGGTCGGGGCGGCCGAGCACGTTGCAGATGCGGAACCAGAGATTCTGCTGCGCGCCGCCGACCGCGAGGTAGCCGTCCTTCGCCTTGAGGATCTGGTAGGGCGAGCTGCCCCGGTGGCGCTGGCCGATGCGCTCCGGCGTCTTCCCGTTCGCGAAATAGGCCGCGGCCTCATAAACGCAGAACGACATGGCGCTCTCATAGAGCGACACGTCCACATGCTGGCCCTTGCCGGACTGCGTGCGGCCGTGGATGGCGACCATAGTGGCGTAGGCGCCGAACATGCCGGCGCCAACGTCAGAAATGGCGATGGGCAGCCGGAAAGGCGGGCCGTCTTCCGGGCCGTTGATGGCGGCGAGGCCGGACATGGCCTGGGTAATCAGGTCGAAGCCGCCGCGGGAGCCGTAGGGCCCGTCCTGCCCGAAGCCCGAGATCGAGGTCATCACCAGTCCCGGGTTCTCCGCCGCCAACGCCTCGTAGCCGAGGCCGAGCCGCGCCATGACGCCCGGGCGGAAATTCTCGACCACGATATCGGCCGACATGCAGAGGTCCCAGGCGGTCTGGAAGCCGTCTTCGCTCTTCAGGTCGAGCGTCACCGACCGCTTGTTGCGGTTCCAGAGCATGAAGGGCGCGCTCTCGCCCTCCACGAAGGGCGGCGTCTGGCGCATCGCCTCCCCTTCGGGACGCTCCACCTTGATGACATCCGCGCCCTGGTCGCCCAGCAGCATGGCGCAATAGGGCCCCGAGAGATTGGTGGTGAAGTCGATAACTCTGAGCCCTTCCAGTGCCCCGGCCATGGCGCTCGTCCTCTCCTTGGGAAGCCTGCGGCCATTCTCGCCAACCGGTTTCTCTTGGCAAGGGCGGCGCCGGCGCGGCATAACGGGGGCGGGCGACAGGGAGACAAGAGTTCCATGGACGAGATCAGGCTTCGCCGGCACGGCCAGGTTGCGGTCGTCACCATCAACCGGCCTGAGAAGAAGAATTGCTGCACCAAGGCGATGTGGACGGAGTTCGGCCGGCTGTTTACCGAACTGGAGCAGGACAATGACGTGCGCGCCGTCGTGCTCACCGGGGCCGGCGACAATTTCTGCACCGGGGCCGACATTTCCGAATTCGCGGAAGTGCGCGGCGATGCGGAGCAGGCGGCCGATTACGGCCGGCAGGTGGTCTACGCGGAACATTCCATCGCCGAACTCTCCAAGCCCGTAATTGCCGCCATCCGCGGCTATGCGGTCGGCGGCGGCTGCGGGCTCATCGTCTGCGCGGACTTTCGCGTTTCCGACCGCAGCGGCCAGTTCGGCATCCCGGCGGCGCGGCTCTCGATCATCTACGGCATGGACGGGCTGCAGAAGCTCGCCAGTATCGTCGGCGTCACCAACGCCAAGAAGATCATGTACACGGCCAGGCGCTTCACCGCCGAGGAGGCGGAGCGGATGGGTCTGGTGGACATGCTGGTCGACGGAGACCCGGTCGAAGCGGCAATCGAGTTCGCGGAGTCGATGGCGGGCAATGCGCCGCTCTCCCTCATGGGCGCCAAGATCGGCCTGAACGCCGTCGCAACGGGCCGCATGGCGGAGACCGAAGCCGGATATCGCGACCTCCAGATGCGGGCGTCGGAAAGCGAAGATTACCGCGAAGGCCGACTGGCGTTCATGGAGAAGCGGGCGCCGGTCTTCCAAGGGCGCTAGGCCGCGCCTATGGTGCCGCCGGCCCGACCCGATCCAGGAGAATTCCAGCCATGCGCTACCTGCACACCATGGTCCGCGTTACGGACCTCGACAAATCGCTCGCCTTCTATTGCGGCCTGCTGGGAATGGTCGAAACCCGGCGCACCGAGAGCGAAAAGGGCCGTTACACCAACATTTTCCTCGCCGCGTCGGCGGACGAAGCGGCCGCCCGCGACGCCAAGGCGCCGGTGCTGGAGCTCACCTACAACTGGGACCCGGAAGACTATAAGGGCGGGCGCAATTTCGGCCATCTCGCCTTCGAGGTCGATGACATATACGGGCTTTGCGAGTCGCTTTCGACGGCCGGCGTGACCGTCAACCGTCCGCCGCGCGACGGCTACATGGCCTTCATCCGTTCTCCGGACGGGATTTCCATCGAGCTGCTGCAAGCGGGCGGTCCGCGCGAGCCGGCCGAGCCCTGGGCGTCGATGGAGAACACCGGCACCTGGTAATGCCCGCCGGCGACGCAGAGCGCTGGTTCGACGATTTCAGGGTCGGCCAGCGCTTCGACACGGACGGATACACCTTCACCGAAAGCAGCATCATCGACTTTGCGCTGCAATACGACCCGCAATATTTCCATATGGACTGCGAGCGGGCCTCGGGGAGCATCTATGGCGGGCTGGTCGCCAGCGGCTTCCATACGCTCTCGATGGTTTTCCGCCTCATCGTCCAGGCGCGGGTGCTCGGGCCCGGCAATATGGGCGGAAGGGGCATGGACGATGTGCGCTGGCAGCGCGCGGTGCGTCCGGGCGACACGCTCCGCGTTACCTGCGAAGTCCTCGAAATGCTGCCTTCGTCCCGTCCCGACCGGGGGAACATGCGCATGTCGTTCCGCGCCTGGAACCAGTACAACGAAACGGCGCTGACCGGCGTGCTCATGCCGGTGATCCAACGCAGGCCGGCCGACCGGTAGAAGCGCGCGCCCCGGCAAGGGGAAGTTCCGTCCGCGTCGAGGGTCCCGGAGCGGATACCGGCGCCTCCCGGCAGGGTTTGCCCTGTTGTGCCTTGCGCCCCCGCCGTGCGGCTATGCGTCGGGCAGCAGGTTGCCGTCTGCGCGCCAGCGCGACTCCAGGCTGCGGCGCAGCTTGGCGAGAGCGCGGGCCTCCAGCTGACGGACCCGCTCCTTGCTGACGCCGAGCTCCTGGCCCAGAGACTCCAGCGTGCGGGTGTCGTCCACCAGCAGCCGTTCGCGGACGATCTTCGCCTCGCGCGCCGGCAGCTCGTCCAGCGCCTCCCGGATCCAGCGGGCCCGGAGGTCCCCGTCGAGATGCTCCATGGCATTGTCTTCGGGAGAGGGACGCTGGTCCGCCAGGAACTGCACCCAGGTCTCTTCGCCGTCCTCTCCGACCGGCGCATCGAGCGAGCGGTCGGCGCCGGTCAGCCGGTTTTCCATCGTCTCCACGTCGCTCGTCGCAACTTTGAGCTCGGCAGCGATGCGCTCCCGCCCCCGGTCGTCCAGAGGCTTGCCGGTGCGCCCCTCGATGCGGGCCCGCAGCCGGCGCAGGTTGAAGAACAGCGACTTCTGGGAGGAGGTGGAGCCCGTGCGGACAATGGACCAGTTCCGCAGGACATAGTCCTGCATCGCCGACCGAATCCACCAGGAGGCGTAAGTCGAAAAGCGGACCTCCCGCTCCGGCTCGAACCGGGCTGCCGCCTGCATCAGGCCGACCGCGCCTTCCTGCATCAGGTCCGCCATGGGCAGGCCGTAGTTCCGGTATTTCGCCGCCGTCGCGGCAACCAGGCGGGTGTAGGCATTGACGAGCTCATGCAGGGCCGTCTCGTCCTTCCCGTCGCGCCACCGCAGCGCGAGTTCCTGTTCGCGTTCGCGAGTGAGCAGCGGCGTGCTCATCGCATGGCGGACGAAATTCAGCGTCCCCCTGCTATTCGCCGACCGGTCCAGATAGCTCATCCCGTCACCTTCCTGCGCCGCGATTCCCCGGCCAAACGGGCGCACCGTTCATTCAACAGGTGGGCAGCGCCGTGCGGTTATTCAACCTGTCTTGCGATTCCGTCCTCCCAAAAACCGGGAGGCGGTCTGCCCGTGGGGAGCAGACCGCCTCGCGATGCGATATCTTGTCGCTATCGGGATCAGGCGGCCTGCAGCACCATTTCCACTCGTTTGACGGCTTTGTCCTCGTCGATCTTCTCCACCACCGCAAGTTCGCGGCTCAGCCGTTCGAGCGCAGCCTGGTAGATCTGGCGCTCGCTGTAAGACTGGTCCGGCTGATCGGCGTTTCGATGCAGGTCCCGCACGACCTCGGCGATGAGAATCGGATCGCCCGAGTTGATCTTGGCCTCATATTCCTGCGCCCGCCGGCTCCACATCGTCCGCTTGATCCGCACTTTGCCCTTGAGGGTACGCAGTGCGTTCTGCATTTCCTTTTTCGTGGAGAGCGTCCGCAGGCCCGCCGTCTGCACCTTGGCGGTCGGAATGCGGAGCAGCATCTTTTCCTTTTCGAACTCGATGACCAGCATCTCCAGGTCGTAACCCGAAATCGTCTGCTCCTCGACCGCCAGCACCTTCCCGACGCCGTGCGCCGGATAGACCACATGATTGCCGGCCCTGAAATTTGCGCGTTTCATCATCCCGTCTTGTGGGTCCCCGGATTTCGTAACGACGCGCCAACCGGATAAGCAAAGCGCCCGGCCGTTTCCTGCAAGCGGGGCGCGCCAGCAACTTCGTGCGATTGACGAGGCTTCCTCCTAGCCTGATAAGGACTTTATCACAAAATCAAGCGGATGACGACCCCGGCAACGGCCGTTTCCATGCGGCGGCGGTCCGGTTTCGGCCCCGGCGCCCGCCAGCCCGCTGCCAGGATCGAAGAGGAATGTCCCGGAATCGGCGGGCGCCGCCAGCGGCGCGCGAAGCGTCCTCAGCCTCCCGGGTTGGGACTGAAGTGCCCCTCCAGCTTGCCCTCGACGCCCTCCCAGCTCTCGGCGTCCGGGGGCGGATCCTTGCGGTAGGTGATGTTCGGCCAGCTCTCGGAGTAACGGCGGTTGAATTCCACCCATTCCTCCATGCCCGGATCCGTGTCCGGCTTGATCGCCTCGACCGGGCATTCCGGCTCGCAAACGCCGCAATCGATGCATTCGTCCGGATGTATGACCAGCATGTTCTCGCCTTCATAGAAACAATCGACCGGGCATACTTCGACGCAATCGGTGTATTTGCACCGAATGCAGGCATCGTTGACGATATATGTCATAGGCGAAGTCTCCGGGCCGTGCAGGGGACGGCGCAATGAGTGCCGCCATTTAGCAGCCGGGCGGGGCCTGTCAACCGTCGAGGTTGGCGTAGAGACGAGCCGCTTCGGGGGCCGGACCGCGCCGCTCCGCGAGCGCTTCGACCCGTACCACCCGGATGCTCCCCGCCTGCGGGAAGGTCAGCACATCGCCCACCCGAAGAATGTGGTGCGCTTTCTGGACGGGCCGCCGGTTCACCCGGACCCTGCCGGCCTGGCAAAGCCTGGTCGCGAGTCCCCGTGTCTTGAAGAACCGGGCCTGCCATAGCCACTGGTCCAGGCGCTGGCCCGCCGGCGGCCCGTTCACGCTCCGACCTTGAGCGCGGCGAGCTTTGCGAACGGGGAGCCGGGCCGGACCCGCACGCGGCGGGGCGTTCTCGGGCGGCTGCGTGTCATCTGCATGCCGGTTGCGGTATCGCGGGCCTCGAAACCGATATCCGTCAGGACGGCCGGCAGGTCGTCCAGGCGGCAGCCCGTAGTCCGTGCGAGCTGCAGGGTAGGGACGAACGGACCCTGCTCGGCAAGGCCGGCGGCGGCCTCGGCCAGGCGCTCGAGTACGGAGGCCCGAAGGGCCAGCGGTCCCGCGACGAGATACCCGGCGGCGGCGTAGCGCGCGACCGCTACGTCAGGATCCAGCGGCAGCACCTGCCGGGATGTTTCCAACGCTTCGCCGCCGCTCTCCCGATGGATCCGCCACAACAGGTCCAGCAGGCCGGCGGGCCGGCTCTTCTGCATTGCCGGCACGAACAGGGCGACCCGGCCGATCCGCACACCCATGCGCCCCAGCGCCTGACGGTCGGCGCGGGACAGGGACCTCGCGAGGTCGGCGACGGCTTCCCGCCTCAGCGTGCCCAGCGCTTCGGCGAGCCGGTAGGCCACGCCACGCGCGCGGCCGGAAAGCCCCTCGGCGCCGGCCAGCGCTGCGAGCGGTGCGAGGTCGCGGGAGACGAGGCCCGCGACCCATGCCCGAAGGCGGGCTTCCACCCGGCGCCGTGGTCCGGTCTCCAGCAGGTCCGACGGCAGGACGCGCAGTTCGGGAGAAAGGGCGGTGGCACCGGCCACCAGGCGGGCGACCGGCTCCCGGTTCCACAGGACCAGCCCGTTGGCGTCGAGGGCGAAGCGCGTGTCCCGGTCCGCCTCCAGCGCGTCCACCCGGCGGGCCGCTTCCTGCCGCAGCACGCGCTGGGTCGCCAGCACCAGAGGCCGCCCGCCGCGTTCCGACCGGTCCGCGGTAAATCGAAAGCCTTCCAGGCGCCCGACCGTTTCGCCCTCGAGCATCACCGAGCCGTCGCGCGCCACCGCCCCCATGAGGTCGCCGCCTTCCCGCAATCGCCGCGCCAGCACGGCGGTGCGCCGGTCCACGAAGCGCTGGGTCAGCCGTTGGTGCAAGGCGTCCGAGAGCAGGTCTTCAAGGCGCCGGGTGCGCTCCTGCCAGCCCGCAGCATCGTCGAGCCACGCCGCGCGGTAGGCGATATAGGTCCAGGTGCGCACCCCGGCGATGCGCGCCATCAACGTGTCGATATCGCCGTCCGTGCGCTCCAGCCTGCCGACCTGCCGCGCGACCCAGTCGGCCGGCAGCCGGCCGTCGCAATCGACCAGATACCGGTAAACGCGCCCCAGCAGGTGCGCATGGGCATCGGTCAGCGTCTTGCGGAAGTCCGGTATCTGGCAGACCTCCCACAACATGGCGACCCGCTCAGGACCGGTCGCGACTGCCGTGATGGCCGGGTCGCGCGCCAGCACGGCCAACGCCTGGTGGTCCTCGCCGTCCCGCCCCGGCACGCAGAACGGGAAAGGCGGCGGGCGCCCGAGGCTCGCCAGCAGGGCATCGACACGGGAGAAATCGAGGTCGGCATTGCGCCAGCAAACCGTTCGCAGAGGCTCGAACCGGTGCTCCTCGACCCGCGCGACCACGCGTTCGTCCATCGGTTGCTGTTCGGCGGTCACTCCGAACGTGCCGTCGGCGACGTGCCGGCCGGCGCGGCCGGCAATCTGGCCGATCTCGGCAGCGGCGAGCTTCCGCATCCGTCTGCCGTCGAACTTGCCGAGCGCCGAGAACGCCACATGGCGCACATCCATGTTGAGCCCCATGCCGATGGCATCGGTGGCGACGAGGTAATCGACCTCGCCCGCCTGGTACATGCCGACCTGGGCGTTGCGCGCGCGCGGGCTCAGCGCCCCCAGGACCACCGCAGTGCCGCCGCGCTGCCGGCGGACGAGCTCGGCCAGGCGATAGACTTCGCTTGCGGAGAACGCCACCACGGCCGAGCGCGGGGGCAACCGCGTGACCTTGCGGTAGCCGGAATAGTCGAGCCGGGAGAAGCGGGGCCGGTCTTCGACGACCGCTTCCGGCGCCAGCTGGCGCAGCAACGGGCGGATCGTCTCGGCGCCGAGAAACATGGTCTCCTGCCGGCCGCGCGCATGGAGAAGGCGGTTGGTGACGATGTGCCCGCGTTCCGGGTCCGCCGCCATCTGCACCTCGTCCACGGCGAGGAAGGCCACGCCCCGGTCGAGCGGCATCGACTCCGTGGTGCAGACGAAATAACGGGCCCGCGGCGGAATCACCTTCTCCTCGCCGGTGACCAGCGCGACGGCGCCGGCGCCCTTGATCGCAGCAATGCGGTCGTAGTTCTCGCGCGCGAGCAACCGCAGCGGGAAGCCTATCATGCCCGACTCGTGCCCGAGCATGCGCTGGACTGCGGCGTAGGTCTTGCCGGTGTTGGTCGGCCCGAGTAGCGCGACGACCCGCGCCTGCTCGTCGGTTGCCTGCATATGGACAAGATTCGGTCCGATTCCACGGCAGTTCAAGGGCAAATCCGTGTCGATGCCGCGGCAATGCGGGTCGAACGATCGGGAGCGGCCCGGCCGTGCCTGGGGCGGCGGCTTCTCTGCTTCCGGAAATAGGGTAGGGTGCCTGCCTGGACTCCGGGTCACCGCAGAAGGACGAACGCTCCATGGACTACGGCATCGCCTATTTCCCGACCGACTATTCCATTGCGCCGGCCACGCTCGCCCTTGCGGCCGAAGAACGCGGGTTCGAATCCTTCTGGGCTCCGGAGCATTCGCACATTCCGTGGTCGCGGAAGTCTCCCTGGCCCGGCGGCGCCGAGCTGCCCAAGCAGTATTACGACGTCATGGACCCGTTCCTGGCGCTGGCGAGCGCCGCGGCGGTCACGTCCCGCATCAGGCTCGGAACGGGCATATGCCTGGTCGTGCAGCGCGACCCGATCTACACCGCCAAGGAGGTGTCCACGCTCGACCGGATTTCGAACGGGCGCTTCCTGTTCGGCGTCGGCGGCGGCTGGAACGCGGAGGAAATGGCCGACCACGGCACCGACTTTTCGACGCGCTTTGCGCTCATGGAGGAGCGCATCGCCGCCATGAAGGCGATCTGGACCGAGGCGAAGGCGGAGTATCACGGCAAGTTCGTCGATTTCGATTCGATGGCGCAGTGGCCGAAGCCGGTGCAGCGCCCGCATCCGCCGGTGATCGTCGGGGGAGCCTTCCCCTGGGGCGCCAGGCGGGCGGTGGCCTATGGCGACGGCTGGATGCCGATCGGCGGGCGCGACCAGGACGTGCTGGAACTGCTGCCGCGCTTCCGCCAGATGGCGGCCGAGGGGGGCCGCGATCCGGAGGATATCGCGGTCACGCTGTTCGGCGTGGCGACCGAGGAGGCGCTGCTCGACCGGGCCGAGGCCGCAAACGTCTCGCGCGCGGTCTTCATGTTGCCGTCGGTGGACGAGGCGGAGAGCCTGAAACTGCTCGACGACCTCGTGGAGACGCTCGGACCGCGACTCTGAGCCGCCGCTTCAGTCGCCGAAGAACGGCGTCTCGTTGTCGCCCCGGAGGCGGATGTCGAAGCGGTAGCCGCCGTCCTCGGCCTCTGCGACCAGCAGCGCCCGACGTCCATTCGGCACGGCCGCCAGCACAGGGTCGTCCGCGTTCAACTCCTCCCCGGGGAAGTAGGCGCGGGTGCGCAAGCGCCGCAGCAGCCCGGCGCCGAACACCGCTACCGAGACATGCGGCGCCTGCCAGCGGTTGCCCTCGAAGGGAACGGGACCCGGTATTACCGTGGTGAAGGAGAATCCGCCCCCGGCGTCCGTCAACACCCGGCCGAAGCCGCTGAAATGGGGATCGCGCGGACGCGCATCGTCCTTGTCGAGCGGGTGCGCATAGCCGCCCGCCGCATTGGCCTGCCAGATTTCGACAAGCGCGTCGCGCACGGGGGCTTCGTTCACATCCGCGACCCGGCCGCGCAGAAAGATGCGGCGCCCCTCCGCCTTGCCGCCGCCGGTGAGGTCGGCATTGAACGGCAGCGCATAGTTGAAGAACGGGCCGAGCGTCTGCGATGCAGTCGGCGTGAGGCTCATGCCGCAGGTCCCCCGTCTTCCATCGGCGTCTGGTCCCGGCCCCGCAGCACGATGTCGAAGCCGTAGCCGAGCGCGTGCTCATGCAGCCCGACCGACGTATCGGGGACCGCGACGAGGCGGCTGCGCGCGCCGGCGTCGGGCACGGACATGAAGATCGAGTCGATCTCGTTCAGCGGGTCTCCCGGGAAGTACATCTGGGTAATCATCCGGCTCATGAAGGCATAGCCGTAGATCGACAGGTGGATATGGGGCGGCCGCCACCAATTGCCCGAATTCGGCACCGGATAGGCGCCGGGCTTTATGGTGAGGAAGCGGTATCGGCCTTCCGAATCCGTGACGGCGCGCCCGCCGCCGACGAAATTGGGGTCGAGCGGCGCGTCGCGGCCGTCCACCGGGTGGCGGTATTTGCCCGAGGCATTGGCCTGCCACGCTTCCACGAGGACGCCGGGAAGCGGGCGCGCATCCTCGTCGCGGACCTGTCCGGCGAGGATCATCAGCTGGCCGAGCGCCTTTCCGCCGCCGGTCAGGTCCGCCTCGTCCGGCGAGACCCCCTCGCGCGGGAACAGCGGCCCGGTGATTTCCGAGAGCGTCACGGGCGCTTCCACGAACGGTTGCGACGGAGCGAGCTGGCTCGTCCTGAAGTAGCGCTCGGAGTTGACGGCCGGCTGGGTGGCGTCCGGATAGGGGGCGTATTCGACCATGAGCTTTCTCCCGTTGGGGACGGGCGCCGTCCCTACGCCGCGGCCTTTATCATGTCCGCTGCCTTTTCAGCGATCATCAATACGGCCGCATTGGTGTTGGCCGAGACCATGCGCGGCATCACCGAGGCGTCCACGATCCGGAGCCCTTCCAGTCCGCGCAGGCGCAGCGAGGAATCGACGACAGCCATCGGGTCGTCGCCCATCTTGCAGGTGCCGATGGGGTGATAGACCGTGGCGCCGTTGGAGCGGCAATAGTGGAGGAGTTCGTCGTCGCTCGTACGCTCGGGGCCCGGAATGGTCTCGCACTCGATATAGGGCGCGATGGCGGGCTGCTCGAATATCTTCCGCGCCAGCTTCAGCGCGCCCGTCATGGTGTCGCAGTCGGTCCGGGTGGCGAGGTAGTTCGGGCGGATGGCGGGGTGGCGGTCCGGATCGTTCGCGGCGATGTGGATCGAGCCGATGCTCTCGGGCCGGTGCTGCCAGAAGCCGAGCGTCATGCCGGGATAGTCGTCGAGCACGCTGATGACGCCGTCCTTGTAGCTCGCGGGCGCGAAGCTGTACTGCACATCCGGCGTCGCCACGCCCGGCATGATCCGGACCGACGCGCTGACATTGCCCGGCGCGGCGGTCAGCAGGCCGGTGCGGGTGGTCGCGTAGCGCACCGTCTCCCATAGAAGCGGCAGGCCCTTCGAACGCTCGTTGAAGGTGCGGATGCCTTTCGCCTTCATGCAGATGCGGGCGACATAGTGGTCCTGGAGGTTCTCGCCGACGCCCGGAAGGTGGTGGACCGGATCGATCCCGAGCGGCTTGAGCCGCTCGCCGTCGCCGATACCCGAAAGCTCGAGCAGTTGCGGCGAGGCGATGGACCCGGACGAGAGGATGATTTCGCGGTTCGCTCGTACCTCGCGGACGGTATTGCCCTGCCGGAACACGACCCCCGCCACGCGTCCCTCCTCGACAACGAGGCGCTGGGCAAGCGCATGCGTCTCCACCCGCAGGTTCGTCCGACCGTCCGTCTGGCGCAGGTAAGTCCGCGCCGTGCTCTCCCGGCGGCCGTTGCGGATGGCGTGCTGGAAGTAGCCGACCCCTTCCTGTTCGCCGTCATTGTAGTCGTCGTTGCGCGGGATGCCGGCCTCGACGCAGGCCTCGATAAAGAGCCGCGTCAGCGGATGCTGTTCGATGGGGTCGATGACATTGACGGGCCCGCCCCGGCCGCGGATTTCCGGGTCGCCGCCCGCCCGGTTCTCGAATTTCCGGAAATAGGGCAGCACCTCGTCGTAGGACCAGCCGCGATTGCCGAGCTGCGCCCAGCCGTCATAGTCCTCGGGCTGCCCCCGCACGATGAGGTGACCGTTGATCGCCGAGGAGCCGCCCAGCACCTTGCCGCGCGGCCAGTGGATCGCCCGGTTGCCGCTGCCTTCTTCCTTCTCCGTCGCGTAGCACCAGTTGACGGACTCGTCGTAGAGCGTCTTGAAGAAGCCGGCGGGTATGTGGATGAACGGGTTGAGGTCGCGCCCGCCCGCTTCGAGCAGCAGCACGTTCGTCTCCGGATTCTCGCTAAGCCGGTTTGCCATGACGCAACCGGCGGACCCGGCTCCGATAACGATGTAGTCGAAGCGGTTCATCCCGCCTTTCCTCCCCCCGGTATTCCAATCTGCGGCAGCTTACGACGGAGCACGGCGAATTCAACATTCGCACGCTGCCTGACCTGCGGGCACCGGGATTCCCTGTCCCGGAAGCGTAATACCAGCGGTCGTTGATCGGAACCGATGACGGGACCGTCCCCTTTCGCCGCTTCCGCTTGCGGGGCTACCGCATGCACACGTCTGTTTCCGGCGACTCCGCGACGCCCCCCAACCGTCGCCCCGGCGATGGAGCGCTGTTCCTCATGGGTCCCGATCCGGCAACACCGATATTGTCATGCTGATTCAAGGGGTTGTGAGAAAATTGCCCGATATTGTCATTTTTTGTTCCTGAAATGGCTTGACTTTCCGAGGAATGATGTAGAATAGGCATGAGAGAAAGGCGGCTTCCGGGGCCGCCTTTCCGCTTTTCTGCAGGAAGCAATGGCTGGGGGCCGCAACCCCCGGCGTGAGCGGGCGGGAGGGGTGCGCCCTCCGGCCGGCCCGCTGCCGTGCGCCCGTGCGCGCGGGCAATCACGCGCGCGAACCGCGCCGCCGCGATACGCCCGCCCGCACGCGCCCGCACAAGCGCACGCATTATACCAAGGGTCACTGTTTAGAACCCATTGGCCCATTTTCGTGTACCGATAGAGGCGATCCGTTCTGGCTGTGAAACGAGATTGTTCCAGGCATTGCAGCAGTGATCGAGGATATCGTCGTAGTTCTGGAAGAC
>JAJDYL010000043.1 GCA_022825195.1 Alphaproteobacteria bacterium
CGCGTACTGCTGTTCAAGGCTCTGGCGTATGGGGCCGCGAATCAGTCTGAGCGCAAAGACCGTGGCCGCGATCACCAACGGCAGAACGATCCACTTGCTGACCTCGAGCCCGGAGCCGCCCGCGCTCTCCGGCAGCAGGAGCCACAGGCCGATCGCCGCGGTGACCAGCCCGATGGCCAGCATGCCCAGCACCTTGCCGAAGGCGCCGGCCGTGGAGCCGAGGCCCGGCGAGACATGCTCCGCGGTGATGTTGTTCATGCCGAACCAGGCGGCGATCACCAGCGGCACCAGGATGGCCACCCAGATATAGCCCGCATTGTGAATGTAGGTTTCGGTGCCCGCCGGAATCTTGCCGACCAGCGTGCCCGAACTGTTCTCCAGAATGAGCGCCGAGCCGCCGAAGATGCCCACCGTCATCACCAGCGGCACCAGGATCTGCATGGTGGTGACGCCGAAATTGCCGAGCCCGGCATTCATGCCGAGCGAGTAGCCCTGCACATTCTTGGGGAAGAAGAAGGAGATGTTCGACATCGAGGAGGCGAAATTGCCGCCGCCGAAGCCGGAGAGCAGCGCCATGATCTGGAACTGCCAGAGCGGCGTCTCCGGGTCCTGCAACAGAATGCCGGTTCCGGCCGCAGGGATGATGAGCAGGCTTGTGGTCAGGAAGATCGTGTTGCGCCCGCCGGCGATGCGGATGAAGAAGGAGGAGGGGATGCGCAGGGTCGCGCCGCTCAGCCCGGCGATGGCGGCGAGCGTGAAGAGTTCCGCCTGGGAGAAGGGGAACTTCAGGTTGATCATCTGGACGGTGATGATTCCCCAGTAGAGCCAGACCGCGAAGCCGCAGAGCAGGCAGGGAATGGAAATCCAGAGGTTGCGCGTGGCGGTGCGCTTGCCCTGCGAATTCCAGAACGCCTCGTCTTCCGGGTCCCAGCTCGTCAGGTTCCTGGCCATCTCTTCCCCTTTTTCAACCGGGCCGGCGACCTGAGCTGGCAGGTTCGACCCGTTATGCGTTAGCAGGCGGCGGCGGCGGCGCCTCCGGGACATCGCTGAGGTAGCGTTCGTCGGCGAGCGCCGGGTGGCGGCGGCGCTCCATCAGGCGGATCGCCACATTCATCCAGACGGTGCGGACCGCGACGATCGCGAACAGCGCCATGAAGGAACTGGTCCACACGCCGAACGCATCGTTCAATATGCCGAACAGGATCGGCAGGACGAACCCGCCCAGGCCCCCGATCATGCCGACCAGCCCGCCGACCGAGCCGACATGGTGCGGGTAATAGACCGGGATGTGCTTGTAGACGGCGGCCTTGCCGAGCGACATCACGAAGCCCAGCACGACGGTGAGGAAGACGAAGAACGGCAGGCTGACGCCGAAGGTGAACCGGATCGGTTCGTCGATCCCCTGGACGATGTATTCCGTGCTCGGGTAGCTCATCACGAACAGGCAGGCGAGCGACACGATGAAGGTCAGGTACATGACGAAGCGCGCGCCCCACTTGTCCGACATCCAGCCGCCGAGCGCGCGAAAGACGGAACCGGGCATGGAATAGGCCGCCGCCAGCATCCCGGCGGTCGCCAGCGACAGGTCGTAGGCGCCGACATAGAAGCGCGGCAGATAGGAGGCGAGCGCCACGAAGCCGCCGAACACGAAGAAGTAATAGGTGGCGAAACGCCAGACCTGCATGTTCCTGAGGGGCGCCAGCTGGTCCCGGGCGGAGACCGGCTTGCGGCCCTCGCGCTTGCGCGCCACCTCCGACGGGTCGGGCCTCGCCAGCAGGTAGAAGCCGACCGCGGTGAACGCCAGCACGACCGCATAGATCTGCGCGGTCTGCTCCCATCCGAATGCGAGGACCAGGAAGGGGGCGCCGAAATTGGTGACCGCCGCGCCGACATTGCCGACCCCGAAGATGCCGAGCGCCGTGCCCTGGTGCTCCTTGTCGAACCATTGCGAGGTGTAGGCGACGCCGACGATGAAGGAGCCGCCGGCCAGTCCCACGCCCAGCGCGGCGATCAGGAACACCTCGTAGGTCTGCACTTCGGACAGGAGCCAGCAGGCTACCGCCGTCGCGAGCATCTGCACGGTGAAGACCAGGCGGCCGCCATACTGCTCGGTCCACACGCCGAGGAAGATGCGGCTGACCGACCCGGTCAGCACCGGGGTCGCCACCAGGATGCCGAACTCCGTTTCCGAGAATCCGAGCTTCCTCTGGAGATCGACGCCGATGATCGAGAAGATCGTCCAGACGGCGAAACAGATGGTGAAGGAGAACGTGCTGAGACCGAGCGCCCGATGCCGGTCGCCGCGTGTGACTTCGGTCAGGTCGTGCATGGACCGAGGCTCCCGAATTCGTGAAGACTGAATTCGAACCTGTCGGTAAACATAGCCGGCAGCGCCAGCGCAACAAATGACTTAGGTCAAGAGCCCCGTTCTTTCAATATGTAAAAACCCGATGTGCGGCCGGCGGGACGGCGCCTTTGCAGAGCGCGTTTCCGCGACTCGGAGCCGCGTTGAATCCGGCGGCGGAAGGGATAGGTTCCCGGTATCCGCCAGAGAGCCCCGGATGCGATGAAACCCACGCTCCGTCCCGCCAATCCGAACTTCTCCTCCGGGCCGTGCACCAAGCGGCCGGGCTGGTCTCCCGGCGCCCTCGCCGGAGCTCTGGTGGGGCGCTCCCACCGCTCCGCGCCCGGCAAGGAAAAGCTGGCGGAAGTCATCCGGCAAAGCCGCCGGCTGCTCGGCATGCCGGAGGACTGGCGGCTGGCGATCGTGCCCGCCTCCGATACCGGCGCCGTGGAGATGGCCCTCTGGTCCCTGCTCGGCCCGCGCGGCGTCGATGTGCTGGCGTGGGAGAGCTTCGGCGCTGGCTGGGCGCTGGATGTCCGGCGCCATCTCGGCATGGAGGATGTGCGCCTGCTTGAGGCCGGATACGGAGCCCTGCCGGACCTTTCGGCGGCGGACTGCGACCGGGACCTCGTTTTCGTGTGGAACGGCACCACTTCGGGCGTCTGCCTGCCCGACGCCGGGTGGATCGCCGACGACCGGGGCGGGCTCGCGATCTGCGACGCCACCTCGGCGGTGTTCGGCATCGACATGCCCTGGTCGAAGCTCGATGTCGTCACCTGGTCCTGGCAGAAAGCCATCGGCGGCGAGGGGGCCCACGGCATGCTGGCGCTGAGCCCGCGCGCGGTCGAACGGCTGCTGACCTGGACGCCGCCCCGCCCGTTGCCGAAGGTCTTCCGCCTCGTGCGCGACGGCGCGCTGATCGAAGGCGTGTTTCGCGGCGAGACCCTGAATACGCCCTCCATGCTGTGCGTCGAGGACGCGCTCGACGCGCTGGCCTGGGTGGAGAGCGTCGGCGGTCTCGCCGGGACCGTTGCGCGGACGCAGGCGAACGCCGCCGTCATCGGGGAATGGGCGGCCCGGACCGGCTGGATCGACTTCCTCGCGCGCGACCCGGCGGCACGCTCGCCGACCTCGGTTTGCCTCGCCTTCGCCGACCCCGGGATCGCCGGCTTGCCGGAGGATCGACGCCGGGCCTTCGTGCAGGCGCTGGCGGCGCGGCTCGACGCCGAGAACGCCGCCCGCGACATCGCCAATCATCGCGACGCGCCGCCGAGCCTGCGCATCTGGGCCGGTCCGACGGTCGAGCGCACCGATCTGGAGGCGCTTGTGCCCTGGCTCGACTGGGCCTTCGAAGCCGAGGCCGGGAAGCTCCGGGCGCGTCGATGAAGAAGGTGTTCATCGCGGACCGGCTGAGTGCGCGCGCCGGCGAAATCCTGAAGGCGGCGGGCCTGGAGGTCGAGGAGGCGCCCGGCCTTTCGCCCGAGGCGCTGGCGGCGCGGCTTCCGGGCATCCACGGTCTGGCGGTGCGCTCGGCCACGCGGGTCACGGCGGAGCTGCTCGATTGCGCGCCGGACCTTGAGGTGGTCGGCCGCGCCGGCATCGGTGTGGACAATATCGACATGCCGGCGGCGACGCAGCGCGGCGTAGTGGTGATGAACACGCCCTACGGCAATACCGTCACCACGGCAGAGCATGCGATTGCGCTCCTGTTCTCGCTCGCGCGCCAGATACCGGCGGCGGACCGTTCCACCCAGGCCGGCAGGTGGGAGAAGTCCCGCTTCATGGGCAGCGAGATCGCGGGCAAGACGCTAGGCGTCGTCGGCTGCGGCAATGTCGGCGCCGTGGTCTGCGCCCGCGCCCGCGGGTTGGCGATGCGGGTGCTGGTCTTCGATCCCTTCGTGTCGGATAGCCGGGCGCGCGACCTCGGCGCCGCCAAGGTGGAGTTCGGGACGCTGCTTGCCGAGTCCGATTTCATCACCCTGCACACGCCGCTGACGGACCGGACGCGCGACATGATCGACGCGGAGGCGATCGCCCGGACAAAGCGCGGCGTGCGCATCGTCAATTGCGCCCGGGGCGGCCTCGTCGTCGAGGCCGACCTGTGCGCGGCGCTCGACAGCGGCCATGTGGCGGGCGCGGCGTTCGACGTGTTCGAGGTCGAGCCGGCGGAGGAGAGCGCGCTTTTCGGTCGCGAGAACGTGGTGGCGACCCCCCATGTCGGGGCGTCCACGGCGGAAGCGCAGGAGAATGTGGCGGTCGAGGTGGCGCAGCAGATTGCGGCGTTCCTCAATACGGGCGCCGTCGTCAACGCGCTGAACGCGCCCTCCGTGACCGCCGAGGAAGCGCCGAAGCTGAAGCCTTACATGGGTCTGGCGGATGCGCTCGGACGCTTCGTAGGGCAGATCTGCGACGAAGCGATTACCGGCATCGACATCGCCTGGCGCGGCGACATGGCCCGGTTGAACACGCGCCCGCTCTCCGGCCTGGTCCTGCAGGGCGTGCTGTCCAGCCAGCTCGACTCGGTCAATATGGTGAATGCGCCGCTCATCGCCCGCGAGCGGGGCATCGAGCTCCGCGAGACCGCGACCGCGGAAGCGGACGGCTACCGGGCGCTCATCGAGGTCCGGGCCGCCATGGGCCAACGAAGCCGCACGGTCGCCGGCACCCTGTTCGGGGAGCGGCTTCGCCTCGTGCAGGTCCAGGATATCCACTTCGAGGCGGCGTTCGGGCCGATCATGCTGTTCGTCAGGAACCGCGACCGGCCGGGCGTGATCGGGAAGATCGGCACGATACTGGGCGAGGAGAGCGTCAACATCGCCAATTTCCATCTCGGCCGCCCGGCCGAGGGCGGCCATGCGCTCGCGCTCATCGAAATCGACGAAGACTGCCCCGACCGCGCGCTGGAGCGCATCGCCGCCCTCCCGGACACCATCGCCCGCCCGCTGGTCCTCCGCTTTTGAGCAGGGTGGTTGCGTTGGCACAGGCCGAGTGTATCCTCCCAAGAGACACTTTGAATGCGGGAAGCCAAACGATGGAGATAACCGCCAAGGAATTGCGAAGCCGTGTCGGGGAGGCGCTGGCCTTGGTGGAACGGGGTGAGCAGGTGACAGTTACTTATCGCGGCAAGCCCCGGGCGAGGCTGGTGCCCGTGGAGCATTCCGAGGAAATTCCATGCTACGAGCCTGCACCCGCATCCGCCTTTGGCATGTGGAAGGACCGCTCGGATATGGACGATGTGGACGCTTGGGTTCGCGACATTCGCAAGGGGCGCCTTTTTGCTGATTGATACCGACGTAGTGATAGGGTTTCTGCGCGGGCGGGCACCCGCCCGGGAGGCGATCTCGAAGCATCATCCCGTCGAAATTTCAGCGGTGACCTACATGGAAGTTGCGCAAGGTGTGCGCAACAAGCAGGAACTTCAATTGTTCCGACGGACGATCCGGATATGCGGCTGGCGCATCCTGCCGCTCACCGGGGAAGTTGGCAGCCGGGCAATCGCCTATGTCGAGGAGTATGCGCTCTCGCACGACATGCGCATGGGAGATGCGCTCGTCGCAGCCTCGGCGATGGTCTCCGGCCTGGGGTTGCTGACCGGCAATACCCGCCATTACCGCTTCCTCCCTGGCCTTGCATTGGAGCGCTACGACCCCGCCGGAAAGGGTGTATGACCGACCGGGCCCTGCTTCCGGCGGGACTGCGCGATGTGCTGCCGCCCGATGCCGCGTTCGAGGCCGCCGTCGAGGCGCGTCTGCTGGAGCTCTTCGCGTTGAACGGCTACGAGCGGGTGGACCCGCCGCTCGCCGAGTTCGAGACGAGCTTTCTCGCGGACGAGGGCGCTGCCATCGCGGCGGACACGTTCCGCATCATGGATCCGGTTTCGCAACACATGCTGGCGCTGCGCTCCGACATGACGCTGCAGGTTGCCCGGATCGCGCGCACCCGGCTCGCCGGCGAGCCGCGTCCGCTCCGCCTCGCCTATGCGGGGCAGGTGCTGCGGGTCGGCGTTTCCCAGCTCCATGCGGAGCGGCAGGTAGCCCAGGCCGGCGTCGAGCTGATCGGCGCGGAAGGCGTGTCCGCGGACGCCGAAGTGGCGCGGCTCGCCTTCGAGGCGCTGGACGCGCTGGGCGTGCCGGGGGTGAGCATCGATCTCGGCGTGCCGTCGCTCGTGCGGGCGCTCCTCGCCGATGCCGGGCTCGAAGACAATGCAGAGCTGGGCGATGCGCTGGACCGCAAGGACTCCGCGGCGGTGGCTGCGCTGGGCGGGCCGCAATTCTCGGCCCTGATGGCGGCGACCGGGCCGCCGGACAGGGCGGTTCCGGCGCTCGCGTCGCTCAGGCTGCCGAGGGAGGCCGCGGCGTTGCGGGACCGCCTGCTGGAAGTCGTGGAGGCCGTCGCGGCCGCCGCCCCCGGCCTCGCGGTTACCATCGACCCCGTGGAGCACCGCGGCTTCCAGTACTATTCGGGCGCCGCCTTCAGCCTGTTTGCTAGCGGCGGGCGCGGCGAAGTGGGACGCGGCGGGCGCTACCGCACCGACGGCGAGGCCGGAACGGGCGTCACGCTCTACCTGGACGCCATCCACCGCCTGTTGACGCCGGCCGCGCCGCGGGCGCGACTTTTCCTGCCGTATGGCGTGGACGGGGCGGATCGCCGGCGCTGGCAGGCCGACGGCTGGATTACGGTGCAGGCGCTCGCGCCGGCGGACGACGCGGAAACCGAGGCGCGCCGTCTCGGCTGCGGCTACCTGCTCGGCGCCGGCGGCCTGAAATCCCTGGACGGAGACCGGCAATGACGAATGTGGCCGTCATCGGCGCGCAATGGGGCGACGAGGGCAAGGGAAAGATCGTGGACTGGCTTGCGGAGCGGGCCGATGCGGTGGTGCGCTTCCAGGGCGGCCACAATGCCGGCCACACGCTCCAGGTCGCCAGCGAGACCTACAAGCTCTCCCTGCTGCCCTCGGGCGTGGTGCGGGGCACGCTTTCGATTATCGGCAACGGCGTGGTGGTGGACCCGTGGGCGTTGCTGGAGGAGATCGAGCGCCTGCGCGGGCAGGGCGTTCCCGTGTCCCCGGACATGCTCCGGCTCGCGGAAAACGCGACCCTGATCCTGCCGTTCTACGGCCGCGTGGACCGGCTGCGCGAGCAACAGCGGGGGAAAGGCGCGATCGGCACGACCGGCCGGGGTATCGGCGTCGCCTACGAGGACAAGGCGGGGCGGCGGGCGATCCGCGTGGCGGACCTCTATGACGGCCCGGCGCTCCGGGAGAAGGTCGGCCATCTGCTGGAACACCACAACGCGCTGCTGCGCGGCTGGGGCGCCACCGAGATTTCGCCCGAAGAACTCGTAGCCGAACTTGAGCAGGTTAGCGGTCCGCTGTCGCCCTATGTCGACTGCGTTTGGGAGCGCCTGGACGAGCTCCGGCGGTCGGGCGGGCGAATCCTGTTCGAAGGGGCGCAGGGCATTCTTCTCGATGTGGACCACGGCACCTATCCGTTCGTCACCTCGTCAAACACGGTTGCGGCGGCAGCGGCGGTCGGCAGCGGCATGGGCCCCGGCGCCGTCGGCTATGTGCTCGGCATCGCCAAGGCCTATACGACGCGCGTCGGCGGCGGCCCGTTCCCCACCGAATTGCACGACGGGACCGGCAAGCGCCTCGCCGAGCGGGGCAGGGAGTTCGGCACTGTCACCGGACGGCCGCGGCGCTGCGGCTGGTTTGACGCCGCCGCGGTTCGCCAGGCGGTGCGCCTCTCCGGCATGAGCGGCATTGCGCTCACCAAGCTGGATGTTCTGGACGGCCTCGAGTCCCTGGAGGTCTGCACCGGCTATCGCATCGGCGAGCGCATGCTGACGCGCCTGCCCGCCAGCCAGGCCGACCAGGCGGCGGTCGAACCGGTCTATGAGCGGCTCGAGGGCTGGTCGGAAAGCACGGCGGGCGCCACCGGCTGGGCGCAATTGCCGGCCGCGGCTGTCAGGTATGTCCGGCGCGTCGAGGAACTGATCGGCTGCCAGATCGCGCTGCTGTCCACCGGCCCGGACCGCGAAGAGACGATAACGGTGTGCGATCCGTTCGCCGGTTAGGCAGCCGTTTGGCGGGCTTCGCGCTTGGCTCTCGCCTTTTCGATGCGGCGCTTGATGCGGCGGGCTTCGACGGTCAGCTTCGAGTCGGGCCGGCCGAGCAGGAAGGCGTCGAGGCCCCCATTGTGCTCCACCGTGCGCAAGCCGTGGCCCGACACGCGCAGCCGCACGGTTTCGCCGAGGATTTCGCTCAGCAGTGTCCGGGACTGCACGTTCGGCAGAAAGCGCCGGCGCGTCTTGTTGTTGGCGTGACTGACATTATTGCCCGTCATCACGCCTTTGCCGGTAATCGCGCAGCGCCGCGACATCGCATTTCACTCCCTGCCGGAACCCGTCTAGCCCAGAACGCGGCTGTATAGGGACGCCGCCGAAGCGGGTCAAGCGCATCGGCGCATCAGCCGCCCAGTTCCCGGGAACGGTTGGCCGCGGCCGCTACCGCCCGCCGCATCAGCGCCGCAAGGCCGTCATCGGCCATCAGCACGTCCAGCGCGGCAGCCGTGGTCCCGCCCGGGCTGGTCACATTGCGCCTCAGCACGTCCGCGGTTTCCGGGGACCGGTTCAGCAGCTCTCCGGAGCCGGAAACGGTCGCCTGCGCCAGCCGCATCGCCATGTCGGCCGGCAATCCTTCGCGCTGGCCCGCCGCCGCCAGCGCCTCCACCAGATAGAACACATAGGCCGGGCCGCTGCCGGACACCGCCGTCACGGCATCCATGGCCGCCTCGTCCCCGAGCCAGACGACCTCGCCGACCGCCTCGCAGATGGTCTGGCAGAGCGCCATTTGCGCAGGATCGACACGCCGGTTGGCCGTGAGCGCGGCGATACCGCGACCGACTGCCGCCGGCGTGTTCGGCATGGCGCGGACTATGGCGGCGTCCCGGCCCAGAATTTTCTGGAAGAACGCGACCGGGGTCCCGGCGGCAATGGAGAGGAACACCGGTGCGCCATGCCCCGTATATCTGCAATAGGCCGGAACGACATCGGCCATCACCTGGGGCTTGACCGCGAACACCACTGCATCCGGCCGCACCCGGTCGGTGACGTTCTCGAGAGCGGTGGTGACATGGACGCCGGGCTTGTCGCGGAATTCCTGCGTCGCCGCTTCTTCGGGCTCGACGACCACGATCTGGTCCGCGAAGCGCCGCTCCAGCCAGCCTGTCAGCATGGCGCCGCCCATCTTGCCGCAGCCGACAAGGATCAGGTTGGGAGTGCTCATGCCTCGCCCACCGGATGGATCATGGCGGCGGCCACCGCCTTGGCGGGCGCCTTGCCGCCCCATAACGCATGCTGGAACGCGGGATAGAACTGGTCCAGCCCGTTGGTGGCGGCGAGCAGCACATCCTCGAACAACTCCCTGGAGGCCGAGGCGCCGCGCAGCGGGACGGCGTGGCGGAAACAAAGCGCGCCGGCGTCCCGGTCGAAGCAGAAATGGCCCATCGCCAGGATATCGTTGGCGTAGGCCAGCATCTCCAGCAGCGCGCTCTTCCCCTCCAGGGGCACCGGCAGCCGGCACGCCGCGGCGACCTGCACGACGGCGGGGCGGGCGTGCCAGGCGGCGCACACCGTCGTCTCGCCCCAGCTTCCCTGGAGTTCGGCGGTGATCGTCCGCGAGTCGTCGCGGCTGTAGGTCCAGTCCTGCGCGCGGGCGACGTCCTCGACCAGATCGATCGGGTTCGCCGGCGCGTAACTCGTTCTTCGCGCAAACATGAGCTCACCCATACATCACAAGATGTCGTATTGCCAATGAGGGGATACCCCAAACTGTGGAAAAATTTCGCATTCACGGTCTCCAGGGAGAGCGGGCCGGGCCGGAGGAGCAGCGGCGTTGTCATGCCCGCAGGAGGGTCTATATTTGCCGGGAGCGGGAAGCAGGCGTGTGTCGATGAGCGAATTTATCGTCCAGAGGGCGAACATGGTGGAATGCCAATTGCGCGCCGGCCGGGTGACGAACCCGGAATTGCTCGATGCGATGGGCGGCATTGCGCGCGAGGAATTCGCCCCGATAGCGCTGAAGCAGGTCGCCTATGTCGATGAGGACCTGCCGTTCGCGGGCCGCGTCCTGGTCGAGCCCATGGTTTTCGCGCGCCTGCTGCAATCGGCCGCGCCCCGCCCGGACGACTATGTTCTCGATATCGGCCCCGGGCTCGGTTATTCGAGCGCCGTGCTGGGCCGGATCGCGAGCGCCGTCGTGGCCCTGGAAAGCGACGGCGACCTGGCGGAACGGGCCCGCAAGGCGCTGGCGGCGGCCGGCAGCGACAATGTCCTCGTCGTCGAAGGTCCGCTGGAGGCGGGCTGTCCGGAAGAGGCGCCGTTCGATCTCATCGTCGTTCAGGGCGCCGTCGCATCCGTTCCGCAGGCGTTGCTCGACCAGCTGGCCGAGGGCGGACGGCTCGCGGCCGTCGTGCGGCCGGGCGGCGGGCTCGGCCGGGCGACCATCTTTTCGAAACTGGGCGGCGTGGTGTCTTCCCGCACCGTGTTCGATGCCGGCACCCCCTATGTCGCAGGCTTCGAGCCCAAGCAGGAGTTCGTGTTTTGAGCGCTCGACGGCTGCGACTCGCGGGCCTGACCGCCGCGGCGGCGCTGGCATTCGGCCTGTCCGGGCCGGCGGCCGCCGATACGCTGCTCGAGGCGATGGCCAAGGCCTATGCCGCCAACCCGGAACTCGAAGCCCAGCGCGCGCGCCTGCGGGCCACGGACGAAGGCGTTCCGCAGGCGCTGTCCGGCTGGCGGCCGACGGTGACGGCGAGAGGCAGCGTCGGCTACGGCAAGTACAAAACCGAAAGACGGGGGCCCGGCGACAGCAACGAGTCGCGCAGGCCGGCGAGCGTGCGGCTCGAAGCGACGCAGCCGCTCTATGACGGGAACCGGAGCGCGGCCAGGCTGCGCGCCGCCCAGCACCGCGTCGCCGCCCAGCGGGCGCGGCTGCTGGCCGTCGAACAGAATGTGTTCCTCGGAACCGGCCTGGCGTTCATGGAGGTGGTTCGCGACCAGGCCGTCGTCGAGCTGACGATCAACAATGTCACCGTGTTGCGCCGGCGCCTCCAGGCGGCGCAGGACCAGTTCGAGGTCGGCGAGGTGACGCGCACCGATGTGGCGCAGGCGGAGGCGCGTCTGGCGCGGGCGATCGCCGAGCAGGTATTCGCCGAGGGCGCGCTCGAAACGTCCCGCGCCGGCTACCAGCGCGTGGTCGGCGAGCTTCCGGGCAGGCTGGAGGCGCCCCCGCCGCTCGCGAGCCTGCCGGAGACGAAGGAAGAAGCGATAGAGATTGCATCGCGGGACAATCCGGAGGTTGTGGCGGCCTCCTTCGACGAGCAGGCGGTGCTGGAGGATGCCGAGGCCATCCGGGGCGAGTTGCTCCCGACGGTGAACCTGGTCGGCTCGGTTTCTCATGCGGCCGATTCCGGCGGGCGCGGCAACCGGAACAGCGATGTTACCGTGGCGGCCACGGTCTCGGTGCCGCTCTACGAGGCCGGCAATGTGACCTCCCGCAAGCGCGCGGCCATCGAGACCGCCTCGCGCATGCGGGCCTTGAAGGAGGATCGCCGCCGCGTCGCCATCGAGCAGGCCGTCCGGGCATGGGAAAGCCTTGCGTCCGCGCGGGCCCGGCTCGAGTCGCTGACCACGGAAGTCCGGGCGTCCGAGATCGCGCTGGACGGGCTGCAGCAGGAAGCCGAGGTCGGCACCAGGACCCTGCTCGACGTTCTGGATGCCGAGCAGGACCTGCTGGACGCCAGGGTGAACGTCGTGCGCACGATGCAGGCGGAGGCGGTTGCCATCTACCAGCTGGCGGCAGCCGTGGGCCGGTTGACGGCCGCAGCCCAGAACGTGCCGGTGACGCCGTACAATTACCAGACGAACTACGACCGCGTTCGCTCCCTTGGCTGGGACGCCGACACGGTACTCCGGGGAGGCCGGAAAGATGAATGAACCTGGCGGCGGCGGACGCCGCGAGGACGAGCGGACCATGGAGGAAATCATGGCGACCATCGGCAAAGCGGTCTCCGAGGAAAGTCGAGGCGGCCGGCCTGCAGGGCAGGATCCGGACGTTGACGACGACATTCTCGAACTCGTGGACGAGGTGCCGTCGGAAGACGCGGCGGACGCAGGCGACGGAGAGGATCTGGTTTCGACATCTGCCGCGGCCGCTTCGGCGGAGGCGTTTGCCGGCCTGGCCAGGGCGGTGGAGCAGGACGAGGCCGACTCGCGGCGATTGCCGGTGCGCGAAGGCGGCGAGACCATAGAGGATATGGTCCGCGCCATGTTGAAGCCGATGCTGAATGAATGGCTCGACGCGCATCTGCCGGGAATCGTCGAGCGTCTCGTCAACGAGGAGATCCAGCGCCTGTCGCGAGCCGGCCGGCGCTGACGGTTCTTTCCCTATCCGACAGGGCGGAGTCCCGATGCTGGAGAAGACCTACCGTTCCGACGCGGTGGAAGGGCCGCGCTACGGCGCATGGGAGCGCGCCGGCGCCTTTGCGGCCGGCGTGAGGGCCGGGGCGGCGCCCTACACGATCATGATGCCGCCGCCGAATGTCACCGGCAGCCTGCATATGGGCCACGGGCTGACCTTCACGCTCCAGGACATCCTGATCCGCTACCACCGCATGCAGGGCCGGGATGCGCTCTGGCAGCCCGGCACCGACCATGCCGGGATCGCGACCCAGATGGTGGTCGAGCGCCAGCTTGACGAGGAAGGGCTCAAGCGGACCGATCTCGGACGCGACGGGTTCGTGGACCGGGTCTGGGAGTGGAAGGCGGAGTCGGGCGGCCAGATTACCCGCCAGCTGCGTTCGCTCGGCGCGTCGGCCGACTGGGCGCGCGAGCGCTTCACGATGGACGAGGGCCTCTCCAACGCGGTCACCAGGGTCTTCGTGCAGCTCTACCGGGAAGGCCTGATCTACAAGGACCAGCGGCTGGTGAACTGGGACCCGGCGCTGGAGACCGCGATCTCCGACCTGGAGGTGCAGCAGACCGAGGTGGACGGGCATCTCTGGTACATCCGCTATCCGGTCGAAGGCCGGGACGGCGAAAGCCTCACCGTCGCCACGACGCGCCCCGAGACGATGCTCGGCGACACCGGCGTGGCGGTCCACCCGGACGATCCGCGCTACCGCCACCTTGTCGGCGGCCATTGCATCCTGCCGCTGGTGGGCCGCCGGATTCCCATCGTGGCCGACGCCCATGCCGATCCCGAACAGGGGTCGGGCGCGGTCAAGATCACGCCGGCGCACGACTTCAACGATTTCGAGGTCGGGCGGCGGCACGGGCTGGAGACCGTCAATATCTTCGACCGGACCGCGCATCTGAACGACTCCGTGCCGGAGGCTTACCGGGGCCTGGAGCGCTCCGTTGCGCGCGAGCGCGTCGTCGCCGACCTGGAAGCGGCGGGGGTGCTGGAGCGCGTCGAACGCCACCGCCACACGGTCCCCTATGGCGACCGCGGCGGCGTGCCCATCGAGCCCTATCTCACCGAACAGTGGTATGCCGACGCCGCGACGCTCGCGAAGCCGGCGATCGAGGCGGTCGAGACCGGGCGCACGCGCTTCGTCCCGGAGAACTGGGCCAAGACCTATTTCGAGTGGATGCGCAACATCCAGCCCTGGTGCATCTCGCGCCAGCTCTGGTGGGGGCACCGGATTCCCGCCTGGTACGGCCCGGAAGACTCGGTGTTCGTTGCCGAGACCGAGGCGGAAGCGCGGGCGGAGGCGGAGGCGCGCTTCGGGCCGGGCGTCGTCCTGGAGCGCGACCCGGACGTGCTCGACACCTGGTTCTCGTCCGCGCTCTGGCCGTTCTCGACGCTCGGCTGGCCCGAGCCCGCGCCGGAACTCGACCGCTACTATCCGGGCGATGTGCTGGTGACGGGCTTCGACATCATCTTCTTCTGGGTTGCCCGGATGATGATGATGGGCCTGCACTTCATGGGCGATGTGCCGTTCCGCACCGTCTATATCCATGCGCTCGTGCGCGACCAGCACGGCGCCAAGATGTCCAAGTCCAAGGGCAACATCATCGACCCGCTGGATATGTGCGCGAGCTACGGGGCCGATGCGCTGCGGTTCACGCTGGCTGCGCTCGCCGCGCCGGGCCGGGACATCAAGCTTTCCGAGAACCGCGTTGCCGGCTACCGCAATTTCACCACCAAGCTCTGGAACGCCGCGCGCTTCTGCGAGATGAACGGCTGCGCGCCCCGGCCCGGCTTCGATCCCGCCGGCGTCGGGGAGGTGCTCAACCGCTGGATCGTCGCCAGGGCCGTCGAGACCCGCCGGCAGGTGGAGGCGGCGATGGACGCCTACCGCTTCAACGAGGTGGCGGACGTGCTCTACCGCTTCGTCTGGGGCGAGTTCTGCGACTGGTTCATCGAGTTCGCCAAACCGGTCTTCGCCGAGGGCGGCGAGGCCGCGGAGGAAACGCGGGCTTCCGCCGCCTGGGTGCTGGACCGCATCCTGCGCATGCTGCACCCGTTGATGCCCTTCGTCACCGAGGAGCTGAACGAGGCGCTCGGCCTGGTCGAGGGCGGGCTGATCGGCGCGGCCTGGCCCGAGGACGAGGCGGGCAAGGCGCCGGGCGAGATCGACTGGACCATCCAGCTGATATCCGAGGTCCGCCGCGTGCGGTCCGAGCTCAATGTGCCTGCCGGCGCCAAGATCGACGCCGCGCTCGTCGGCGCGGACCGGGCGGCCGCCGCCCGCGCCGCGCGCAACGCGCCGCAAATCCTCAGGCTGGCGCGGCTGGAAAGCCTGTCCGAGGGACCGGCGCCGGAAGGCTCGGTCGAGGTGGCGCTTCCCGGCGCATCGGTCGCGCTCAAGCTGGCCGAGGTGATCGATTTCGGCAGGGAACGCGAGCGCCTGGACCGTGAAGTGGCGCAGATAGACTCCCGCATCTCGGGAATCGACAGGAAGCTCGCCAATGAGCAGTTCCTCTCCCGCGCCCCGGTCGAAGTGGTCGAGGACCAGAGAGAGCAGCGCAGCGAGCTCGCCGGCAGGCGCGTCGCGCTGGAGGGCGCCCTCGCCCGGCTCGGCTGAGGGCTACCCCTCTTTCCGGAACGGCGCGAAGTCCGCGAGGAAGTCGATTTCCTCGCCGACGGCGTCCCGCTCGCGCTCCAGGTAATCCGCGACGGCGCGGCGGAAATTGCGGTCGGCGATCCAGTGCGCGCTGTAGGTCTCGACGGGGGTGTAGCCGCGCTGGATCTTGTGCTGCCCCTGGGCCCCGGCCTCGACGCGGGCGAGCCCCTCGCGGATCGCATAGTCGATGGCCTGGTAGTAGCAGGCCTCGAAATGCAGGAACCGGAAGCGCGTGTCGCAGCCCCAATTGCGCCCGTAAAGCGCATCGGCGCCCAGCATGTTGAGGGCGCCGCAGACGATCCGGCCCTCGCGCCGGCCGACGATCAGCACCGTCCTGTCCGCCATGGTCTCGTGCAGGCGGAAGAAGAAGTCCCGCGTGAGGTAGGCGCCGCCCCACTTCCGGTCCACCGTATTGCGGTAGAAGCGGTAAAACGCCTCCCAGTGCTCCTCGCGCAGCTCGTCGCCCGTCAACGCCTCGAAGGCGAGGCCCCATTCGTCCAGCTTCCGGCGCTCCTTGCGGATGCTCTTGCGCTTGCGCGAGTTCAGCGCGGCCAGGAAGTCGTCGAAGCTCCCATAGCCGTCATTGTGCCAGTGATATTGCTGGCCGAGCCGCTTCAGGAACCCGAATTCGCCGAGATAGTCCCAATCCTCCTCCGGCAGGAAGTTCACATGGACCGACGACACGCCGGCCCGCCTGGCGACCTCCACCATCGCGGAGGCGAGCGCCGCGCGCGCCCGGTCGGCGAACGGGCCGGGGCGCACCAGCAGCCTGGGGCCGGGCACCGGCGAGAACGGCACGGCGCAGAGCAGCTTCGGGTAATAGCGGCCGCCGGCGCGCTCATAGGCATGCGCCCAGCCATAGTCGAAGACATACTCCCCGGAGCTGTCGGCGCGCATGTAGAAGGGCGCTGCGCCGCTGACGCGGCCCGCCTCGTCCTCGACGACGAGGTGCTGCGGCAGCCACCCGGTATCCGTCCCGACGGCGCCGCCGTCCTCCAGCGCCTTCAGGAAGGCGTGCGAGACGAAAGGGTTGCCGTCTCCGGCGCAGGCGTCCCAGTCTTCCGCGGCTACGGCGTCGATGCCCGACGCTATCCGGACGGAAACGGGTTCCTTGCCGTCGGGCACGGGGGGTCAGTCGATCTCGAACACGGCGTCGACCTCGACCGCGAAGCCCATCGGCAATGCCGGCGCGCCGACGGCGAAGCGGGCATGGCGGCCCTTGTCGCCGAAGATCTCGACGATGAGGTCCGATGCGCCGTTCACGACCTGGGGATGCTGGACGAAGTCCGGCGTGCTGGAGACGAAGCCGCCGAGCTTGACGACCCGCGCCACGCGGTCGAGGTCGCCGCCGCAGCCGGCCTTGGCCTGGGCGATGAGGTTGAGCGCGCAGGCCCGCGCCGCGGCGACCCCTTCATCGAGGCCGAGATCGTCGCCCAGCCGGCCCTTGTGCACGCCCTGATTGTTGCCGGACACCTGACCCGCCACGAACAGCAGGTTGCCGCTCCTGACCCAGGGCACGTAGTTGGCGGCGGGCGCGGGCGCCTCCGGCAGTTCGATGCCGAGTTCGGCGAGGCGGGCGTCGATCTTTCCGGCCATGAAGGGGTCTCCGTTCGGGGTCAGGGGGTCGGCGCCGGGCGCGGGTCGATGGCCGGCAGGGAGCCGACGGCTTGCTCGATGACGCGGCCTGCCGCGATCGCCATGTCCTCGCGCCTGACCGGCGCGACGATCTGGAGGCCGACCGGCATGCCGTTGGGCGCGAGGCCCGCGGGGATCGCCAGGATCGGGCAGGAGGTCAGCACCGTGCCCCAGCATTGCTGGAACCAGGGCGGCGGCGACTCGGACCATTCGTCCACCCGCGCGCCGCGCTCCTCGACCGAAAAGGCCGTGCAGCAGACCGTCGGCATGACGATGACATCGACCTGCTCGAACGCCTGGGAGAGACGCTGGAAGACGGCCGCCCGCTCCCGCTCGGCCCAGATGAAATCCTCAGCGGTCAGCCTGTTCGCATAGTCGAGCAACAGCCCCAGCACGCGCTCCAGCTTGTCGCGGTTCGCGGCGATGAAATCCGCGCGCTCGATCAGCGTGTTGTGGCCGATCATCACCGAGAACAGCCGCGACATGCCGCCGAAGTCGAGCGCAAGCGGCTCGACCGGAATGTCCAGCTTCGCAAGCGCGCCCTCCACCACGGCGGCGACATCGGGCTCGACGCCGCCGAGGCCGATGTCCGCGACATAGCCGATGCGGGCCGGCGGCGTGGTCGCCGAGCGGAACGGTGCGGCCGGGTCGGGCAGGCTCAGCGGATCGCTCGGCAGATAGCCGGCCATGGCGTCCAGGAACAGCGCGATATCGCCCACCGAACGCGCCATCGGGCCCTGCACCGACATCGGGTTGAAGCAGCGGTGGGAATGGGTGCGCGGCACCCGGCCGGGGCTCGGGCGCAGGCCGCAGACGCCCGCGAAAGCGGCCGGGATGCGCAGGCTGCCGCCGATGTCCGAGCCGTGGGCAAGCGGCACTTCGCCCGCCGCCAGTGCCGCCGACGCGCCGCCCGACGAGCCGCCGGGCGTCGTCTCCAGGTTCCAGGGGTTGCGCGTGTGGCCGAAGACCCGGTTCGTTGTCACCGGCATCATGCCCATCTCCGGCGAACTCGACTTGGCGACGGTGATGCCGCCGCGGGATTCCAGCAGGGTCACCAACGGGTCGGACCTGTCCGCGACATTGTCGGCATAGAGCGGGTAGCCATAGGTGGTGCGCATGCCCTCGACGTCGATCAGGTCCTTGATGGCGATCGGCAGGCCGGCGAGCAGGCCCCGGTCGCCGGGCGGAACGTCCTGCAGCCGCTTCGCTTCCTCGCGGGCGCGGTCGAAGCGGTGCAGCGGCAGCGCATTGACGGCCCCGTCCACGGCTTCGATCCGGGCCACGGATGCGTCCACCAGCTCAAGCGGCGACACCTCGCCGGACATGAGCCGGCGAACCGCCTCTTCCGCAGACAGCTCCCAGAGTTCGGCCATGGGACTCTCCCCTCGCAACGCCGCTAGTATAGCCGCAAAGCAGGAGGGGGGAACGTGGCAGGCAGGCGCGAGGACGCCCGGTTCATTACCGGACAGGGCCGTTACCTGGACGATATCGAGGTGCCGGGAGCGCTCTGGGCGGCGTTCATCCGCAGCCCCCATGCCCATGCGCGCATCCGGGCGGTGGAGGGCGACGGGGTCGGGGCGTTCACGGCGGCGGACATTGCGGACCTGGAGGGCCTCCGGCCCTACCAGCCCGCGAACATGCAGACGGGCGAGCCGTTCGACTGCGAGCCGCAGCCCCTGCTGGCGCGCGATACCGCACATTATGTCGGCCAGCCGGTCGCCTTCGTCACCGGCCGCACGCCGGAGGAGGCGCTGGATGCCGCCGACCGGGTGCAGATCGCCTACGAGCCGCTGGAGCCGGAGCCCGACAGGGTCTGCCTCGACTGGCGGACCGGCGACGCCGCAGCGGTCGAGGAGGCCTTTTCGCGCGCCGTCCACCGGGTCGGGATTTCGCTCCTGAACCATCGCGTGGTCATCAATCCGATGGAGCCGCGCGGCGCGGCCGCGTCCTACGACCCGGCCGACGGGCGCTACACGCTCCGGGTCTCCAGCCAGAACCTGCACGTCAATCGCGACCATGTAGCGAAGTGCCTGGGCGTCGGGCCGGAGCGGGTGCGCTTCATCGCGGAGGATGTGGGCGGGGGCTTCGGCGTCAAGAATTTCGCCTATCCCGAGCATGTGCTGCTGCTGTGGGCCGCGCGGCGGCTGGGCCGTCCGGTGCGCTGGACGGCGACCCGTTCCGAGGTCTTCCTGAGCGACCACCAGTGCCGGGGCCAGCGCGCCGAAGCCGAACTGGCGCTGGATTCCGGGGGCCGTTTTCTCGCCTTCCGCGTAGCGAGCACGGCGAATGCCGGCGCCTGGTTCGGCAATGTGGCCGGCGGCGTGCAGACGGGGCAATTCGTCCATCTGGCAGGCACGGTCTATGCCATTCCGGCCGTCGCCCTGCACATTCGCGCGGTGCTGACCCACACGCCGCCCGAAGGCGTCACGCGCGGGCCCGGTTTCGCCGAAATGGTGAACATCCTCGAACGCCTGATCGACAAGGCCGCGGCGGAGACCGGGATCCCGCGCGAGGCGCTGCGCCGGAGAAACCTGGCCGCGAGCCTGCCGATGACGAACGCGCTGGGCTTCCGGGTGGACAGCGGCGCATTCCGGGAGGGATTCGTGCTCGCCGAACGCTGCGCCGAAGGCTTCCCGGAGCGGCGGCGCGAAAGCGAGGCTGCCGGGCGGCTTCGCGGCCTGGGATTCGCCTGCCACATCAAGGCGACCGGCGGCTACCCGGAGGAGAATGTCGAACTGCGTTTCCACGGCGACGGCCGCGTGGACCTCGTGACCGGCACGCAGCATATCGGGCAGGGGCACGAGACCACCTTCCCGGAGATCGTGGCCCGCTGTCTCGACCTGCCGAGCGACGGCATCCGCCTCGTGCAGGGCGACACGGACGAAATCGCCATGGGCGGCGGCCACGGCTCCTCACGCGCGACCTACATGGCCGGAACGGCGATATTCCGCGCGAGCGGGATCGTCATCGAGAAAGGGCGGACCCTGGCGGCGGACCGGCTGGAGGCGGCGGAAGCGGATGTCGAGTATGAAGCCGGACAGTTCCGCGTCGCCGGCACCGACCGGACGGTCGGCCTGTTCGAGCTGGCGGGGGAGGGCGCGCTCGACACCTACTACCACTGGGCGCGGGAGTGGATGACCTTCCCGAACGGCACTCATGTCGCGGAGGTCGAGGTCGATCCCGAAACCGGGGCCGTGCGCCTGGTGCGCTACGCCGCCTTCGACGATTACGGCGAGCATATCGACGATGCCATCGTCGCCGGGCAGGTGCATGGGGCCATCGTGCAGGGCGTCGGGCAGGCGCTGCTCGAGGAGGCGGTGTTCGAGCCGCAGACGGGCCAGCCGCTGACCGGCTCCTTCATGGACTACGCCATGCCGCGCGCCGACGACCTGCCGACGCTCGAACTCGCCTTTACGCCGACGCGGTGCACGACGAACCCGCTGGGCGTGAAAGGCTGCGGAGAGGCTGGCGCCATCGCCGGCTATCCGGCCGTCACCAACGCCATTCTCGATGCGCTGGCGCCGCTCGGCGTGCGGAGTTTCGAGGGCGCGGCGACGCCGTTCCGCGTGTGGGAGGCAATCCGGGAGGCGGCGGGGGGACAAACGTGAAGCCCGTATCGGGCACTCCGGTATGACCGCCCGCTTGCGGGCTACGGGCTCTGCGCCGGCGGCGCCAGCCGGGGATGGCGGTTGACGTCCTTGTAGAGCAGGTAGCGGAAGGGGCCCGGCCCGCCCGCATAGCAGGCCTGGGGACAGAAGGCGCGCAGCCACATGAAATCCCCGGCCTCGACTTCCACCCAGTCCTGGTTGAGCCGGTACACGCCCTTGCCTTCGAGCACATAGAGGCCGTGCTCCATGATGTGCGTCTCGGCGAAGGGAATGACCGCGCCGGGCTCGAAGGTGACGATATTGACATGCATGTCGTGGCGCATGTCGTCCGGGTCGATGAAGCGCGTGGTCGCCCAGCGCCCGTCCGTGTCCGGCATGGCGACGGGCGGGCACTCCCGGTCGCTGGTCACGACGGGGTCGGGCGGGCCCAGGCCCTCGACCGGCTCGTAGCGCTTGCGAATCCAGTGGAAGACGGCGTTTTCGCCGCCCCGGTTGTGCAGCCGCCATGCCGCGCCCGGCGGGATATAGACGAAGCCGCCGGCCTCGATCCGCCGGGTCCGGCCGGCGAGCATGAGCTCGAAGGCGCCTGCGACCGCGAACAGGCCCGCCTCCGCGCCGGCATCGGGCTCCGGGTTTTCGCTTCCGCCGCCGGGAGCCACCTCGACGATGTATTGGGAGAAAGTCTCCGCAAAGCCGGAGAGCGGCCTTGCAAGGATCCAGGCGCGGGTTCGCTCCCAGTGGGGCAGCAGGCTGGTGACGATGTCGCGGAGCACGTCCTTCGGGATGACGGCGTAGGCGTCGGTGAAGACGGACCGGCTCGTCAGGAGTTCCGACTGTCCGGGAAGGCCTCCGCTGGGCACATGGTAGCTGCGCGACTGGGACACGGAACCGCCTCCTGAAGCTATGTTGGACGGGCTTCCCCGGCCTTTCTCGGCCGCTTCATCGGGTCTTCTACGACGCCTTCCGGTTCGATTTCGACCTCGAAATTCTCCAGGAACACGGAAACCATCGAGTAGAAGCCGACGGCGATCGTGAGTTCCGCCATCTGCCCGGTATCGAGCCGGGCCGAGAGCGCGTTCCATGTGGCGTCGCTGGCGCGCACGCTCGCCACCACTTCGTCGGTGAAGCGGATAACGAGGTTTTCGAGGTCCGAGAATACCGAGTCGTCCTCGCCATGCTCCACCGCGGCGATCCGGGCCTCGTCCATGCCGATGTTCCGCGCGACGATCCTGTGCTGGTGGACCTCGTAGGAGGCGCCCAGCAGGTGGCCGACGCGCAGGATCGCGATTTCGCGCAGCACGGGGTCGAGCCTGCCCTTGAACAGGATCGCATTGCCGAGGCGCATGAAATGCGGCAGCGCCGGGCCTGTATGGGCCATCATGTGGAAGACGTTCATGAGCGGGTCGAAGCGCTCGACGAAAGCCTGCAGGTCCTCGGACAGCGTCTCGAACTCGGGGTAGGGCGCGCGCGCCATCTGGTCAGCCTCCGAAAGGGGTCGCGGCGGACGGGTCGTCCGGGTGCTTCATTCGTTGCCGACGGCGGTCCGCCCGGCCGCCTCGCCGGCGATCTTGCCGAAGACCGCGCCCGCCATCAGCCCCGTGCCGCCCGGATAGTTGAACCAGAAGAGGCCGCCGACAAGCTCTCCCGCCGCGTAGAGGCCGGGAATCTCGACATCGTCGGTGTCCATCACCTGGGCGTCGCCGTTCACGCGCAGGCCGCCGAAGGTGAAGGTGATGCCGCAGGTCGTCTGGTAGCCCTCGAAGGGCGGCTCGTCGATGGTGTTGGCCCAGTTGGTCTTGTCCACCGCGAGGCCTTCCGTCCGGCGGCCGTCCTTGACGTTCGGGTTGTAGGGTATGTCGGTGCGCACGGCCGCGTTGTAGGCCCGGATTTCCCTGAGGAAGGCCTCGGCGTTCACGCCTTCGAGCTTTGCCGCCAGCTCCTCGATCGAATCGGCCCGGACCTTGGTGACCTCGCGGATGCGGTATTCGTCGCGCAGGTTCGGGATGATCTTGGCGTCGAACACCTGCCAAGCCATCTGGCCAGGCTGGCCCAGGATCACGCGGCCGTATTTCGCGTAGGTGTAGTTGCGGAAATCCGCGCCTTCATCGACGAAGCGCCGGCCTTCCGCGTTCACCATGACGCCCCAGGGATAGCTGTGCTTCTGGAAGTTGTCGCCGACGGCGAGGTCGCCGAACTCCGGCGCATTGAAATCCCAGCCGACCGCATGGCAGCCGGACCAGTTGCCGTAGGCGCGCGCGCCGGCGTCGAGCGCCATGCGGATGCCGTCGCCGGTGTTGAAACGGGTGCCGCGGACCTTGGCCACGTCCCAGCCGGGGCCGAGATAGCGGGTGCGCATTTCCGGGTTCGCCTCGAAGCCCCCGCTGGCGAGCACCACGGCGCGGGCATGCACCTCGAAACTCCGCCGGTCCCGGCGCACGCGCACGCCTTTCACGCCGTCGTCATCGTGCAGCAGGGCGGTCGCGCGCGCGCCGTAAAGCACCTCGATGCCTTCCCGCGCGCAGGACCCGTGCAGGGCGTCCACCAGTCCCGGCCCGCCGCCCCAGGCGGACAGCACGAGCCCGCCCCAGAACTTGAAGCGTCCGTCGATCTTGAAGGCCTGCTTGCCGTAGATGGGCAGGAAGCGCACGCCCTTGTCCCGCATCCATTTCATCGTGTCGAGCGAGCGGGTCACCAGCAGTTCGCACATGTCCGGGTCGGTCCGGTATTCGGTGATCCGGCCCATGTCGTCGTAGAAGTCGGCCTCGCTGTAGACGCCGAAATCGGTGATCGCGATCTCGTCCTCGGTCAGGTCCGGCACCAGCGCCTTTATGTCCTCGACGCCGTTGAAGACCGTGCGGATATTGCCGGCGGTGAAGGCCGAGTTGCCGCCGCGCTCCTCCTCGTTCGCGCGCTCCAGCACAAGCACGCCCGCGCCCTGCTCGCGCGCGGCGAGCGCGGCGCACATGGCGGCATTCCCCGCGCCCACGACGACGACATCAACGGTGCGGTCCGACATTCCGAATTCTCCAACAGGCGGGGTGGATGGGGTTCAGCTTCCGAAAACGCGCTCGAAGATCGTCCCGACATGGGTCAACTGCCGGTCCACGTCGAAGATCTCGTCCAGCCTGGCAACCGGCACCGCCGCGGCGATGTCGGGGTCCCGCTCCAGTTGCGCGCGGAACGAGCCGCCTTCCTGCCAGACGGTCATCGCCGCCGCCTGCACCTTGCTGTAGGCGTCTTCGCGGCTCATGCCGGCCTGCGTAAGCTCCAGAAGCACATGCTGGGAAAAGACAAGGCCGCCCAGGCTGTCGAGGTTCCGGCGCATGGCGTCGGGATACACCACCAGCCTGTCGACGACGCCCGCCAGCCGGTGGAGGGCGAAGTCGAGCGTCGCCGTCGCGTCCGGCCCGATCATCCGTTCGACGGAGGAATGCGAGATGTCCCGCTCGTGCCAGAGCGCGACATTCTCAAGCGCGGGAATGACGGCCGAGCGCACCATGCGCGCAAGCCCGGTCAGGTTCTCGGTCAGGACCGGATTGCGCTTGTGGGGCATCGCCGACGAGCCCTTCTGCCCGGCGGAGAAAAACTCCTCCGCCTCGCGCAATTCGGTGCGCTGCAAGTGCCGGATTTCGACCGCGAGCCGTTCCACGCCGCTCGCGACCACAGCCAGCACGGCGAAGAACATGGCGTGCCGGTCGCGCGGGACCACCTGGGTGGAATGGGTCTCGGGCGCGAGGCCCATCTTCTCCGCCACATGGGCCTCGACGCGCGGATCGATGCTGGCGAAGGTGCCGACCGGGCCGGAGATGGCGCAGGTCGCGATCTCCGCCCGCGCGGCCTCAAGCCGGGCGCGGTTGCGGGCGAACTCGGCATAGTGCCCCGCCAGCTTGACGCCGAAGGTGGTGGGCTCGGCGTGTATGGCATGGCTGCGGCCGATGCAGAGCGTGAATTTGTGCTCGTAAGCCCTTGTCTTCAATGCGGCAAGCAGCCTGTCGATGTCCGCCAGCAGAATGTCGCTGGCGCGCGCGAGCTGCACCGCCAGGCAGGTATCCAGCACATCGGAGGAGGTCATGCCTTGGTGGACGAAGCGCGCTTCCGGTCCGACATGCTCGGCGAGATTGGTGAGGAAGGCGATGATGTCGTGCTTGGTCTCGGCCTCGATTTCGTCGATCCGTTCGACCTCGAACGCGCCCCGCTCCCACACGGCGCGGGCTGCGGAAGCAGGCGCCAGGCCGAGTCCGGCCAAGGCGTCCAGCGCATGCGCCTCGATCTCGAGCCAGATGCGGAATCTGGCCTCGGGCGACCAGACGGCCGCCATCTCGGCGCGGGTATAGCGTTCGATCACGGCCCGGAACCTAAGCGGGGTCGAGCCTCCCGGCAACGATACCCGGTGTCGCGGACCGAAGGCTTACGCCGCTTCGAGCAGCGCAGCCACGACCTCCGGGTCGTCGCCGCGCGGGGCGAGAGGGTCCTGCGGGCTCAGCCGGTGGTCGAGCACCATCTGCGCCAGCAGCAGGCGTCTCCGGCCGCCGCCGGCCGCCGCAATCCGGGCGCCTTCATGCGCCATGACGACCGCGCTCGCCGCGTGGTAGAGCGCATCGGAAGCCTGGCGCATGCGCGGCTCGTCGCCGGTTTCCGCGACCTCCTCGGCCAGCGCGATGGCGCGGCCCGCGGCATGGCCGAGCGCGCCCTTCAACTGGCCGGGCAGGCCGTCCGCCTCGTCCAGCAAGGCCGTCAGCGTCCCGCCAAGCACCTTCTGGGCGCCGGACCTGCCGACGGCCCGGCCGATAATGTCCAGCGCGTTGATGTTGGAGGTGCCTTCCCAGAGCACGCCGAGATGAGCGTCCCGCACGAGCCGGGCATTGACGAAGGTCTCGATGTAGCCATTGCCGCCCCGCGCCTCCATCGCCCCGGTCGCGACCGCGACATTGTCGCGGCCGGTGCGGAATTTCAGCAGCGGCGTAAGCAGCCGCACCAGGGCCGCCGCCTGCTCGTCGCCGGCTTCCGAGCGTTCCAGCCTGTCCGCGGTGAACAGCGCCATCGAAAGGGCCTGCTCGGTCGGCACCATCAGCTTGAGCAATTGGCGGCGCATCAACGGCTTGTCGGCGACAATGCCGCCGAACGCCACGCGGCCGTGCGCCGCGACCAGCGCCTCGTTCAGGCAGCGCCGCATCATCGCGGCGGCGCGCACGCCGTGGGAGAGGCGGCTCAGATTGACCTGGTCCAGCATCTGCTTCAGGCCGTTGTTGCGGCCCGGCCCGACCTCGCCGAGCGGATAGGCGACCGCGCCGTCGAACACGATCTCGCCGGACGCCATGGACCTTGTGCCCATCTTGTCCTTGAGGCGCACGATCCGGTAGCTGTTGCGGCTGCCGTCGTCCCGGTGCTTCGGCAGGGCGAACAGGCCGAGCCCGGCCGTGCCCGCGACCGCGCCTTCCGGCCTCGCCAGCAGCAGGGCGACATCGGCGTCGGCGCAGGAGCAGAACCATTTGTCGCCGTAGAGCCGCCATTCGGGTCCGCCGGGTCCGTCCTCCAGGCGGGCGGCCAGCTCGATGCCGCCCACGTCGGATCCGCCGGTCTTCTCCGTCATGAACTGCGCGCCCATGCAGATGTCGCCCATGTCCTGGCTGGTCATTCCCGGCAGGAAACGCCGGCGGACCGCCTCGTCGCCGTATTTCCCGATGAGGAACGCCGAGGTGTCCGTGGCGGAGATCGGGCACATGAGCGCGAATTCGGACTGCACGAACAGGTATTGCAGGATGTATTTCGCCGTGACCGGCGTTCCGTTCCAGCCGAGCACGCCGGGACGCCGGGACATGGCATGGATACCGAAGTCGCCGAAACCGATCCGTTCCATCTCCCGGTAGGCGGGATGGAATTCGATCCAGTCCTCGTCGCGGCCGAAGGCGTCGCGCGAATGCAGCACGGGCCCGTGCCGGTCGGCCAGCCGGGCGAGCTCGTCGAGGCGTCCGCCGGCGATTTCGCCGAGCCGCCGGAAGTGCGGCAGCATGTGTTCGCGCAAATCGTCGGGCAGGTAGAGCGGCAGCAGGTCCTGCAGGCTCCGGTCGATGTCGAAGAAGTTCATCCCGTGGCAATCCGGCGCCAGCGGGGTGCCGGCGGCGGTCGCGTTGGGGAGCGTGTTCCGGGCGAAGAACGGGGGCGTCGCGATATTCATGGCGGATTGTCCGGGCCTTCGTCGAAGAAAATGCGGGCCGCAATGTGCCAGAGGTCCCCCTGATCGGCGAGCTGCGGCAGGGGTGGCCTGTTGTCCGATGCCTTTCCTACAATGATTTGAGCGTCCTGTTGGGCGTATTTTGGTTTTCACCATGCGGGTGAAGGAATGGCGAGGGGTTATCGCTCTGCGATCAGGGT
>JAJDYL010000014.1 GCA_022825195.1 Alphaproteobacteria bacterium
AGCGTGATGTCGATACCGGGCCGGTGCTCGTGCTCGCCGTCGCGAAGCCGGCCCAGCCGGATGTCCGTGCCCGGCACATGGCCCTGCAGCACCCGCCGGAACTCGCCCGGCTCCACATGGCCCCTCAGATCCAGCGCCGCCGCGCCGCTGCCCCGCCACCGGCTCGCCTTGCGGTGTTCGTCGTCCCTGCGGGCGTAGTAGTCCGCCTGGTCGTCGTTAGCCGGAGCGCCTGGTCCGCGCCCGTGCCCCTCGCGGCGGAAATAATGCACCGTCGAGGAAGCCGAGGTCAGATTGAACACCGTCGCGACCATGCCTCAAGCCTACCCCATCGCGGGCAGCGGCGCTGCCGTCGCCGGGTCCAGTTGCGGATCTGGCGCACCACCCGCCCCAATCGCCGCCCGCGACCAGACGGAAGACCGGGACTGCGCCAGTCTCGAGCCTGTGCTATCCAGACCAGCGCTTCCCCTTGCTTGCGATACGGACTGGACGCCTGTATCCGCCATGCTGACCAAATCCGGCAAGCTGAGTTGGTTTTCCCCGGCCCGGTGGAACGGGCGGCTTTCGATCACGGTCACGCTCGCAACGGCAATTTCCCTTCTCGTTCTCGTGTCGGTCGGCAGCGTGCTTGGCGTCGGCATCTGGCTCGCCGGCAAGAACACCCTGGCGTTGATGAGCGCCAACGCCAATCGGAGCATCGCCAACACGGCCGATCGGATCGAACAGCATCTGCTGCCGGCCGAAGAACAGTCCCGTTTCATCGCCGAGCGGATCGAGAGGGGCGAAATCGATCCCGGCGACCGCCGGACGTTCGGTCGTCTGCTTACGGGCGCTCTCGCCGGCGTGCCGCAGATCGAATCGATATCCTTCTTCGATACCGACCTGAAATCCTTCTATGCCGCGCGTCGTGAAGGCCGCCGCCTCGAGTTGGGCGAGTTGGATCACTCGGACGATCCGAGGTTCCGCAACTATCTGGCGAATATGCCGGAAGAGCCGCATTGGACGATACCGTTCTGGTTCGAGCGGCATGAAAGGACCTTCTTCAGCCGGTCGCATCCGCTCTGGCAGGGCGGCAGATTTTTCGGGGCCACGGTTGCGACGGTGTCGATCCGGGAACTCTCGGCCCATGTTCGCAAGGTTGGCGAGATCGACCACGGCACGAGGTTCGTCCTTTACGGGCCGGACCGCGTATTGGCCCATCCGCTCATGGCGCGCGGCTATCCCGGTCTTTCTATCGACAGTCCGCTGCCTCCACTGGCGGAATTTCAGGACCCTGTCCTGGCAGGGATATGGCAGAAGGAGAACCGATCCGACCTGGTTGTTTCGCTTGCAGCGGACACGAACGGACATTCAGTCCGGATCGGTGGAGAAGACTATATCTTCATATTTCGCCGCCTGGACGGCTTTGGGTCGCAGCCGCTCACGGTCGGCATCTATTTCCACACCGGAGACATCAGTACCGAACTTCGGCGGATGGTCGTCGCGTTTCTGGTCGGGCTCGGCGCCCTTGTGGCGTCGATCGTCGCTGCCGTGATCCTCGGCCGCCGGATAGCCCGGCCGATCGTGCGTTTCTCGGCGGCAGCGGATCAGGTCCGGAACCTGGATATCGCGGACATAGGCGAACTTCCGGGCAGCGTCTTCCGGGAACTTGACCGACAGGCGAGGGCATTCAACGCCATGCTGCGCGCCCTGCGATGGTTCGAACTCTATATTCCCAGGAAGATAGTCGAACGGTTAGTCAGACAGGGCGGTATCGAAGAGACGGGTTCGTCGGCTCGCGAAATCACGGTCATGTTCACCGATATCGCCGGATTTTCGTCGTTGGCCGAAAATCTGTCGGCCCCGGACGTCGCCGCCCTCGTCAATCGTCATTTCGAGATCGTTGCCGGTTGCATCGAGGCCGAGGACGGCACGGTCGACAAGTTCATCGGCGATTCGGTGATGGCTTTCTGGGGAGCGCCGGAAACACAACCCGATGCCGCCGAACGCGCCTGCCGTGCCGCGCTCGCGGTCGCCGAGGGAATCCGGGAAGAAAATGTCCGGCGACAAACCGAGGACGAAGCGCCGCTCCGTATCCGTATCGGCATCCATACCGGCACCGCCACGGTCGGCAATATCGGCTCGCCGGGCCGGGTCAACTATACGATCATCGGCGACGCCGTGAATGTCGGCCAGCGTCTCGAACAACTCTGCAGGACGCTGTTTCCCGAAGGCAGCGAAACGGCCATTCTTATCAGCGGAACGACGGCGGAAGCTCTGGGACCCGGATTCGTTCCGACACCGGCCGGAAGCCACGCCGTCAAGGGCCGGATCGGAGAAATCGACGTTTTCAAACTCGTCCCCTGAACGAGCGCGTCGGCGTGCCGCGCAACTCTCCGCCGAATCCGCAGGCTGGCATCGCTTAGATCTTCGTTTGTGTCCAGGTCTTGATGACGTTTCGATCGAGAGGCGCGCCAGCGGCCGGGTGCAGGACAATGTTTGAAGCCGCTGCTTGCCTTCTGTAAAGGGTGGAAAGTTGCGAATGTCGGGAAGTCGATCCGGATACAGATGGAATGAAACGTCTCCTGTCCCTGCTCGCCGCCGGGCTGGCGGCATGCGCCGCTCCGGTCATGGCGCAGGAAGTCCCCCGCCCGGTAAAGCTGATCGCGGTCGAGGCGTCCTCCACCTCCGTGACGCGGCAGTTTTTCGGCAAGGTCGTTGCAAGGCAGACCGTCGATCTCGCCTTCCAGACTGCGGGCCAGATCGTGAGGTTTCCGGCGGTGGAAGGGCAGATCGTTCCTGCGGGCGGGACGATCGCGCAGCTCGATCTAGAGCCGTTCGAGCTGTCTCTGGAGCAGAGGCGCCTGCAAAGGGACCGGGCGCGCAGGCGCGCTGAGCGCCTCAAGAAGCTTCGCGGGAGTGCGGTCAAGCGGGCGAGCGTCGAGGACGCGGAGACGGAAGCCGGTCTTGCCGAAATCAGCCTGCGCAACGCCGAATACGCGCTGAAGCACGCCACGCTCCATGCGCCGTTCGATGCGCTGGTGGCGCGCCGCAGCGTGGCCAGATATACGACGGTCAATGCGGGGATGCCGGTCGTCCGGCTCCACGACATGTCGGAAATCCGCATCGAGATCGACGTTCCCGAGGTCCTGTTTCAGCGCGCGGGCCGGGATCCGAATATAGCACTGGCGGCGCGATTTCCCGCCAGCGACGAGTTGTTTCCGGTCGAGCTGCGCGAGTTCAATGCCGAGACGTCCCGGATCGGCCAGACCTTCCGGGTTACCCTCGGCATGCCCCCGCCCGACGGGCTGAACATTCTCCCCGGCTCATCCGTCACCATTCTGGCAAGCGTGCGCCTCCCCCGTTCAGGGATGGTCCTCCCGGCATCCGCCGTAACGGTTGACAGCGATGGCGTTGCCTCCGTGTTGGTTTTTCGCGAGGTTCAGGATGACGAAGGTGTTTTGTCGTTGCGCCGGGTCAAACTCTCGGTCGGAAACGACGGCGGCTTTCAGATGATCGACGGCCTGGTTTCCGGCGAGGAAATCGTGGCGGCTGGCGTCAACGCCCTGAAGGACGGCGCCAGGGTGCGCCGGTTCCGCGGGCTGGCGAACTGACGTCCTTGCCATGAAGATCGCGCGCGGCAGTATCGAAAGGCCGCTTCCGACCTGGATTGTCATTCTGGTCTGCCTGGCCGGCGGCATCTGGGCCTTCCTTTCCCTCGGACGGCTGGAGGACCCGGCCTTCACGATCAAGCAGGCGGTCGTGGAGACCCGTTATCCCGGGGCGTCGGCGCAACAGGTGGCCGATGAAGTCTCCGAACCGCTGGAGTCGGCCATTCAGAAGATGGGCGAGGTCGACCGGATTGCGTCGGTCAACCGGCCCGGGGTCTCGCTGATCGAGGTGCATATCAAGTCGGAGTTCGACGGCTCCGAACTTCCGGCGATCTGGACGAAGCTCCGGGCAAGGCTCGGCGACGCCGCGCGGCGATTGCCGCCCGGGGTCGGGGCCCCTCTGGTCAATGACCGCTTCGGCGACGTGTTCGGCATCTTCTATGCGGTCACGGCCGAGGGCTTTACCGATGCGGAGAAACACCGGCTGGCCAGTTTTCTGCGGCGCGAACTGCTTGCGGTCGAGGGCGTTGCCGATGTCGGCATCGGGGGCCTTCCGGAAGAGGCGGTTTTCGTGGAACCGAAGCTCGCCCTTGCCGTCAATCTGAACGTCCCGCCGCAAGTCATCGCCCGGGCGATAGCCAACGCCAATTCCGTGGTCGATGCCGGGGCAACCGACAGCACGCGGATCGCGGCGCCTGCGGGATCCGACACGGTCTCCGAGATCGCGGGCCTTGCCGTCGGCGTCGGCGGCGAAACGATCAACCTGGCCGATCTCGCCGAGGTCAGCAGGGGCCGGCGATCCGACCCCGGCCTGATCGTGCGCTTCGACGGCGTCGAAGCCTTCACGATCGGCGTCGCCGGGCTCGCAACCGAGAATATCGTGGCCGTCGGCAAGCGGGTGGAGCGGCATCTTGTACGACTTGAGCGGGACATACCGGTGGGCGTCGAATTGCATCCGATCTACCGCCAGCACCGGGTTGTCGAGGAAGCGTCGAACGACTTTCTCGTCAATCTGGCGATGTCCGTCGGGATCGTGACGATCGTGCTCGCCCTGTTCATGGGATGGCGCGCGGGCGCGGTCGTCGGATCGACGCTGCTGCTGACGGTTGCCGGCACGCTTCTGTTCATGATGGTCTTCTCCATCGAGATGGAGCGTATTTCTCTGGGCGGCCTGATTATCGCGATGGGGATGCTGGTGGATAACGCCATCGTGGTCGCGGAGGGGATGCAGATCGCCATGCTGCGGGGCAGGTCTTCGCGCGACGCCGCCGACGAGGCCGCTTCCAGAACGCAGATCCCGCTCCTCGGCGCCACCGTCATCGGCATCATGGCGTTCGCGGGGATCGGCCTCAGTCCGGACTCGACCGGCGAGTTCCTGTTTTCCCTGTTCGCCGTGATCGGCATCTCCCTCCTGCTTTCCTGGGTGCTTGCGGTAACCGTCACGCCGTTGCTGGGGCACTATTTTTTCAGGCGGGGCAGCGGACCGGAGAAAGCAGCCTACGGCAGCCTTCCGTTCCGGGCCTATGGCGCGCTCCTGCGCGGCGCGCTGAAAATGCGCTGGCCGGCAATCGCTGTCCTGGTCGCGCTGACAGCGGTCTCCATGTTCGGATTTACCCAACTCAGGCAGCAGTTTTTCCCGGACTCGAACACGCCGGTCTTCTTCGTTCATTACAAGCTGCCGCAGGGAACCGCCATCGCCCGCGTGTCCGAAGACCTTGCAAGGGTCGAGGCGTGGCTGGCCGGGCGGGAGGAGGTCGAGTCCGTTGCGACCTTCGTCGGTCGGGGCGCCGCGCGTTTTGTCCTGACCTATTCGGCCCGGAAGCCGAATCCGAGCTACGGCCATCTGATCGTCCGGACCCGCAGCCTCGACCGGATTCCGGCGTTGCAGGCGGACCTGGAAGCTTTCGCCCGCAACAGCCTTCCCGACGGCGAGCTCCGCACCCGTCGTCTGGTCTTCGGTCCGGGAGGCGGCGACCCGATCGAAGTCCGCTTCTCCGGCAGCGATCCCAAGATGCTTCGCAAGCTCGGACAGGAGGCGATGTCGCGGATGGCGGCCGCTTCGGCGGACGTGAAGACCCTGCGGACGAACTGGCGCGAACGGGAACTGGTCATCTCGCCCGTCTATGCCGCCGACCGGGCGCAGGCCGCCGGAGTTGCGCGCGAGGACATTGCCTCGACATTGAAGTTCGCAACCGACGGCATCCGCGCCGGGGTGTATCGGGAAGGCGAGCGGCTGATCCCGATCACGGTGCGTTTGCCCCGGGATTCCGGGCTCGGACTGAGCGACCAGATGGTCTATTCGGCCACGGTTGGGGCCTTCATCCCGATCGAACAGGCGATCGGCGGCTTTGCCTGGAAGGCGCAGGACACGCTGGTTCACCGTCGCGACCGTCTGCCGACCCTGACGGTGTCGGCCGACATCCCGCGCGGCAGGACCGCCGCCGAAGTTCACGCCGCGATCCGTAAACCGGTCGAGGACATACCGTTGCCCCCGGGCTACCGGATGGCATGGGGCGGGGAGTTCGAAGCCTCGGGCAATGCGAGATCCAGTCTTGCGGGGCAGTTGCCCGTGAGCTTCATCGTCATGGTGCTGATCTCGATCCTCCTGTTCAATGCCCTGCGCCAGCCGCTCATCATCTGGCTGCTGGTTCCGATGGCGGTTAACGGCGTTGTCATCGGGCTTCTCGGAACCGGCCTGCCCTTTACCTTCACTGCTCTGCTCGGGCTGCTCAGTCTCTCCGGGATGCTGATCAAGAACGGCATTGTTCTGGTCGAGGAAATCGACCTCGTCCGCCGTGAGGGCAAAGCGTTGAACGAGGCGATCGAGACGGCATGCACATCGCGGCTGCGCCCCGTGGTCCTGGCGACGGCAACCACGATCCTCGGCATGTTGCCGTTGCTGACCGACGCTTTCTTCGTGTCGATGGCGGTGACGATCATGAGCGGTCTGGCCTTTGCGTCCCTCCTTACGCTGGTGGCGGCCCCTGTGTTCTATTTCGTGTTGTTTGCGCGGGATGAACGGCGGCGTGTCGTGACCGGGGCCCCGGCGGCCTGAGCCGGGCCGGGCATACCACCGGATGCATTCCAGTCATCGACACCGCCGCCCTTTAGCCAAATCATCGCAGGTTATGACCCTCACGACCTTCCACCCACCTCACAGATCGCCGATCCGGGGGTTCGATTCCTGCTTGCGCCGAACTCCCCCTGCATCCAAACTCCCTTTCGTTTCCGCGCCTCTGGGCCGGAAGACGAGCATACGGGGAACGGAATAACGGGACGTTTCATGGAAATTCGGCGCTGCAACTCCGTCCGGTCGTATCCAGATAAAACTTTGCAGCTGTCCATGGTCGCTTCGTATGTCCCTGGATTGTTCCAACCACAGCGGGAGTTGAGACAATGCGCAAGCCAACCCTAAGGTCGACAGGAATTGCAGGGCTGACGGCCGCGGCGGTAATCGTCTCCTCGGCGGCATTCGCCGAGACGAAAATCCGTGTCCAGTCTGTGATCCCTTCCAAGGCTGACGAAGTACACATGCTCAAGGAGTTCGCTCAGGATGTGAGCGATCTGACCAATGGCGAGGTCGTCATCGAGATATTGCCGGCCGGTGCGGTTGTAGGCGTAAAGGAGACGCTGGACGCGGTCGATGCCGGACTCGTCGAGGGCGGGTTCGCATGGACCCATTACTGGTCGGGCAAACATCCCGCAGCGATGCTGTTCGGGTCGCCGGTGGCAGGCGCCGGCGTCGGCATCGACAACATCGCCTTCATGTCGTGGTTCCTTTACGGCGGCGGCAAGGAACTCTACGACCAACTCTGGAATGAGATGGGCGTCAACGTCAAGGGCTTCATGCTCCAACCGGTCGGACCGGAGGCTCTCGGCTGGTTCAAGGAGCCGATCGAGTCAATGGACGATTTCCGCAAATACCGGTTCCGTACCCCACCCGGAATTCCTGGGCAGACCTACAATGACATCGGGGTCGCGGCTGTAGCGATGGGCGGCGGCGACATCCTCCCGGCGCTCGAGAAGGGCACCATCGACGCGGCCGAGTGGTGCTGCCCGAAGCCGGATAGCGTGTTCGGGTTCCAGAAGGTGCTGAAGCACTACTATCTGCAGGGCCTTCACCAGGTCGTCGTCAACGCGGACCTCTACATAAACGGCGATGTCTACAACTCGCTTACCGATCACCAGAAGAAGGCCATCGAGGTCGCGGCGAACGCTTCGCTCACCAAGGCCCTGGCGTATCGCATCTATGAGAACGGCAAGGCGCTCAAGGACCTGACCGAGAACCACGGCGTGCAGCTCCACGACACGCCCACGGACTATTTCAGCGAGTACATGAACGCCGCCAAGGCGTCGCTGGAGAAGAACGCGGCGGAGAACGCCTTTTTCAAGACCGTCTGGGATTCCCAGCGGGCGTTTGCAGAGATTGCGGTGCCCTTCTGGGCCGGCGCCCAGACCTCGAATGCGAACCTGGGGCAGGCGTTCGCCAAGTCGCTTCAGTAGCGCGCGTACGGGGTTGGTTACAGAGCGCTCGGTTGTGCGGCGGAGCGCCGTCTTCGCCGCACAACCGGCACTCTCGCCAGGCGTCCGGGGGTTGGCAGGCCCGGCGCAGGAAGAGCGGGCGGTCTGAACCTTCGGCTGCGTCAATGCGGACGCGGAAAGCCTTTTTGATCGCCAGCGAGGGAGAACGCCAGCGGTGTCCGACGCACCCGAAGAGCTGGACATCACCGACGAGTTGATCGCCGAACGGCGAAACCGCGCGCCGGGGGATTTGCCGAACGATATGGCCGGCTGGATGCGTGCGGCTGTTACCTGGCTCGACATGTTCAGCCTCTGGAGCGGGCGCGTCTTCTGCTGGCTGCTGGTCCCGCTCATGCTGGCCATGGTGTGGGAGGTGGTGGCCCGCAAGCTCTTCGTTGCGCCCACGATGTGGGCGTACGACATAAGCCGGATGCTGAACGGGGCGCTGTTCATGATCGGCGCCGGCTACGCCCTGATGCGCGGCGTCCACATCCGGGCGGACTTCCTCTACCGGAACTGGGCGCCGCGCCGGCAGGCGGCGGTCGATGCGATGCTTTATGTGGCCCTGTTCTTTCCCGCGATGATCTTCTTCCTGTTCATCTCTTTTGGCTACGCCGAGAAGGCCTTGATGCGCTGGGAACTCGTCATGGACACCGCATTCATGGCGCCGGTGGCGCCGGTTCGCGCCGCCATGCCCGTCGGCGCCGCGCTGCTGATCGTCCAGGGGATCTCGGAATTGCTGAAGTGCATCTACACGATGAAGAACAACCGGTGGCCGTAGCATGAGCCCGGAGGTCATCGGGTTCATCATGATCGCCGTGATGCTGCTGGCGATCTTCGTCGGCTTCCCGATCTCCTTTACCCTCATCTTCCTGGGGCTGGCGTTCGGAGCCTGGGGGTTCGGACCCAAGCTCGTCGTCTATCTCATGACGTTGCAATTCAACAATGTGATGCTGGAGCAGACGCTGGCGGCGGTGCCGTTGTTCGTTTTCATGGGCATCCTCATGGAGCAGGCCGGGCTCATGGAACGCCTGTTCCGTGCAGTGCAGCTCATGCTCTCGCGCACCCGCGGCTCCCTTTACATTGCGGTGTTGTTCGTCTCCACAATCTTCGCGGCCGCTACCGGCATCGTCGGGGCGTCGGTGACTATTCTCGGCATCATGGCGGCCAAGACCATGAACCGGTCCAACTACGATGTGAAACTTGCGGCCGGCACCATCACTGCCGGCGGCACATTGGGAATCCTGATTCCACCGTCGATCATGCTGGTGGTCATGGGGCCGGTGCTTGAGGTGCCGGTCACCGACCTGTTCGCCGCTGCGATCGTTCCCGGAGTTATGCTTGCCTGCCTGTACACCGCCTATTCCTTGATCCGGTGCTGGCTGAATCCGGCGCTCGGACCGCCGCTGCCGGAGGACGAACGCCCGCAGACCTCAGGCCGTATGTGGCTGGAGTTCATAGCCGCTATCATCGTCCCGGCGGTTCTGTTCGCCGTCGTCACAGTCGTCGTTCAAGGCGTCTTGACGGCGTTGGCCGTACAAGGACTGCTGCTCAAGCTGCTGGTGCTGGTGCTCTATCTTCTGGCATACGGAGCTGTGTTCTTCGCCTTGATGCGGGCGCACCGATGGCTGCTGACCAACCGGCCGTTCGGCTTTTATGTCAGCGAAGTGTGGACCGAGTTCTATCTGGGCCTGGTGCCCCCGGCCTTGCTGGTGGCGTTCGCTCTCGGCTCGATCCTGCTCGGCTGGGCGACCCCGACGGAGGGTGCAGCCTGCGGCGCCTTCGGGGCGCTGTTGATGACCATTGCCTATCGGAAAATGAACCTGGCGCGGTTCCAGGAGGCCCTGGTCAAGACCTTGGAAATCTCGGTGCTGATCCTCTTTCTGGTGGCGGCATCCAACTTCTTCGGCGCTGTCTTTTCCCGGCTTGGCACACCCACCATGTTGACCAATGCCCTGCTGGCGCTCGAGCTGTCCCAGATCGAGGTGCTGATCGTCATCATGGCGCTGATCTTTATCCTCGGCTGGCCGCTGGAATGGGTACCAATCGTTCTGATCATTGTCCCAATCCTGATTCCGCTGCTGGACAAGATGGAAATCAATCTGACCTGGTTCGGCATCCTGGTGGCGGTGAACCTCCAGACAGCCTGGCTATCGCCGCCTGTCGCCCTGTCGGCCTATTTCCTCAAGGGCGTGGTGCCCGAATGGGACCTGAAGGACATCTATATCGGCATGATGCAGTTCATGGTGATCCAGTTGGCCGGTCTTGCCTTGATCATGACTTTCCCCCAGATCGTGTTGTGGCTGCCGGAATATGTGTACGGGAAGTAGCCGCAGAGACGCGGCCATGCCGCTCTGCTCCGAAATGCGGTCTGTGTCTCTGAGGTCGTAGGGTCAGGAATGGCCGGGCCTTGCTGGCCCCATTGTCATTTGCAGCCCGAGGGAATCCCGAACCTCCGCTTGCTGTATTCGTCAGCCGGAGCATTCGGGAAGCCGCATGCCAGCTCATCCAGACGGCTACGACTACACCTGGCGGGGTACGTAAGCGGGGCGGACGGGGCACCTTCCAACTGAGGTTCTGATCTGAGATTTCACCTCTGCGAAGCAAGCAGGAGGTAAGAGTCTGAATGCAGACCTCAATTTCGACTCTCAGGAGTGTGGAAGTGCTGCCGGCGCCTGGC
>JAJDYL010000060.1 GCA_022825195.1 Alphaproteobacteria bacterium
GAGGACTTCGCCACCGCCGACATCCTGACCGGGGGCCGGGTGATCTTCGGCGTCGGGCGCGGCTACCACACCCGCGAGGTCGAGACGCTGGGCGGCATCCTGATGGACGGCGACGCCAACCGCGACATGTTCGAGGAGCAGGTCGAGATCGTGCTCCGCTCCTTCCGCGAGGAGTCGTTCCGGCACGAGGGCAAATATTACACCCTGCCGCCGCGCGTGCCCTACCGAGGCTACGAGCTGGAGGAGATCACGCTGGTGCCGCGCCCGGTCAACCAGCCGGTGGAGTGCTGGCAGCCGATCGTGAGCGCCCAGCCGCGCGGACTCGACTTCATGGCGAGGCACGGCATCAAGGGCATTGTCGGCGGCGGCTCGGCGCTGATGGCGGAGCGGCCCATCGTCGCCTTCAAGGAGGCGTGGGAGCGCGCCGGCCACGATGTGCAGATCGGCGAGAACCTCTGCATCGGGCTCAACTTCCACATCGCCGAGACGAAGGAGAAGGCGATCCGCGAGGCGTCGCCCTATTTCGAGGAACACGTGAAGATGTTCGCGCCGCTCGGCATGGTGCCGATGAAGCCCGAGCAGCTGCAGCGGGTGAGCGAGCGCGGCGACTGGGCGGAGATGAACATCCCGACGCTGGAGCGCGCCGTCGAGGCCGGCTCCTGGTATTGCGGGCCGCCGGAGGGCTTCATCGACTATCTGGAGACGCTGCAGGCCAAATATCCGGGCCTCCGGGACGTCAATGTCCAGTCCAGCATGGGCACGCCGCTTGCGGTGATGATCGAGCAGCTGGAGCTGTTCGGCAAAGAGGTGATGGCGCCCTTCCGGCAGCGCCAGACCGACAAGGCCGCCTGAGGCGGGGGCGCCGGCGCGAGATCGGCTCAGCCGGTCTCCGCCAGCACGGCGCCGGAAGCGAACAGCGCCTCGATCTCGGCCACGTCGGCACCCGATTCGGCCAGCACGTCGGCGCTGTGCTGGCCGAGCAGCGGCGTCGGGCGGGCGGCCGAAGGCGCGGTATCGCGGAACCGGATATAGTTCCACGCGATCCGCATCCGGCCTGCCGTCGGATGGTCCGCCTCCGTCACGAGCCCGTTCCGGTGGGAGGACTCGTCCTCCAGGAAGACTTCGCTCTCGCCGCCCCGCGCCTCCGCGGCCGGAACGCCCGCTTCCTCCAGCTTCGCCAGCGCCTCGTCCAGCGACAGGCCGGCAAAGGCCTCCTCCATCGCGCGGGCCAGCGGCGACCCGGCCGGATGCCCTTCGCCCGCGGGGTCCAGCGCGCCGAGCCCGAGCGCGTCCGCCAGCGCCGCCCCAGCCTCCCCGGTGTCCGCGGCGACATAGAGCCAGCCGTCGGCCGCCCGGTAGAGCCGGTGGAACGCGCTGATGCCGTGCTGCCCGGAATCGGCGAGCGGGCGTTCCGGCTTGCCCTCCCAGCGCCCGAACCAGGGCGAGCTCAGAACCACGGCGGCATTGAGCAGGTTGCTGTCCACCCGCCGCGCGGAGCCGCCCCGGCGGCGCGAATAGAGCGCCAGGATCGAGCCGAGCGTCGCCATGGCGCCGGCGGTGAAGTCGGTGGGCGCCAGCTGCGCGGCGAAGGAAGGCGCGTTGCCGCTGCCCCCCTGGGCGCGCGACAGGCCCATCAGCGCCTGCGCCAGCGGGTCGATTCCCGGCCGTCTGGAGTAGGGGCCGGTCAGCCCGTAGCCCGTGACATGCGTCTCGACGAGGTCCGGGTCGACATCCGCGCCGATGCCCATGCGGTGCGTTGCGCCGGGGCGGAGGTTGGCGAGCATCATGTCGCAGCTGGCCGCCACGCGCTGGATCGCTTCCCTGCCGCCCGGCTTGCGCGCATCGACACAGAACGAGCGCTTGTTGAAGTTCAGATTGTAGAAGTAGTTGCGCCCGATGGGCCGCGAGATGTCGCCGCCCGGCGGCTCCAGCTTGATGACGTCGGCGCCGAGGTCGCCGAGCAGGCGCCCGCCCGTCGGCCCGGCGATGAGGTTGGTGATCTCCAGCACGCGCACGCCGGCGAGCGGGGGCGGGTCTTCCCCGTCACGGACCGTCGGCGCGCCATCCGCCGCGAGCGGCGGAAGGTCCGGGAGCGGACCCGCGGCGGCGGCGCGCGGCTTCGGGTCCGCCGGCGTTTCGGCGAAACGGATCGGCGCTCCCATCTGCACCGCCGCGCCCACCGCGGGGTCGTCCAGAGCGAGCACCATGGCGTTGTGGTGGATCTGCGGATCCTCAAGCACGATCTCGCCCTGCCGGACCGGCGCGAAGGGCACGTCGGCGGCCTCGAAATCGGCGGCCCAGTCGGCGGCGTTGCGTTTCTTCATCGCCCCGGCAATCGCGGCGCGAAGCTCCTCCTCCTCCGTCATCCCGTCGCCCCGGCGCACATTGTCGAACCGGGGCTCCGCGACGAGCTCGGCGATGCCCATGAGTTCGGAGGCGCGGGCGATGAAGCGCTCATGCACGCAGCCCAGCTGGATGTATTCGCCGTCGGCGCAGGCATAGAGGCTGTAGAAGGGCGCGCTGCCGGAGGGATGGGTCTGGAACACGAGCGGCGGGATGCCCTCGGCGACCACCTTGGGATGGAAGAGCAGCGCGCCCGCGAGCAGCGAGGTCTCCACCATGCGGCCCCGGCCGGTGCTCTCGCGCGCGAGCAGGCCTGCGGCCGCGCCGATGCAGGCGAACAGCGCCGCCCCGGTGCTCGGCAGCGGGTGCGGCACATGCACCGGCGCGGGCCTGAAGCCCGGCATGCCGGAGAGGATGCCGGCGCGCGCCATCACCAGGTCGTCCACCGCCGGATCGTCCCGCCAGCGTCCCTGCATGCCGTAGGCCGTGATCGAGCAGGCGACCAGGCGCGGATAGGCCGCCTGCAGCTTCGCCGGAGCGACCATCGCCTGTTGCGGCGCGGAGGGCGCGAAGTCCTGCAGCAGCACGTCCACTCCCGGCAGCAGGCGCGCCAGCGCCTCTTCCGCGCCGGCGGCGTCCGGGTCCCACTCGAACGCCTCCTTGCCCCGGTCCCAGACGGCGAAGCCGCCATCGCGGTGCAACGGGGCCGCCTCATGGACGGCGCGGAGCACGCGCGCGCCCGAATCGGCCAGCAGCATCCCGGCAAAGGCGCCGGCGGGGCCGGAGGTGAGGTCGAGGACGGTAATGCCGTCGAGCGGAAGCGTCATCGGGGAGCGCGCCTTTCTCTGTCTCTGCGCGGGGCCGGGCAAATTTCCGGCGTTTCGTCCGCAGCCGCAAGCCGGTTCAGGCGTCGGGCACCAGCACCGCCTTTCCGACGACCTTGCGGTCGAGCACCAGTTGCAGCGCCTCGGCCGCGCGGGAGAACGGAATGCGGTGGCTGATATGCGGGCGCAGCCCGTCCCCGGCCACCCAGCGGGTGAGGTAACGCCAGGTTTCTTCCGGCAGGTTCGGATTCCGCCGGCCCGCCTCGCCCGCGCGCACGCCGATCACCTCGATGCCCTTGATGAGCATGTGGTTGACCTTGGCGACCGGCCGCCGGCCGCTGGTAAAGCCGATCGAGAGTATGCGCCCGCCCCAGGCCGTGGACCGCATCGCCTCGTCGAAGGCGTCGCCCCCTACGGGGTCGTAAACCACATCCGCGCCGCGGCCGCCGGTGGCTGCCAGTACCGCGGAACGGAAGCCGTCGCGGTAGTCGATGACGACATCCGCCCCCTGCTTGCGGAGCGCGGCCAGTTTCTCCTCTCCGGCCGCCGCGGCGATCACCTGCGCGCCCAGGCGCTTCGCGCAATGCACCGCCGCCATGCCAACGCCGCCGGCCGCGCCCAGCACCAGCACGCTCTCGCCGGGCGCCAGCCGGCCGCGCTGCAACAGCGCATGGAGCGCCGTGTGGTAGGCCGAGCGGAATACGGCGGCCTGCGCCATGTCCAGTTCCGGCGGCGCCGGGCGCACGCGGTCGAATGTGACCGCCGCCAATTCGGCGAAGGCTCCCGGCCGGTGGCTCACGACAACCCGGTCGCCGGGCTCGAAATAGTTGCTGCCCCAGCCGGTGGCGACGACCGTCCCGGCGGCTTCGAGCCCCGGCACGAACGGCAGGTCGGGCTTGAGCTGGTAGCCGCCCGCCACCATCAACGCATCGACATGGTTGACGCCCCAGGCCTCCTGCCGGACCAGAACCTCGCCCATGCCGGGCTCCGGGTCGGGCCGCTCCTCGACGGTCAACACATCGGGCGAGCCGAGCTCGCGGCAGAGGATCACGCGCATGGGCTGAAGAAGGACGAGGCGAACATCGGGAAGGGAGGCGGCTGCCGGAACGGATAGCGCAGCATTGCCCCGGCGTCACGTCCTGACAAGAGCGGGTAATGTGTCACTGCGGAACCCAAAGCTCATTCACACTTTCCCAAGAGTGCGACGGTCAACCTAAATGGTTTGGACTTCTGGGACACGAGCGAGACAGTCTTGTTTTCGGTATCCAGAGCATATAGCTCTGTCGTCGAACCCCAATGGATAAGGATATGGCGGAAGGAGCCTTCTCTGTTGAGTTCGACCACAGTAGCACCGTAATCACTGGCGCTTCTCGTCCAATCGTCCCCGGCCAGCTTGCTCTTAAGTACCACCTCTTCAATCTTGTCCGTTCCCAAGAAAATTGTCGTACTGCTCAACGAATCTCGAACCCACTGGGTGTCTTTACCGGTATGATTATTTTGGAAGTGATAGGTGTAACCTTCCATGGAGCCGCACGAAGCAATGACACCCGCATTTGCGGAAATTGTACCTCCGCCGACTGCGGCTACCAAACAGAATACCCTAGCAAGAAAAAGATTCATTGAACGCCTTCTTTCCGATTGAATGGATCACCGATTCGATCGACGCGAGAGACCTGAAACCTAAGGCCAACTGAAGACCTCCCGCAAGCGCCAGTTCTCAAAATGGGGCACTTGCCGATTACATCACCCGCCACCAGGGCGCAGCAAGAATGCCGGGCGCGAGCCATTCCAATTGCGAACCCGTATGCAGCAGCAGGCCCGGCCGCACGTTGCTACCGTATTCGGCCCGGAAGCTACGGAGATGGCGAGCGTCCCTTAGCCGGGGCCTGCTTGCCGCCTTGACCTCAATTGGCATCAGGCGACCTTCGGCTTCGACTACGAAATCCACCTCTTCGCCGGCGGCCGTCCGCCAATGGAGAATTTCGGCCTGCCCGAGCCGGGCGTCCCCCCACGCCATCAGGTCCATCGCCACTAGATTCTCGAGATGCGCCCCGCCCGGTTCCAAGCCGCCTGCGAGGAAAAGCGCAAGGCCGGTATCGCCCCAGTACAGTTTCGGCGCCTTGATGAGCCGCTTGGTGCGGTTCACGGCATAGGCGGGGATTTGCGCCAGCAGATAGGAGGTTTCCAGCAGGTTGAGATAGCGCCGTACCGTCGGCTGCGGCAATGCAATGTCCCGGCCGAGCTCGGTCTGGTTGACGGTTTGGCCGAGCCGAAGGGCAGCCGCGCGCATCAGGCGGCGGAACTCGACCAGGGCCGAAATCGCGGAAAGGTCCTGAAGGTCGCGCTCCAGATAGGTGCGCACATAGCCGTCGAACCAGACCGTCCGCGCATCGTCCCGCTCCAGATGAACCGCCGGCGTGGGGAACCCGCCGCTCCGCGCCAGTGCACGCCAGTCCTCTGGCTCGTCCGGTTGGACGGCAAGCAGGTCGAGCCAACGGTCGTCATGCGTATGAACCAACTCCTCCCAGAGACCGCCCGCGCCTTTTCCCGACCGTTCCCGCCGGGTCATGGGCCGAAGCGTCAGATAGCTGGCGCGCCCCGCCAGCGATTCCGAGACGCGATGCATGAGAAGCAGATTGGCCGAGCCCGTCAGCAGGAAGCGTCCCGGCCGACGGTCCCGGTCGATAGCCAGCTTGACCGTATGAAGCAGATCGGGCGCGCGTTGCACCTCGTCCAGAGCCATGCGGCCCGGCATGTCCAAGATCGACTCCGGGTCGCGGCGGACGGCATCCAGAATGTCCGGGTCGTCGAGGGTGCGGTAGCGCCAACCGTCCTTTTCGAGCCCTCGGGCAAGAACGGTCTTGCCGGTCTGGCGCGCGCCCGTGAGCACGACGGCCGGCATGACGGCAAGGCGATCCTCAAGTGTTTTCGCCACAAGACGCGGCAGCGGAGAGACGACCATACCGTAAATGATATCCATTCATGCTATGAATGACAATCATTCACGGCGACCGCATTACCGCCGGACAAACGGTCCCGGTCGCAGCCGGCGCGGGAATGGCCCATAGTCTGCGCATCGATTCCCGCCAGACACAGGTTTCGCGACAGATGACCGAAAACGCCCCGCTCCCGCTTGCCGGCATCCGGGTGCTGGAGTTCTGCCAGACGATCATGGGGCCGAGCTGCGGCCTGGTGCTCGCCGACCTCGGCGCGGACGTCATCAAGGTCGAGCCGGCGCCGGACGGCGACAAGACAAGGCGCCTGCCGGGTTTCGCCGCCGGCTTCTTCGGCGGCTTCAACCGCAACAAGCGCTCGCTCGCCGTCGACCTGAAATCCAACCGCGGCCGGGAGGTCGTCCACCGGCTCGCCGCCTCCGTCGATGTCGTGATCGAGAACTATGCGCCCGGCACCATGGAGCGGCTCGGCTGCGGCTGGGAGACGCTGAGCCGGATCAATCCGCGCCTCGTCTTCGCTTCCCTCAAGGGCTTCCTCTCCGGGCCCTACGAGAACCGGCCCGCGCTCGACGAGGTGGTGCAGTTCATGGCCGGCCTCGCCTACATGACCGGCCCGCCCGGCCGGCCGCTGCGCGCCGGCACCTCGATCATCGACATCATGGGCGGCAGCTATGCGGTCATCGGCATCCTCTGCGCGCTGAAAGAGCGCGAGACGACCGGCAAGGGCCAGTTCGTGAAGTCGGCGCTGTTCGAATCGACCGCCTTCCTGATGTCGCAGCACATGGCCGGCATCAGCGCCACGGGCCGCGAGCCGCAGCCCATGCCGGCCCGCGCCCGCGCCTGGGCGATCTATGAGACCTTCGAGACCGGCGACGGCGAGCAGGTGTTCATCGGCATCACCAGCGACAACCACTGGCGCGCCTGGTGCGAACATTTCGGCTGGGCGGACGAACTCGCCGACCCGCGCAACGCCACCAACGAGAGCCGCGTGGTCGAGGGGGACCGGATCGCCGCCCGCATCGCGGAGATCGTCAGGGCGCGCACGCTGGCCCAGATGACCACCATACTGGAGGAGATCGCCGTGCCCTTCTCGCCCGTCGCGAAGCCGGTGGACCTGTTCGACGACCCGCAGCTCAACCATGAGGGGCGCCTGCTGGAGGTGCACCTTCCGGGCGGACCCTACACGCGCCTGCCGCGCCTGCCCGTGGAGATCGGCGCCCACGATTTCGGCCTCCGCCGCCAGCCCCCGGCCGTCGGCGAGCAAACGGCGGAAATCCTGGCCGAGGCCGGCTTCGGCGCCGAGGAAATCGACGCGCTTTCGAAGGAGGGAGCCGTCAGCCCGTAAACGCCCGGTAGTCCTCGACCATGTCCTCGACGGCGGCTTCGAGCAGCCTCGCGCCGTCCTCGGCGCGGGCGAGCGCGGCCTCGGAGCCGATGCGCCCGTCCGGGAACCGCGCGCGAAAGGCGTCCGGCTCCTTCTCGAAGCCTGCGGGCGCGCGCTCCGGCGTCATCGCCACCCCTTCGCGCCGGGTCTCGGGCGCGACATGCCAGGCGAGCGCGATCTCCGACGGGGTGGCGTGCATCCCCTCGGCCTTGCCGTAAAGCTCCCTGGCCAGCGCGCGCACCCGCGGGCCGATGAACCAGCTGTGGAACCTGCAGCGCGGAGCTTCCAGTTCCTTCAGGGCTTCCCGGATGAAAGGGATGTTGCCGCCGTGCCCGTTCAGCACATAGACATGGGCGAAGCCGTGCCGGGCGAGCGAGACAATCGTCTCTCTCAGCACCGCCCGGAAGGTCTCCGGCGTGAGCGTGATCGTCCCCGGAAAGGCCATGTGGTAAGGCGCCACCCCCAGCGCAAGCGTGGGCGCAACGAGGACGCCGAGGCGCTCCGCCGCCGCCGCCGCCACGGCCTCCGGGCAGAGGGCGTCCGTGCCGAGCGGCCCGTTCGGCCCGTGCTGTTCCGTCGAGCCGACCGGCAGCAGGATACCGTTCGCCCGGTCGAGATAGGCCCCGACCTCGGGCCAGGTGAGACGATCCAAACGCATGGATGCAGCATATAGCGCGAAACAATGCCCGGCGTCCCGCCGTTGGCGTGAGAACCGCGACGGCAGGCACTCGCCCGCCAGCTTGCGCGCGCGTGCGCAGACCGTTAGGGTGCGCGCCGTCCTTGGGGGTCCGTAGCTCAGTTGGTTAGAGCGCCGTCTTGACATGGCGGAGGTCACAAGTTCAAGTCTTGTCGGACCCACCATCCCCTTGTTCATGCTGGATTTTTGCCGATGTTCGAAGGCTTCGAGGAGCGGCGGGTCGAGGGCGACGGCATCCCGATCCATCTGCGCATCGGCGGCAGCGGCCCGGCCGTGCTCCTCCTGCACGGCTATCCGCAGACGCACGTCATCTGGCACGCCGTGGCGCCCCGCCTGGCGGAGCGCTTCACCGTGGTGTGCCCCGACATGCGCGGCTACGGCCGCAGCGGCAAGCCGCCGAACGACGAGCGGAACCGCCCCTATTCCAAGCGGGCCATGGCGGCCGACATGGTGCGCGTCATGGAGCGGCTCGGCCATCCGCGCTTCCGCCTCGCCGGGCACGACCGGGGCGGGCGCGTCGCCTACCGTCTCGCGCTCGACCATCCGCAGGCTGTGGTCCGGCTCGCCGTGCTCGACATCGTGCCGACGATCGAGCAGTTCGAGCGCCAGGGGCGGCAGGGCGGGCTGGACTCCTTCCACTGGTATTTCCTCGCCCAGCCGGCCCCGTTCCCGGAGACGATGATCGGGCGCGACCCGGACTGGTTCCTGAAGAGCATGACAGGCCGCTGGTCGGGAACGGACTGCTTTGCCGAGGCGGCGATGGCGGACTATCTGGCCGCCTTCCGGGACCCGGAGACGATCCGCGCGACCTGCGACGATTATCGCGCGGGCGCCACCATCGACTGCGAGATCGACGCCGCCGACCGCGAGGCGGGGCGGCGCATCGCCGCGCCGCTGCTGGCGCTCTGGGGCGACCGCGGGCGTCCGCACAAGCGCGACTCGGTGCTCGAGACCTGGCGCCGCTGGGCGGACCGGGTGGAGGGCGGTGGCCTCGCCTGCGGCCATTTCCTGCCGGAGGAGATGCCGGAGGAGACCGCCGGGCGCCTGGAAGCCTTCTTCTCGCTGGCCTGAGCGGCTTCCCGCTGCTATAGAAAAGGCGGAGGCCGGCGGCGGGCGGACCCCTCGCCAACCCGGTCAGGTCCGGAAGGAAGCAGCCGTAACGAGTTTCCGGTCCGGGTCGCCTGCCGGTCTCTGTTTTCCCAAAGGTTCGCGCGAACGGTTCCGGCCGATGCGCTAGACTGCCGGCGATGAGCGAGACTGCCGCCGCTTACCGGGTTCTGGCCCGCAAATACCGGCCCGCCGCCTTCGGCGACCTGATCGGCCAGGAAGCGCTGGTGCGCATCCTCACCAACGCCATCCGGGCCGGCCGGATCGCCCATGCCTTCATGCTCACCGGCGTGCGCGGCGTCGGCAAGACGACGACGGCGCGGATTCTGGCCCGCGCGCTCAACTGCCTCGGCCCCGACGGCAGCCTGGATGGACCGGCGGAGGAGCCCTGCGGGGTGTGCGAGGCCTGCACGGCCATAGCCGAAGACCGGCATGTCGATGTCATCGAGATGGACGCGGCCTCGCACACCGGCGTGGACGATGTCCGGGAGATCATCGAGGCGGCCCGCTACCGCCCCGTTTCGGCGCGCTTCAAGGTCTATATCGTGGACGAGGTCCACATGCTCTCGCGCCAGGCCTTCAACGCGCTGCTGAAGACGCTGGAGGAGCCGCCGGGGCATGTGAAATTCGTCTTCGCGACGACCGAGATCCGCAAGGTTCCGGTGACGGTGCTCTCGCGCTGCCAGCGCTTCGACCTGCGCCGCGTCCCGGTCGAAATGCTGGAGGCGCATTTCGCGGGCGTCATTGCCAAGGAAGGCGGGGAGATCGAGCCGGAGGCGCTGGCGCGGATCGCGCGCGCCGCCGACGGCTCGGTGCGGGACGGGCTGTCCATGCTGGACCAGGCCATCGCGGAGGCCAATGGCGGCAGGATCTCCGTGGATGCCGTGAACGAGATGCTGGGGCTCGCCGACCGGCTGGACATATACGACCTGTTCGAGGCGCTGATGCGCGGCGAGCCGGCGGCGGCGCTCTCCCGGTTCGACGAGATGTACCGGGCGGGAGCCGATCCGGGCCTGGTGCTCCAGGACATGGCTGAACTGGTGCATCGGCTGACGCGCGCCCGGATCGTGCCGGCGGAGGCGGAGGACGCCGCCTTGCCGGAAGCGGAGCGGGTGCGCGGTCGGACGCTCGCCGAGGCGCTGTCCATGCCGGCGCTGGCGCGGGTCTGGCAGCTCGTGCTGAAGGGCATCCAGGAAGTGAACGCGGCGCCGTCGGCCAAGCCCGCCTTCGAGATGGTGCTGCTGCGCATCGCCTATGCCGCGGGCCTGCCGACTCCGGCCGAGGCGATAACGCAGCTTCGTTCCGGCGCGCCGGCCGGGACGGCCCCGCCGCTGCAACCCGCAGGCGCGCCGCCCCCAGCTCCCGCCCCTCGGCAGGAGAGCGAAGCCGCGGCGCCGCCTCCCGAGCCGCCGCCCCCGACCGAAAACGACGCGGCGGCCGCAGCGGCCGGGGACACGCCGCCACCCGCGCCACCGGAGCCTGTCGAGCTCCCCGACTTCGAGGCCGTGGCAGCCTTGTTCGAGGAACGGCGCGAGCCGCGGCTCTACTCGCATCTGGTTCGCGACACGCATCTCGTCTCGTTCGAGCCGGGGCATATCGTGCTCAGGCTCGGCGAGAGGGCGCCGCCGTCGCTCGCCGCCGATATCGGCGACCGCCTCAGCCGCTGGACCGGCCGGCCCTGGACGGTGTCCGCGGTCGAGGAGGGCGGAGGGGCGACGCTCGCGGAACAGCATGAGGATGTCCGGCGCGACCTGTTCGAGCGCGCCAGGCAGCATCCGCTCGCACAGCACACGCTGGAAGTCTTCCCCGACGCCGCGATCGCCGACATACGCCCGATCCAGCCGGGCGAAGCGCTGCCCGAGGCACCCGAGGAACAGGACGACGATCGATGAAAAATCTCGCCAACATGATGAAGCAGGCCCAGGAAATGCAGCAGAAAATGGCTGCGATGCAGGAGGCTCTGGCGGGCTACGAGGTGGTCGGGCAGGCGGCCGCGGGCATGGTCGAGGTGCGCATGAACGCCAAGGGCGAATTGCTGGGCCTTCGGATCGACCCCGGCCTGATCGACCCCGACGAGGCCGAGGTGCTGGAGGACCTGATTACGGCAGGCTTCAACGACGCGCGGGCCAAGGCGGACGAACGCGCGCGGGAGGAAATGCGCCGGCTGACCGGAGGGCTGGAACTGCCGCCCGGCTTCAACCTGCCGTTCTGACATGGCGCCGGGCGACCTGGAAACGCTGATCCGCCTGCTCGCCCGCCTGCCGGGACTGGGGCCCCGGTCGGCGCGCCGCGCCGCACTGCACCTCATCAAGCGGCGCGAGGGGTTGATGGTGCCGCTGGCCCGCGTGCTGGAGGCGGCGTCGGAATCCATCGCCGCCTGCTCCGAATGCCGCAATCTCGATACCACCGACCCCTGCGGCGTCTGCGCCGACCCGCGCCGCGACCCGACCGCGCTCTGCGTCGTCGAGGATGTCTCCGACCTCTGGGCGCTGGAGCGGACGGGCGCCTTTCGCGGCCGCTACCATGTGCTGGGCGGCGTGCTCTCGGCGCTCGACGGCGTCGGGCCGGAAGAGCTCGGAGTCGCCGCGCTCGTCGCGCGCGCCGGCGCGCCCGGCATCGCGGAGGTCGTGCTGGCGACGGGCGCCACCGTGGAGGGGCAGACCACCGCGCATTACCTGGCGGAGCGCCTGCGCGACTGCGGCGTGTCGGTCACGCGGCTCGCGCACGGCGTGCCGGTCGGCGGCGCGCTCGACTATCTGGACGACGGCACGCTCACCACGGCGCTCCGCGCCCGCCGGCCGGTGTAACCGGGCGCCGGGCCTTTCCCGGTTCCCCGAATTGCCGTATGCGGCATGCGGTGAACGGTGCGCGCCGGCAGGGCCCGGCGGAATGGAACGGGGGGATGAAGAACGGCCTCGCCCGAACGGGATTCGGCGCAATGCTGGCCGGCTGCGCTCTGGCACTGTCCACCGCCTGCTCGTCGGCGGCTCCGGACGCGCCGCCGCCCGTGCCGAGCACAGCCCATGCCGAGCGGAAGGTCGCGAACGGCATTCTGGACGAAGCCGAATGGCAGGCATTCAGGGCCGCGCTGGACGCCGTCTCGCGCAAAGAGTGGAAGAACGCGGCCCGGAGCGCGGCGCAGGCGGGGCATCCCCTTGCTGCGGCCGTGGTGGACTGGCACCGGCTCCGCAGCCCGGATGCCGACATATCCTTCGCCGAAATCGCCTCGTTCCTGAATGCCTACCCGGACTGGCCGGACCGCGCCGCGCTCCTCCGGCGGGCCGAGGAAACGATGCCGGAGGCCTACCCGGACCCGGCCGCGCGCGCCTGGTTCGACCGGTTCCCGCCGCTGAGCGGCTTCGGCAGGCAGCGGCACGCGGAGGCGCTGATCGCCAGCGGAGACGGGGACGCCGGGCGCCGGCTGCTCCGCGAAGCCTGGACCCGCGGCGACTTTCCCCAGGACCTTGAGCGCCGTTTCCTGAGGAAGCACGGGAGAACGCTCGACGTCGAAGACCATATCCGCCGGCTGGACCGGTTGCTCTGGAACGAGCGCCTCAGCGCAGCCCGGCGGGTGCTTCCCTATGTCGGCAAGGCGCATCGCCGCCTGGGGAAGGCGCGGCTCCGGCTGATGGAGCGCCGACCCGGCGTGGACGGGGCGATCCGGCAGGTGCCGCAAGAGCTGCGGAACCATCCGGGCCTGGTGTTCGAGCGGGTCCGCTGGCGCCGCCTCAAGGGCAAGGACGCCGGCGCGCGCGAACTGCTGCTCGACCGGCCGGCGGAGCTCGGCCGGCCCGGCAAATGGTGGCCCGAGCAGAACTACCAGGTCCGCGAGGCTATAAAGCGCGGCCTGTTCGAGGACGCCTACGCCATCGCGTCGAGGCACGGGCAGACGGCCGCCGGCCCGTTCTCGGAAGCCGAATGGCTGGCCGGCTGGCTGGCGCTCAGGTTCCTGGACCGGCCGGAGGCCGCCGCCCGGCACTTCCGGGCCATGTACGAGCGGGTGCGCTACCCGATCAGCCGCGCCCGCGGCGCCTACTGGAGCGGACGGGCCGCAGAGGCGTCCGGCGACGGGAAGCCGGCAGCGGAGTGGTTCCGGCGCGCAGCCCGCCATCCGACGACCTTCTACGGGCAGTTGGCCGGCAAGGCCCTGTCGCTCGCGAGCCGCTACCCGGACGGGCCGCCGCCCGTCGCGCCGGAGGAACGCGAACGCTTCGAGGCCCGCCCGCTCGTCCAGGCGGCCCGCCTGCTGGGCGAGGCCGGCGACTTCGAGACGATGCAGACATTCGTCACCCATCTGAGCCGGAGGGCGCGCACCCCCGGCGCGCATGTCCTCGCCAGCCGGCTGGGGCTGGATTACGGGGCGGCGCACATATCGGTCCGGGCGGCCAAGCGGGCCTGGCGCAACGGCGTTCCGCTCATGGCCGAGACCTGGCCGCTGGCTTTCGGCGCGGACGATGTCCGCCGCACCGATGCGCCCGAACTGCCGCTGCTGCTGAGCCTGGCGCGGCAGGAAAGCGAAATGGACCCGCAGGCGATCAGCCGCGCCGGAGCGATAGGGCTGATGCAGCTGATGCCGGCCACCGCCAGGCAGGTCTCGCGCAGTCTCGGCTTGGCCTACAGCCGGTCCCGGCTGCGGAGCGACCCGGCCTACAACATCGCGCTCGGCAGCGCCTATCTGGCAGAATTGCTGGAGACCTTCGGCGGCAACCGCCCGCTGGCGCTGGCCGCCTACAATGCCGGGCCGGGCCGGGTCGAGGAATGGCTGCGCACCTACGGCGACCCGCGCGGCGGGAAGGTCGATCCCGTCGACTGGATCGAGCTGGTGCCCTTCGCCGAAACCCGCAACTACATCCAGCGCGTGCTGGAAAGCACCGAGGTCTACCGCTACAGGCTGAAAAGCGCTGCCGACACCGCCGGCGGCCACGCGCCCGCCGCATTACGAACCGCCGCCGCCGACTGACACACGCCGATCACAACGTCACCACCACCTTGCCGGTGGCCTGCCTGTCGGTAAGACGGCGTATGGCTTTCGGCACGTCTTCCAGGCTCCAAGTCTCGGTCACGCGCGGCGCCACCTTTCCTTCGCGGTACCAGGCGGCGAGCTCCTCCATGCTGCGAAGCAGGAGATCGGGACGCTCGCGGCGGAAATAGCGCATGGAGGAGCCCATCGCCGAGCGGTGCTTGACCAGCAGGCGGTTGGCCGGGATGCGCGGCACGCCCGCGACGAAGCCGATCAGCAGGATGCGCCCGCCCCAGGCAAGCGAGGAGAGCGCCTCGTCGAACAGCGGCCCGCCGACCGGGTCATAGACGACATCGACGCCCTGCCCGCCCGTCAGTTCCGCGACGCGCGCCTTCAGGCTGTCGGCGCTGTAGTCGATGCCCTCGTCAGCGCCGTGCCAGGCGGCGAGCGCAAGGCGCTCCGGGCTGCTCGCCGCCGCAATCACGCGCGCGCCGAGCGCCTTGCCGCACTCCACCGCAGACAGGCCGACGCCGCCCGCCGCGCCCAGCACCAGCATCGTCTCGCCCGCCTTGAGATCGGCCTGCCAGCGGACCGCGACATGGGATGAGACCCAGGCGGTCGGGAAGGCCGCGGCTTCGATGTCCGACATACCCTCCGGGACGGGGAAGGTCTCGGTTTCCTTCGCGACCGCGGTTTCGGCATAGCCGCCCCACCAGAGAATCGCCATGACGCGGTCGCCGACCGCAAGCCGCTCGCAGCCGGGGCCGAGCGCCACCACCTCGCCCGCCGCTTCCAGTCCCGGCGCGAAGGGGTGCGCCGGGCGCGTCTGGTAGTTGCCGGCGATCATGATCGCATCGGCGAAATTGACGCCCGCAGCCGCGACCCGGATCGCGACCTCGCCCTCGCCGGGCTCCGGTTCCGGCATGTCGCGGACTTCGAGGCTTTCGACCTCGCCCCAGGCAGAGCAGACGGTGGCGCGCATGAGTTACGGCTTTCCTTGACGACGGGGGTGCAAGCCCGGAGTTTAGCGCCTTCCGCAGACGGAGCGAGAGCCGATGCTCGACGATGCCGCCCTCGACCTGATTTTCCGCAAGGCGCGCACCCACAATGCCTGGCGCGACCGCCCGGTGACCGACGACGATATCCGCCGCATCTACGAGTTGATGAAATGGGGCCCCACCAGCGCCAATATGAGCCCGGCCCGCTTCGTCTTCGTGCGCTCGCGCGAGGCCAAGGAAAAGCTCGCGCCTTCGCTCTCATCCGGCAATCTGGACAAGACGATGGCGGCGCCTGCAACGGCCGTCATCGGCTACGATGTGCGCTTCTTCGAGCGCATGGACTACCTCTTCCCGCACGATGATTTCATGGCCAACCTTTACCGGGGCGACCCCGAGGCGGCGGAGGAGGCCGGATTCCGCAACGGCACCCTGCAGGGCGCCTATTTCATGATCGCCGCCCGGTCGCTCGGCTTCGACATCGGCGCCATGTCCGGCTTCGACAAGGACAAGGCGACGGCCGCCTTTTTTGCCGGCACGAGCGTCAAGGCCAACTTCCTCTGCAATATCGGCCACGGCGACGAATCGGTGCTGTTCCCGCGCCACCCCAGGCTCGATTTCGACGACGCCTGCCGCTTCGCCTGACCGGCGGCCGGGGGACCGCCCGGTTCTTCTCTCCTATCCCCCGCCCTCCGCCAGCATGGCTTCGGCGGCGCGCAGTCCGGTTGCGACGGCCTTGGCGAGGCCGCCGAGATAGGCTGCGCGGGGACCGCCTTCCATGCCGCCCGCGGCGGAGCCGGCGGCGAAGAGGCCGGGGATCGGGCGCGCCTCCCCGTCCAGCACCCGCGCCTCGCGGTCGATGGCGAGGCCGCCCATGCTGTAGGTGATGCCGGCGGCGGCGCGGATGGCGCGGAAGGGCGGCTCCGCGACCGGCTTCGCGGGGAAGCGGCTCGCCGTGCGGGCGGGTTCGTGCCGGCCGTCATTATGCATGGCCACGGTTTCCACGAGCGCCGGCATGGCAAGCTCCTCCGCAAGCCGCTCAACGGTCGGAGCCTCGAATACATGCCCGCCCGCCGCGGGGAAGCTCGGGTTGAGCGCCGGCGGATAGCGGTTGTCGGCGGCGTCCTCGCGCCAGTGCCGGTCGTCGAACACGACCGCCGCGCCCTCCGGGTCCTCCAGGCGCGCGAGCTCGTTCGCCATGAAGACGCCGCCGAGCCCTTCGTCGCAGAAGCGCCGCCCCGCCCCGTCCACGAGCAGCGAGACGGCAGCCAGCGAGTCCAGGGTCGGATAGGGCCAGAGCTTCTCGTTCCCGAACGCATCCAGCCCCAGCAGGTGGCCGTAGAAGCGGTCCATGCCGACCGTGGCCGCGCCGACCGCCGCCGCCATCGCGATGCCGTCGCCCCGCCCTGCCCCGGCGCCTCGCCGGAAGAGCCGTTCGGGCTGCGGCGAGAGGTGGCGGCGGACCAAGTCCGGATTGTCCTGGAAGCCGCCGTCCGCGATCAGCACGAAGCGCGCCCGCTCGGTCCCGGCGGTGGTCTGCACGCCGGCGACCCTGCCCTCCTCCACCGCGAGCGCCTCCGCCGGGCAGCCGAGGCGCAGCTTCCCGCCCCGCGAGGCGAGGTTCCGCGTCAACCGGCGCAGCAGCGCATCCGGCCCGCGCCCCTTCCAGTCGAGGCCGCCGCGCCGGCGGCGGGGCGGCGCCATCACCCAGCGCATGAACTCCGGCGCGCCGCCGCGCACGAACGCCCCGCCTTCCGCCCTGAGCCACGCCAGCACCTTGCCGGCATCCCCGGCCAGAAGCGGCGCCAGCGCCGTGGCAGGGTCCCCGGCGCCTCCGACCGCCTCCGCAACGGACGCCCCGATTTCCGCCGCCGGGCGGGTCATGTCCCGGAAGGCGACATGCAGCAGGCCGCCGGCGATGCGCGAATTGCAGAAATAGTCGGGCTCCCGGCCCCGCTCCAGCACCAGCACGGAGAGCCCGCCGCCGGCGGCCCGGTTGGCGGCCGTGAGCCCCGCAAGGCCGCCGCCCGCGACGATGAGGTCGGGCCCGCTCACTCCGGCAGCAGCATGTCGGCGATGATGACCGTCAGTTCGACCAGCAGGCGGGTGACGAAGGCGAGGCAGACGCCGGCCAGCAGCCCGGCCGCCATCCAGAACCAGTGCCAGCCCTCGATCCCGATGCCGAGAAAGGCGGCCAGCACCGGCAGCGCTCCGGCGGCCGATACGAGCAGCCGGCCGCGCCGCACAACGAAGCGCACGGTCGGGAAGCGGTCGATCACCCGTCCAGGCCGTGCGGCAGGAAATCCCAGCCGAAGATCGACTCGGCCGGCCCGGCCTCGCCGATCAGGGCGATGTCCTCCAGCCACATCCGTTCGCGCCGGTCGCCCGGATAGTAGATGTGGGTCGCGATCGCCATGCCGGCCTCGACCGCGAAATCTCCTGTGACGGCGCCCTCGGCATCGACCTCCTGGTCGAGATGGCTGAGGCCGAGCCCGTGGAAGAAGATCAGCGCATCCTCGGCGAGCGAAAGCCCGTGCTTGCGATAGACCGCGCGGCCCGCCGCCTGCAGGGCCGAAATGCGCGCGCCGGGGACCATGCGTTCCTCGATCTCCACCATGACATCCGCCGTTGCCCGCGCGAGCCTGCCCGCCGCCTCCGCGCCTTCGGAGCCGACGATCCAGGTCTTGCCGCCGTCCCAGCAATAGCGGTCCTTCGTGCCGTGGCAGTCGAACATGATCCTCATGCCCGGCTCGAGCTCGTAGTCGTCCGCCTCCGAGGCGATGACCGGAACGGGGCTGTCGGAGCCGTTCGCCAGCACCATCGCGCCCGGATCGTGGACGAAGCCACCGCGCGCGAGCGCCGCCGCGTGGTAGGCGGCGCAGAGGTCGCGCCAGGTCATGCCGGGCGTCCAGGCGTCGATGCTCTCCTCGATGGCCGCGCGGTTGACGGCCGTGGCGGCGCGCATCAGGTCCACCTCGGCGGGCGTCTTGACGCTGCGCGCGGACATCAGCAGCCCGTAGCCGTCCTCCACATGGATGCCGGAAAGGCGCGCGGCCAGCCTCGTCTCGTCCGCCGCGATGCGCTTGCCGGCGAGGCCGAGATCGGCGACGGCGCGCTCCAGCGCGGCCACCATGTCCGGCGCGTAGCGGTCCGCGGCGCCGGGAAACCAGTTCGGCCGGTCGCCCGGCGCGACGAAGCGGTCGAGGTCCGCCCTGCCGCGCGACGGCTGGTCGAAGGGCAGCAGGATGGCGCGGAAGGGGCGGATATCCTCGATCCAGCCCGAATGGGCCGCAGCGGCGCCCAGATAGAAGTCGGGCAGCACCATGACCGGCGCTTCGGGCGCCTCGCGCGCCAGCAGCACGGCAAGCGGGCGCGGCTCGTCGGACTTGTGCGCCGGCAGGTTGAAGCCGGAGAGCCAGTAGACATTGTTGGGCGAAGCCGCGAGCACGGCATCGACGCCCCGGCTGTCCATCAGGCGGGCGAGCCGGTCGAGATTGCAGAACCGTTCAGTCAAGGGACGGACGCCTCCTCCGGTCTCAGGCGACTTCCTCATACTGGTCGAAGAAGCGGCCCGTGAGCGTCTTCTGGTTCTCGTAGATCGAGCCCTGCTTCGGCGCGACCGGCAGCGGCATGCGCACCGGCGCGGGTTTGAGGCGCGGCTCCAGGGTCGGCCGGCCCCGGCAGATGCGCTTGTCGAACTCCTCGAGCGTCGCGCCTTCGAGGCCCATCAGCGGCCAGGCATCGGCGGCGAAATAGCTGTAGAGCAGCAGCCGGCGCGGGCGGTTCGAGCGGTTGAGCGCCGAGCCGTGCACGGCCCGCACATGGTGCAGGGTGAAGGTGCCGGCGGGCCCCGTCATTTTCGCCGCGTTCTCATGGCCCACATCGTGCCGGTCGGGGTCGATGCCGCCGCAGAACGCGCCGTCGCTGTGATGGTCGAACACGGGGCCCCGGTGCGAGCCCGGCACCGCCATCATCGGGCCGTTGTCCTCGCCGACATCGTCCAAATAGATGCCGAGCGCGAGGCCGGTATCGTTGGTGTGGGGGTAGAAGGCCCAGTCCTGGTGCCATTCCACCGCCGCGCCGAAATGCGCCGACTTCATGTTGAGCTTGCTGTTGTGGATGCGGATGTCGGGGCCGAGCAGCGGCTCGACGGCATCCAGCACCGCATCCGAGCGCATCAGCCGGTCGAAGAAAGGCCAGTAGGCGAAGGGCGTCTTCAGCCGCCGGACGCGCGGCGCGTCGGGCCGGTGGCTGTCCTCCAGGTCGTGGCGTTCGTCCGACGCCTCCAGGCCGCGCGCGTCGGCAACGGCGAGGTCGGCCTCCCGGCGCAGCTCGTCGAGCAGGTCCGCCGGCAGCGCGCCGGGCAGCACCAGATATCCGGTTTCGTCGAAACGCTCGACCTGTTCCTGCGTGAGCGACATGGCGCCCCTCCCCTTCACTCGCGGCCTCGTCGTCGGGCGGTGCCCGGAACCGCGCAAACCTAACCCGCAAGGCAGCGGCTGCCTATCCCGCAATTCAGGCGGTGCAAGGCAAGCCGAAGGACGCAGCGCATGTTCGCTGCGGGAACGGAGCAGCCCGACCCGGCCGGGGCCGGACGCAGTTGCCGAAACCGGCGGTTTGCCGCTCTCCCCTTTGGCGAACCCGCGCGAAGCGTTGACCTCCATGCGGCCGGTGTCCATGCTGGCCGCGTTCCCGCACCTGCCCGAAACAAGGCCGCTTGCACCATGCGTCTGCTCCCCTTCACGCTCGCGGCCGTTCTGGCCCCGGCGCTTGCCCTCGCCCAGGCCGGCGACCCGGTGGTCGCGAAGGTAGGCGGGGTTCCCGTCTACAAGTCCGATGTCGACCGGCAGGCGGCCGAGATTGCGCCCAGCATGCAGGGCGCGCCGCCCTCCCTCATCTACCGGGCCGCGCGCGACCGTGTCGTCGAGGAGTTCCTGATCTTCGCCGCCGCGGAGGCCGCCCAATTCGACCAGCGGCCGGATTTCCAGCGCCAGCTCACCCGGCAGCGCCGGACCCTGCTCACCCAGTACTACATGCTGGACTACCTGCAACAGCGGATCGACGACGCGAAGATCCGGGCGCTCTACAGGGAGACCTATCCCGACGGCAAGGGCAAGCTGGAGATCCGGGCGAGCCATATCCTGGTCGCGGACGAGGAGAGCGCCCGCGCCGTTATCGCCGAGCTCGACAAGGGAGGCGAGTTCGCCACGCTCGCGGAACAGCACTCCATCGGCCCGACCAAGTCCCGCGGGGGCGACCTCGGCGCCTTCGGCAAGGGGTCCATGGTGCCGGCCTTCGAAAAGGCGGCGCTCGCGCTCGAGCCGGGTTCCTACACCGCCGAGCCGGTCAAGACCCGGTTCGGCTGGCATGTGATCCTTCTGCACGGGACCGAGCGAGCGCCCGCCCCGGCCTTCACGCAGGTGCGCGGACCGCTCGCGCGCCAGATGAGCGAGCGCATCCTGCGGGAGCATCTGGAAGAGCTTCTCGCCGGTGCGGAAGTCGAACTCCTCAATCCCGACGGAACGGCCGAATCGCAATGAACACGGTTTCTCCCCTCGCACCCGAGCGCTTTCCCGAATTGCCGGACATCGGCGGCGTCCGCGTGGCGACCGTCGAGGCCGGCATCCGCTACAAGGGGCGCGACGACCTGCTGCTGGTCGGGCTCGCGCCCGGCACCGCCATCGCCGGCGCGCTTACCCGCTCATTGACCGCTTCGGCGCCGGTCGAATGGTGCCGGGGCGCGCTCACCGGCGGCCGCGCGCGGGCCATCGTGGTGAATTCGGGCAACGCCAACGCCTTCACCGGCCGCGTCGGCGACGAGGCCGTGGAGCGAACGGTTGCGGCTACCGCTGCTGCGCTTGGATGTGCGGAGCAGGAGGTGTTCGTCTCCTCCACGGGCGTGATCGGCGAACCGCTGCCGGCGGAGAGCACCATCGTCCAGAAACTGCCGGGGCTGGTCGAGGCGCTGTCGCCGGGGGCGTGGCCGGCCGCGGCGGGCGCCATCATGACCACGGACACCTTCCCCAAGGGCGCCGCCGCCACCGCGAAGATCGGCGGCCGGACGGTGCAGATCGCCGGGATCGCCAAGGGATCGGGCATGATCGCGCCGGACATGGCAACCATGCTCGCCTACGTCTTTACCGATGCAGCCGTGCCGCCCGACCTGCTCCAGAGGCTTACGAGCCGCGCCGTCGACCGCAGTTTCAACGCCATCACCGTGGACAGCGACACCTCGACCAGCGACACGGTGCTGGTCGCCGCGACCGGCGCGGCAGGCAATCCGGAACCCGACGCCGCCATGCTGCGCAGCTTCGCCCGGGCGCTGGAGGCGGTCTGCCGCGACCTGGCGCACCAGATCGTGCGCGACGGCGAGGGGGCGTCCAAATTCGTGGAAATCGCCGTGTCGGGAGCAGCGTCCGCGCGCGCCGCCAGACGCATCGGACTGGCGATCGCCAACTCGCCGCTCGTCAAGACGGCCATCGCCGGCGAGGATGCCAATTGGGGCCGGATCGTCATGGCGGTGGGCAAGGCCGGCGAAAGGGCGGACCGGGACGCGCTCCGCATCGGCATCGGGGGCGTCGAGATCACGCGCGGCGGCCAGGTGGTGCCGGACTACGACGAAACGCCTGTCGCCCGGCACATGCAGGGCCAGGACATCCGGATCGCGGTCGATGTCGGAGTCGGCCGCGGCAAGGCGGTCGTCTGGACCTGCGACCTGACCCACGGCTACATCGACATCAACGGGTCCTACCGCTCTTGAACGGCGTGCTGCTGGTCGTCGCCGCCGCCCTGGTGGACCGCGACGGGCGCGTGCTTCTGGCTGAGCGCCCCGAGGGCAAGGCGATGGCCGGCCTGTGGGAGTTTCCGGGCGGCAAGCCGGCGCCCGGCGAGACGCCCGAGGCCGCCCTCCTGCGCGAACTCAGGGAGGAGCTCGGCATCGATACGGAAGCCTCCTGCCTGGCCCCGCTCACTTTCGCAAGCCATGCCTATGCCGACTTCCATCTGCTGATGCCGCTCTATGTGTGCCGCGTCTGGCAGGGCATTCCCCGCCCGAGGGAAGGCCAGCGCCTGGCCTGGATCAGGCCGCGCGACATGCCGGACTGGCCGATGCCGCCGGCCGACCGCCCGCTGGTGGCTACGTTGCGCGACCTGCTCTGAGAGGATCCGCCGGGCCGCCGGCGAGCAGCCTGCGCGCGGTCTCGCAATCGGCCGCTATCTGCGCCTTCAGCGCATCGAGGCCGTCGAAGCGCCGCTCCGGGCGGATGAAGTCGAGCATCCTGACGCGCAGCGCGCGGCCGTAGATGTCCTCGGAAAAGTCGAAGATGTGCACCTCGAAGGTGAGCTTCGCGCCGTCCACCGTCGGGCGGACGCCGAGATTTGCGACCGCGTCCCGCCAGATCCAGCCGGACGCTTCCTCGAGGCCGGCGCTGACGGCATAGACGCCGCGGGCGGGGACCAGCAGGTCGCCGAGGCCGAGATTGGCCGTGGGGAAACCGATGGTCCGGCCGAGCTTCTTGCCGGTCTCGACCCGGCCCACGATTTCCCAGGGGTGGCCGAGAAGGTGCCCGGCCTCCGCCGGCCGCCCGGCCGCCAGGTGTTCGCGCACCCGCGTCGAGGAGAAACCGATGCCGTCCGGGGCGATCACGTCCGGCATGACGGTGACGGCGAAACCGTATTCGCGGCCGAACGCTGCAAGGTCGTCCGGCATGCCGGTCCGCCCCCGGCCGAAGCGGAAATCGTCCCCGACGACGACATGCGAGATGCCGAGGCCCTCCGCCAGCACATCGCGGGCGAACGACCGGGGCGAGCGCGCCGCCATCGCCTCGTCGAACTCCAGTACGTAGAGCAGGTCCAGCCCCAGCGGCTCCAGCTGGTAGATCTTGCCCTGCAGCGAGGTCAGCCGGAAGGGCGGATCGTCCGGCCGGAAATAGCTTCTGGGATGGGGCTCGAAGGTGACCGCGGCCAGCGGGCTGCCCCCGGAGATTTCCCTGCATGCGGCGAATACGGCGCGGTGGCCGCCATGCACGCCGTCGAAATTGCCAAGCGCCGCAACCGCGCCGCGAGCGTCCTCCGGCAGCCCGGAGAAATGTCGGAAAACCCGCATCCAGGCCTAGTCGGCGGCAGGACGGGGCAGGGGCGCGGAACCGGAAGACATGGACGCGGCAGCAGGTGGCGGAAGCGCCCTCTATAGCCGAGCGCGGACTTGCGCGAAAGGCCGGTCTGTCCCCCCGGACCCCGGACGGCGCCGGCCTGCCCGCCTCCCTGCGGGACTTGCTTTTGGCGCTGCCGATGCCGGACAATGGCGTCTCGGGAGCGCATCATCATGTATGAGAAGACGACGGCGAACGTGCGCGTACGCGTCCGGCCGGAATATCTGGAAGACCATTCGGAGCCGGCGGCGGGGCGCTATTTCTGGGCCTACCATATCGAGATCGCGAACGAGGGCACCTCCACGGTGCAGCTGCTATCGCGCTACTGGCGGATCACCGATGCGCGCGGGCGCGCCGAAGAGGTGCGCGGCCCGGGCGTCGTCGGCAAGCAGCCCGTCCTCAAGCCCGGCGAAAGCTTCGAATATTCCAGCGGCGCGCCGCTGCCGACCGCATCCGGCTTCATGGTCGGCCGGTACGGGATGGTGAGCGAGAACGGCGAACGGTTCGAGATCGACATCCCGGCGTTCTCGCTCGACAGCCCCTGGTCGGCGGAGTCGATCCACTGACCGGCACGGTTGCGCGATGATCGACCCTCGACCGGTCTTCTTCATCATCGGCTGGCTGCTGGTCATGCTGGCCGGAGCCATGCTGCTGCCGGCCGCGGTCGAAGCGGGCCGCGCCGAATCGGAGTCGACCGTGTTCCTGATCGGCGCGGCGATCACGCTGTTCGTCGGCGGCCTCCTCGTCGCCGTCTGCCGTTCCGCGAGACCGAGCTCGCAGCTGCACCGCTATCTCACCCTGCGCCAGTCCTTCCTGATGGCGGTCCTGAGCTGGGTGGTGCTGAGCGCCTTCGCCGCCCTGCCCCTGCTGCTGCTTTCGGATATCGACCTTGACGTGACGGACGCCATGTTCGAGGCGGTCTCGGGCATCACCACCACCGGCTCGACCGTGCTGACCGGCCTCGACGACATGGCGCCCGGCATCCTGCTCTGGCGCGCGCTGCTGCAATGGCTCGGCGGCATGGGCATCATCGTCACCGCCATTGCGGTCTCGCCGCTGCTCCGGGTCGGCGGCATGCAGATCTTCCGGATCGAGTCGAGCGACCGTTCCGAGAAGGTGCTGCCGAGGGCCGCGCAGATCGCGGGCCATATCGGCGTGATCTATCTCGCCATGACCGTGCTGCTCACCGGGGCGCTTTACGCGGCGGGGCTCGAGGTCTTCGATGCCGTGGTCCATTCGATGACGACCATCGCAACGGGCGGCTTCTCGACCATGGACGGCTCCATCGGCCAGTTCCGGAACCCCACCGTGGAATGGATCGTCGTCGCCGGCATGATCGCCGGGTCGCTGCCCTTCGTGCTCTATATCCAGATGCTGCGCGGACGGGGAGCGAGACTGCTTTCCGACAGCCAGGTGCAGGCCTTTCTCGGCATACTCCTCGTTTCGGTGGCGGTGCTGACGGCGGCCCATGCAGTCGTGAATTCGGTCGACCCGTTCATCGCGCTCAGGCAGGTCGCCTTCAACGCCACCTCCTACATGACCGGAACCGGCTATGTGACCACCGACTTTTCCGAGTGGGGCGGCTTTGCGCCGGCGGCGCTGTTCTGCCTCATGTTCATCGGCGGCTGCGCCGGCTCGACCACCTGCGGCATCAAGGTGTTCCGCCTCCAGGTGCTGTTCGCGGAGGCGCGCACCCAGCTGGGCCGGCTGCTCCACCCCCACGGGGTCTATGTGCCCCATTATGCCGGCAAGCCGATCCCGCCGGCGGTGGCGACCTCGGTGACCAGCTTCGTGTTTCTTTTCATCACCGCATTCGCCGTGATTACCGTGGCGCTCGGCATTGCGGGCCTCGACCTTGAGACGGCCGTGTCCGGCGCCGCAACGGCCATTTCCAATGTCGGCCCCGGCCTCGGGGACGTGATAGGCCCGGAAGGCAATTTCTCGACGCTCAACGACCCCGCAAAATGGGTCCTGATCTGCGGCATGCTCCTCGGCCGGCTGGAAGTGCTGAGCGTCCTCCTCCTCTTCACGCCGCGCTTCTGGCGAAGCTGAGCCGGACGCAGCCGGCGGCCTTCAAGCGAGGGCAAGGCGTTCCAACGCCTCGCGGGCGGTCACGACAGGAATCCCTGCAACCTGGCCAAGCGCCAGCACATGTTTCTTGTCGCCGGAAACGATCAGGTCTGCGCTTCCGGCAATCGCTGCAGCCAGAATCGCGTTGTCGTCGGGGTCGGGCGACAGATCGACCTCCGGGAGGTCCTCCAGGACAAGGGCCCGTGCACCGATATTGTCGACGATAGCGGCCGCCTCGTCGGCATTCACCAACCTTTGCGGGCGCGGTCGCGCGAGGGCGCCGACAAGGATGTTGGTATCAACAACGACCCGCACGCACGGCAGTCACTTCTTCATCGACCAGGTCCAGAATCTGCTGCTGGTCGTATTCGGCGTTGCGGGCCTTGACGTCGCCCAGGGTCAGGTCGAGCAGGCGGCGGCGGACAGCGTCATCGACGAACCGGGAGAGGTCGCCCTTTCTGCCGCCGGTGCGCGCAAGAAAAGTGCGGACGGCGCGGTCCGTCTTGTCGGGAATCGAAAGGTGCCATCGGGTCATGCGGGTCTCCCGAACAGGCGCTTATGTGTATAAGCCCATGTGCGCACATTAGTTCGGCCATGCCGGTCCATGCGTCAAGTCCCCTGTCTTACCCCTGATCGGCGAGCTGCGGCAGGGGTGGCCTGTTGTCCGATGCCTTTCCTACAATGATTTGAGCGTCCTGTTGGGCGTATTTTGGTTTTCACCATGCGGGTGAAGGAATGGCGAGGGGTTATCGCTCTGCGATCAGGG
>JAJDYL010000122.1 GCA_022825195.1 Alphaproteobacteria bacterium
GTCGAGAACATGGGAACGGTTCCACGGGTCGCGCTTGGCCTGGGTTCGGTGGCCGGACTGGGCGCGGCCCATCTTGCCGCCTCGCACTACTCGGTCATGATCAAGGAGCGGTCAGCGCTCTTCGTCGCCGGACCGCCGGTGGTTGCGCGGACCGGGCAGGACCTGACCAAGAACGAACTCGGCGGTCACGAGATCCAGCTGCGCGCCGGCGCCGTCGACCACGCGGTCGACACCGAGGAGGAGGCGTTCGAGTGTGCGAGACGCTTCCTGTCCTACCTGCCGGGTTCGGTCTTCGACCTGCCGCCCCGTGGCCCGTGCAGTGATGATCCGGACCGGAGCGTCGACTGGCTGATCGAGGCCATCCCGCGCAACATCCGCAAGGTCTACCGGATGCGGCCAATCGTCGAGGCGGTGGTCGACAGCGGGTCGTTCTTCGAGATGGGACGGTCCTTCGGGCGCTCGGTCATCACCGGGTTCGCGCGGCTCGACGGCTGGCCCGTCGCGGTCATGGCGTCGGACCCCTATTTCTTCGGCGGCGGCTGGACCGCGGACGCCTGCCGCAAGGTGCGCCGCTTCGTCGATCTCGCCCAGACCTTCCACCTGCCGATGGTCTATCTGGTCGATTGTCCGGGCTTCCTGATCGGCTCGAAATCCGAACGCGAGGCGACGATCCGCTACGGCGTCGAGGCGATGTCGGCGATCTGGCAGACCACCATCCCCTGGTGCGCGGTCATCCTGCGCAATGTCTTCGGCGTGGCCGGCGCGGCGCACCAGAACGGCGGGCGGCTCTCCTACCGCTACGCCTGGCCCTCAGGCTTCTGGGGTTCCTTGCCGCTCGAAGGCGGCATCGAGGCGGCCTACCGGGCGGACCTCGACGAGGCCGAGGACCCGGACGTGAAGCTCGCCGAGATCGAGGAGCGGCTGGAGAAGCTGCGCTCGCCCTTCCGCTCGGCCGAGACCTTCTGGATCGAGGAGATCGTGGACCCGCGCAATACCCGTCCGCTGCTCTGCGAGTTCGCCAACCTCTCCGCACCCTTGCGCGAGACCGGCCCGAGCTGGTTCCGCATGCGCCCGTAAGGCGGCCGAGGCTGGTCGCCGGGCCCTCCTGGCCACGGTCGATGGCGGGCCGGGACCACTTGTCGATACGCTGTATTGACAGCCGGCGTGGAATCGTCCAATTTCAACAAGTTATGAACGCCGAGAACAAGTCCGGACAGCTTCAGATCCGTATCAGTCCGGCAGACAAGACACGAATTCGCGACCGGGCGGCCGAGGCCGGCATGACCGTCTCGGACTGGGTGCTGTGTCGGGTGCTTCCGCCCGTCGAGCGACAATTCCGAGCGCTTGTCGAGGCGCTTGCCGCGAATCCCGGCAAACGCTCGTTCGCGTTCGCGGCGATTCACGATTTTCTGGACAGGCTCAGCAGCAGCGAGTTGGCGCAATCGGTGTCGAATCCTCCGGGAATCGACTTGCCCCCCTTCGAGGCGAATTACCTGGCCGCAATGGTCGAATCTGCGGCCGCGTCGAAAGGCGTGGCCCCTCCGCGCTGGACGGGCGGCATTCCTCCGCTGCCGGAGCCCTGGTTCGGAACCGCGCTCGGGAGTTTGCGGTTACACCTGCTGACCCGGTCGCCGCCGCCGTTCCGGCGCCGGAACCTTTTCGTCGATTCTTCGATCGGACAGCGTGTCTAGTGGAACTGTCCAGGCAGGACATCGAAGGGCTCTTGGAACGCCTGAACGGAGAACTTGAGAGCGCCGGCATCGTCGGAGAGGTTTATCTGGTCGGGGGCGCAGTCATGTGTCTCGTATTCGACGCGCGCGCCTCGACCCGGGATGTGGGCGCCTTCTTCCGGCCGGAAAAAGAGTTGCGGGCTGCGGCGCGCCGCGTCGCGCTCGGGAGCTCTTTGCACGAGGATTGGCTCAACGACGCCGCAAAGGGATTTCTGAGCGACCGGGGCGAATTCCACCCCTATATGGAGCGGTCACACCTTCGGGTCCTGACTGCGGCCCCGGAATATCTCCTGGCGATGAAATGTATGGCAATGCGCATCGGAGAAGAGTTCCACGACGAGCAGGACGTACGCTTTCTCCTGCGCTTCCTCAACCTGACGAAATACGGCGCCGCGCTTGAGACGGTGGAGCGGTATTATCCCGTGGAAAAACTGCCGCAGAAGACGCTCTATGCGCTTGAGGAAATGCTTGCCGGCCCCCCGGGCGCAACCGGCCGATAAGGTCTGCTCCATAGTGCCGCATTTTATGATATGGTGACCCATATTCTTATATATGGGAGCACCGCATGAAGACCACCGTGGAAATATCGGACGGCCTTGCCGAGGAGGTGAAGGCCCATATGGCGCGGGAAGGCGTGACCTTCCGCTCGGTGGTCGAGCGCGGCCTGCGGGAGGTTCTGCGCGCTGCCGGGACGGAACCGGAACCGTTCGTGCTGCGGGATGCCAGCGTTCGCGGCCGGGGATTGCAGGAAGCCTTCCGGGGCGCGGGCTGGGAACGCGTCCGGGGCGCCGCCTATGAAGGGCGGGGAAGTTGATCGCCGTCGATACCAACATCCTGGTGTACGCCCACCGGGCGGACTCGGAATGGCACGGGCCGGCGCGCTACCGCATCCGCGAGCTCGCCGAGGGCCGGGACCGGTGGGGGCTGCCCTGGCCGTGCATCCACGAATTCATCGCCATCGCGACCCACCCGGGGATCTACGATCCGCCGTCGTCCCTGGAGCAGGCCCTGGACCAGGTGGACGCCTGGCTCGAATCACCGGTCGCGGAATTGCTGACCGAGACCGGGACGCACTGGACCGTCCTGAAGGACCAGCTCCTAGCCGGGCGGCTTCGGGGGCCGATGGTCCACGATGCGCGCGTGGCGGCGCTCTGCGTCGCGCATGGCGTGACGCAGCTCTGGTCCGCCGACCGCGATTTCAGCCGCTTCCCCGGCTTCGGCGCGAGAAACCCGCTGCTTCGCTGACGCCGGCCCTGCTGCGCCCCGCCTGCCCCCGCGAAGACGGGCGGGGGTTGACAAGGTCCCATATAGGTAGGGAGCCGGGTGAAACCGGGCAGGGAACGAAACCGGAGGAAGCGGGGCCATGCGGGGTCCGGGATACGGGTAGGGACAGAGCCGCGGCGGCCTGCGGGCCGTCGCGGCGCGTCCGGGCGCACCGGCCGATCAACCGGCGAGGTGCGTCCGGACTTGAAATATGGCGCATCCGGCTTTGCTGACCGGGTGCGCATCCGGGGTTTCTTCCTGCAGAAAGGTTGGACCCCGGAAACCCGCCGCCATCGAGCGGCGGGATTCGTTGTTTGACATCGTGAACAGGACTTGGCGACGGCGGCGGGAGAGCCGCGTCCGCCCTCGGCCGCCCGGCCGCGCCCTCAGCGCCGCCCGGAACCGCCTTCCAGGGCGAGGACGCGGGCGGCGAGGCGCCGGAGCTGGGTTGCGACGCGGCCCATGCGGGCCAGATGCGCCTGGGCGGCGAGATAGACCGACTTCGGCCGCGCCGGGTAGCCGACCCAGACCTGGCCGGGCGGCACGGACTTCCAGACCGCCGCCGCGCCGCCCACCACCGCGTCGTCGCCGATCTCGATGTGGTCGGCGAGCATGGCCGCGCCGCCCAGCACCACCCGGTCGCCGATGCGCGTGCTGCCGGCGATGCCGGTCTTGCCGGAAATCAGGCAGTCCTCGCCGATGACGATATTGTGGCCGATCTGGCAGAGATTATCGATCTTGGTGCGCGCGCCGATGCGGGTTGCGCCGACATTCGAGCGGTCGATGCAGCTGTTCGCGCCGATCTCCGCATCGTCGCCGATCTCGACCCGGCCGAGCGAGCCGATGCGCCGGACGCGCTCGTTGACGACGCCGTGAAAGTCGCCGGAGCGCCGCGCGACCTCGAAGGAGGCCGGCGCGCGCGTCACATAGCTGAAGCCGTCCGCGCCGATGACCGCGCCCGCCTGCACGATGACGCGCGCGCCGAGCCGCACCCCCTCGCCGATGCGCACGCCCGCATGGATCAGGCAGTCGGGCCCGATATGCGCGCCCGCCCCGACCGAAGCGTGGGAGAGGATGCGCCCGCCCGCGCCGATCTCCGCCCCCGGCCCCACGGAAACGAACGGCCCGAGCGAGACGCCCGCCCCCAGAACCGCGTCCCCGGCGACATCGGCAGTCGGATGCACGCCCGGCGGGGCATGCGGCCCCGGCTCGAACAGCGCCACCAGCCCGGCCAGCGCATAGCGCGGCGCCGCCACCTCGACCCAGGCGTCGAGCGCGCCCTCGGGCGGCTGGGCCCCTTGCGGCAGCACCGCGGCGCGGACGGGAGACTGCGCCAGCATGGGCGCATGGCCCGCATCCATCAGGAAGACCAGATCGTCGGCGGCCTGCGCCTCGACGGGATGCACCAGGCGCTCGACCGCAACCCCGCCGTCGCCGTGCAAGCGCCCTTCGGTCGCGGCCGCGACCGCTTCGAGCGCAACGGCCATCAGGCGGCGCGCACCCACACCGCCGTGTCGTGGAACACGCCGCCGCCGACCGGCGGGGCCGCGTCGGCGGAGGTAAGCGCGTTGATGCCGAGCCCTTCCTCGAACGCCTCGTGCGGCCAGATGCTTTCCACCACCACGACGCCGCGCCTCACGCCGTCGAAATGCCGGGCATGAACCACGACAGACGCCTTGTCGTTGCCGACCCGCGTGCGCCCGCCGTCGGGAATGCCGAGCGCGTCCGCGTCCTCGGGATGGATCATCACGGTCGGCCGCCCCTCGCGCTGCTGCGAGGTCGGCGTCTCGGTGAAGGAGGAGTTGAGATAGCCGCGCGCCGGCGAGGTCGCCATGCGGAACGGCTTGTCGTCCGTGGCGTTCTCGATCGCGTCCCAGTGGTCGGGCAGTTGCGGCATCGACCCGGCGGTATTGTGGGCGCGCGGGCTGAAGGCGCCCCAGTCCGGCTTGAAGCGGAATTTGCCGTCCGGCCAGGCGAAGCCGTCCAGGTAATGCGCGGTGCGGAAGTCGGGCTGGGCGTCCGTCCAGCGCTCCTGCCTGAGTTCCTCGAAGCCCGGATAGCCGGAGCGGCGCAGCGTCGCGTCGGCGACCTCGGCCGCGGTCATGGCATAGCCCGGATGATCGACCCCGAGCCGCTTCGCGAGCGCCGCCGTCACCTCGTGGTTCGACCGGCACTCGCCCGGCGGCTCGACGATCTTCGGGCCGGCGATGACATAGCTGTGCCCGCCGCCCTGGTAGATGTCGTCATGCTCCAGGAACATGGTGGCCGGCAGCACGAGGTCGGCCATCTGCGCCGTCACCGTCATGAACTGCTCGTGCACGCAGGTGAACAGGTCCTCGCGCTCGAAACCGGCGCGGACCAGGAGGTGCTCCGGCGCCACCATCATCGGGTTGGTGTTCTGGATCAGCATGGCCGTTACCGGCGGGCCGCCCTGCAGGTCCGCGGGATTGCCGGCCAGCACCGGGCCGATGCGCGTCTGGTCGAGCAGGCGCACTTGCGGATCGCGCACGTCCAGCCCCTCGATCAGCGATTTGTCCCAGCCGTAGATCGCGCCGTTATTGTGGAACGCGCCGCCGCCCTCATGTTTCCAGGCGCCCGTAACCGCGGCGATGCAGGAGGCGGCGTGCATGTTGACCGCCCCGTTGCGCTGGCGCGAAAAGCCGTAACCGAGCCGGAGATAGGTGCGTTCCGTGCGCCCGATCTCGCCCGCCAGCGCCTCGATCTCGGCCGCCGGCACGCCGCAGATCGCCTCCGCCCATTCCGGCGTGCGGCTTGCCAGATGCGCCTCCAGCTCGGCCGGCGCGTCGGTCATCGCCTCCAGATAGTCCCGGTCGGCGTGGCCGTCGCGGAACAGCACATGCATGACCGCGCAGGCGAGCGCGCCGTCCGTGCCGGGGCGCACGCAGACGAAGCGGTCCGCCTGCTTCGCCGTCTCGTTGCGGTAGACGTCGATGACGACGATGCGCGCGCCGCGCTCCTTGCGGGCCCGGACGGCGTGGGTCATCACATTGACCTGGGTGGCGGCGGCGTTGGTGCCCCAGATCACCAGCAGGTCGGCCTTCGCCATCTCGCGCGGGTCGGAGCCGGCGAGCTTGCCGGTGCCGGCGATGAAGCCGTTCCAGGACAGGGTGGTGCAGATCGTGGCATGGAAGCCGGAATAGCGCTTGGCGTGGCGCAGGCGGTTGATGCCGTCGCGCTGCACGAGGCCCATCGTGCCGGCATAGTAGTAGGGCCAGACCGTCTCCGGCCCGAACTTCGCCTCGGCCTCCAGGAACTTCTCCGCGCAGAGGTCGAGCGCGTCCTCCCAGGAAATGCGCTCGAACCTGCCCGAGCCCCTGGGGCCGGTGCGGACCATCGGGTGGAGCAGCCGGTCCGGATGGTGGATGCGCTCGGCATAGCGCGCGACCTTTGCGCAGACCACGCCGACGGTGTAGTCGTTCTCGCGGGCGCCCCGGATGCGGCCGATGCTGTGGGCGTCGAAGCGTTCGACCTCGAGCGCGCAGGTCGAGGGGCAATCGTGCGGGCACGCGCTGAAATGGATGGTCGGGCTTCCGTCCATGGGGCCGCTCCTTGCGGTTGCGGGCGCCGAGTATAGGGGACGGGAGGCGAGAGCGCGACATGACGGAACTACGGGAGATCGCAAGCGGGCTCCGGTTCCCGGAGGGGCCGGTGGCGCTGCCCGGCGGCGACGTGCTGGTCTGCGAGATCGCGGCCGGGCGCATCGCGCGCATCGCCCCGGACGGCGCGCGGACGGTCGCGGCGCAGACCGGCGGCGGCCCCAACGGCGCCGCGCTCGGCCCCGACGGCAGGCTCTGGGTCTGCAACAATGGCGGCATGGAGTGGTACGACCGCGGCGGCAGGCTCTTCCCGACCGGCTGCGCGCGCGACTATGAGGGCGGGTCGATCCAGCGCGTCGATCTCGAAACGGGCGCGGTCGAGACGGTCTGGCGCGATTGCGGGGGCGAGCCGCTCAAGGGGCCGAACGACCTCGTCTTCGACCGGACGGGCGGCCTCTGGTTCACCGATAACGGCAAGGAGCGCGGCCGGGTGCGGGACGTGACCGGCCTCTTCTACGCGCCGGCCGGCGGCGGGCCCGTTCGCGAGGCGGTCTGGCCGCTGCATGCGCCGAACGGCGTCGGCCTCTCGCCGGAGGAGGACCGCGTCTATGTGGCGGAGACCGAGACCGCGCGCCTCATCGCCTTCGACCTGGAGGCGCCGGGCGTCATCGCCGGCTCGGGCGGCAAGCGGGTGCGCGGCCATCGCGGGCGCTGCCTCCACGGCGCGCCGGGCCTGCAATTTTTCGATTCGCTCGCGGTGGAGGCCGACGGCCGCATCTGCGTCGCCACGATCCACAAGGGCGGCGTCACCGTCATCCCGCCGGACGGCGGCGCGGCGGCGCATGTGCCGATGCCGGACCCGGTGACCACCAACATCGCCTTCGGCGGCGAGGGGCTGCGCACGGCGTTCATCACCCTCTCCATGTCCGGCCGGCTGGTATCCGCCCCCTGGCCCCGCCCCGGCCTGCCGCTCAATTTCCTGAACCGGTAGCGGGCTCAGGCGATCCACCAGCGGGGGCGGTCCGCGCGAAGCCTCTCCCGCGCGCGGTTGCGGGCGGCCCGGTCGGCGAAGGCGGCGAAGCAGGTGGCGCCGCTGCCGGACATGCGGGCGAACGACGCGCCCTCCAGCGCCGCCAGCGCCTCGAGGACCTCGCCGACTTCGGGCGCGAGCGATATGGCGGCGTCGGTCAGGTCGTTCGCGCAGCCGGCGAGTTCCGCCGCCGTCCGCGGCCAGGGGCGGCTTTCGCGGAACGGGCCGCGCCGGGCGCCGAATACGGCCGGCGTCGGCAGGGCCGCGCCCGGATTGGCGAGCAGCAGGGGCGGGGCGGGCCAGTCCGGCAGCGGCGTCAGGCGCTCGCCCACGCCGGCCATGAAGCAGGTCGCGGCGGCGAGGCAGACCGGCACATCCGCGCCCAGCCGCGCCGCCAGCGCTTCCAGGTCGGCCTCGAGTCCCCAGAGCCGCGACAGCAGCCGCAGCGCCGCCGCCGCATCGGCCGAGCCGCCGCCCAGGCCCGCCGCCACCGGCAGGTTCTTCTCCAGCACCAGCCGCGCGCCCAGCCCCGGCGCGAGCGCGCGGGCGGCCCGCAGCACCAGATTGTCCGCCTCGTCCGCCAGCGCCCCGGCGAACGGCCCGACGACCTCCAGGCTGAGCCTGTCCGCCCGCTCGCCATGGAGCACGTCGCCCGCGTCCGCGAAGGCCGCCACGCTCTCCAGCAGGTGCAGCCCGTCCGCGCGCCGTCCCACGACATGCAGATAGAGGTTGACCTTCGCAGGCGCCGGTTCGCGCAGCATCGGGTTCGACGGCTCAGCCGCAGTCGAGCCCGCAATCGAGCCGCTGGCGCAGCCCGTCGACGCGCTCGGGGTCCGGGTCGAACTCAAGCGCGCGGCGCCACTGGAACCGGGCTTCGATGAGCCGGCCCGTCTTCCAGTAGGCATCGCCCAGATGCTCGTTTACCACCGGGTCCAGCGGCTCCAGCGCGGCGGCGCGCTCCAGCTCCCGGACCGCTTCGGCGTAGCGCCCGGTGCGGTAATAGACCCAGCCCAGGCTGTCGGCGATATAGCCGTCCCCCGGCCGGAGCTCGACCGCCCTTGCGACCATTCGCTCCGCGCGGTCGTAATGCTCGCCCCGGTCGATCCAGGAATAGCCGAGATAGTTCAGCACGTAGGCATGGTCGGGCACGAAATCCAGGGCCTGCAGCAGGTCGCGCTCGGCCAGTTCCCAGCGGCGCGTCCTCTCGAACGCGATCCCGCGTCCGTAGAACAGCCGCCAGTGCCGCTGCTCCGGTTGCGCGCCGACCCGCTCGATCGCGCGGGCGTAAGCGATGGCCGCTTCGGCGTACCGTTCCTGTCCGCGCAGCAGACGGCCGAGTTCGCCGAGCGGAAACGGGTCCTGCACCCGCGCCGCCGACTCCGCTTCCAGTATCGCGACCGCCTCCTCGAAGCGGTCGTGCGAAGCCAGCGCATCTGCGCGCCGAAAGTCCGCCGCCGGCCGCCAGATCGAGTCCTCCGGCACCGCCAGATACGCTGACAGGGCTTCTTCGTACCGCTCCCGCCCGGACAGGATGTCCCCGGCGAGCACCCGCGCTGCGTCATGGCCGCGATTGAGCATCGCCGCAAGCCGGGCATAGAGGAGCGCCACGGGAACGTGGCGCCGGTAAAGGCGCTCCGCCATGCCGTAGAGCACCTCGGCGAACCCTTCCGACGGCCCGGCCGCCAGCGGCCCGAGGCCGGTCGGTTCCTCGGCATGGAGCGGCCCGCCGAGCAACCGGTACTGGCGCAGCAGGTCGCGCGCGGCCGCGTCGTCGCCCTCCGCCATCAGGAAACCCGCTTCGGCGAGCAGGCCCCGGGGACGGACGCCGGCGGCGCGGAGGCCGCGAAACGCCGCGCGGGCCTCGTCGCGCCGTCCGGCCGCCTGCAGCAACAGGGCGCGATGCAACGCCGTCCAGTCCGCGGCGCCGCTGACCTTGCCGGCCCTCTCAAGCGCTGCGCGCCAGGCGTTCCGGTCATTCTCCGCCCGGTATATCCACGCCAGGGCGAGCGACCGGACCGTCTCGGGCAACGTCCTGCCGACCCGCCCTTCCAGGTTCCGGGCCGCCGCCTGCCAGTCGCCGCGTTTCGCGGCGTCCACCGCGAGGCGGAGCGCGACCAGCGCATTGTCGAATGTCGGCGCTTCGCCCGCCGCGCCGGCGGGGAACGCAGCGTCCAGAGCCTGCGCAAGTTCCAGGCTTGCCGCCGCTTCGCCGGCCGCGACATGCACCCGCATCAGACGGCCCTGTATCCTGGGATTGCCCGGGTCCGCTTCCAGCGCCCGCCGGTAGAAACCGGCGGCGGCGGCGAAGTCGAATTGCTGCTCGGCATAGCCGGCCGCAAGCCAGTCGGTCAGGGCCGGCTCCGCCTGCGGACGGCAGGTGGCCGAGAGCAGAAACGCAAGGGCCAGGAGGAAAGCGCGCATCCGGCGGATTTCACATGTTCGGATAGTTGGGTCCGCCGCCGCCTTCCGGCACCGCCCAGACGATGTTCTGGGTCGGGTCCTTGATATCGCAGGTCTTGCAGTGGACGCAGTTCTGGGCGTTGATCTGCAGGCGCGGCCCGCCGCCGTCCTCGACGATCTCATAGACTCCCGCCGGGCAGTAACGCTGCTCCGGCGCGTCGAACTCCGCCAGATTGACCCGGATCGGCACGTCGGCGTCCCTCAGCACCAGGTGAACCGGCTGGTCTTCCTCGTGGTTGGTGCCGGACAGATAGACCGAGGAGGGCTTGTCGAACGACACGACGCCGTCCGGCTTCGGGTAGTCGATCGCCTTGTGGTCTTCGCGGCGGCCCGTGGCGGCATGGTCCGTGCCGTGGTGGCGCAGCGTCCAGGGAGCCCGGCCGCGCAGCAGCACCTGGTCGATGCCCGCATGCAGCAGGCCGGCCGCAAGGCCCCAGCGGAAGGCCGGCCGGACATTGCGCGCCCGGTGAAGCTCGTCATGCAGCCATGACGCGCGGAACGCTTCCGGGTAGGCCGCCAGCTCGTCGCCGCCTTCGGAGCCCTCCGACAGCCTCTCGAAGGCCGCCTCGGCGGCCAGCATCCCGGTCTTCATGGCGCCGTGGCTGCCCTTGATGCGCGGCACGTTGAGGAACCCCGCCTCGCAGCCGATCATCGCGCCGCCGGGAAAGACCAGCTTCGGCAATGCCTGCAGCCCGCCCTCATTGACCGCCCTGGCCCCGTAGGCGACCCGCTGCCCGCCCTCGAAGAAGGGCCGGATCCTCGGATGGGTCTTGTAGCGCTGGAACTCGTCGAAGGGGCTGAGCCACGGATTGCGGTAATCGAGGGCGATGACGAAGCCGACCGCCACCTGCCCGCCCGTCAGGTGGTAGAGGAAGGAGCCGCCATAGGTGCGGCCGTCCATCGGCCAGCCGGCGGTGTGGACCACGAGCCCCGGTTCGTGGACGGCCGGATCGACGTCCCAGAGTTCCTTGATGCCGATACCGTAGGTCTGCGGCTGGCAGTCCCGCCTGAGATCGAACCGGTCCATGAGCTGCTTGCCGAGCGAGCCCCGGCAGCCCTCGGCGAACAGCGTGTATTTGGCGCGAAGCTCGATGCCCGGCTCGTGTGTGGCCCTCGGTTCTCCATCGCGCCCGACGCCCATGTCGCCGGTGGCCACGCCGGCGACCGCCCCGTCCTCCCGGTAGAGCACCTCCGCCGCGGCGAAGCCCGGATAAATTTCCACTTCCAGCGCCTCGGCCTGTTCGGCCAGCCAGCGGCAGACATTGCCGAGGCTCACGATATGGTTGCCGTGGTTGCGCAGCGCCGGGGGAATGAACGGGCCGGGCACCCTGAAGGCGCGTTTCTCGCCCAGCAGCAGGAAGCGGTCCTCCGTGACCGGCGTCTCCAGCGGCGCGCCCCGCTCCTGCCAGTCCGGCAGCAATTCGTCGAGCGCGCGCGGATCGAGGACGGCGCCGGAGAGGATATGGGCCCCGATCTCGGAGCCCTTCTCGATCACGCATACGGAGAGCTCGGAACCGGCATCGACGGCAAGCTGTTTCAGGCGTATCGCGGCCGCCAGCCCCGCCGGGCCGCCGCCGACGATAACGACATCGAACTCCATGCTCTCCCGTTCCATGTCCCGGCCCTCTCCATCCGGCGCGCGCTTTGCGCTAACATAAGCCACACATTCGGACCATGCCATGACCGAACGGGGACCGTTGCTCGCAGCACTGGAGTGGCAATTGGCGGCCGGGGTGGACGAGGTCGTCGGCTTCGAGCCGACCGACCGGTTCGCGCCGCCGCCGGAACCCCGGGCGCCGGCCTCGCCGCCTTCTGCGCCCGGGGCGGCGCCTGCGCGCGCGCGTCCTGCGGAGGCCGCGCCGGCCGCCGCTAAGGACACCGCAGCCGCGGCCGACCTGGATACGCTCCGCGCGCGCCTGCTCTCCTTCGACGGCTGCGCCCTGAAAAAGACGGCGACCAACACCGTATTCGGCGAAGGGCCCGCGCGGGCCCGCCTGATGATCGTCGGCGAGGCGCCGGGGGCCGACGAGGACCGGCAGGGCCGCCCCTTCGTCGGGCCGAGCGGGCGCCTGCTGGAGCGGATGCTGGCCGCGATCGGCCTCTCGCGCGACGAGGTCTATATCGCCAACACCGTTTACTGGCGCCCGCCGGGAAACCGCACGCCCTCGGCGGAGGAGGTCGAGGCCTGCCGCCCGTTCATAAGCCGGCAGATCGCGCTGGTGGCGCCGGAAGTGCTGATGCTGACGGGCGGCGCGGCGGCGAAGACGCTGCTCGGCACGACGGAGGGCATCATGCGCCTGCGCGGGCGCTGGCGAAGCCTGGAAACCTCCGGCGGCCCGGTGGATGTCATGCCGACCTTCCACCCGGCGTTCCTGCTGCGCTCGCCGGCGCGCAAGCGCGAGTCCTGGCGGGACCTGCTGGCAGTCAGGGCCCGGCTGGAGAGCGGCCGCCCGTGAGGACCCTTGCGCTCGCCATGCTGACCGTCTGGGGCGGCGTTTCGGAGGCGGCCGATTTCCGGGTCCTTTCGGCGGCCGACGTCGATCGCTACGAGCGCCTCTTCCAGCTGGAGGCGGAGAACCGCTGGGAGGAATCGGACGCGCTCGCGCTGGAGGTCGAAGACCGGCTGCTGATGGGCCATGTCCTTTACCGGCGCTATGTCGTCTCGCACGACTATGTCACCCCCTATGAAGAGTTGCGGGCCTGGCTGGAAGCCTATGGCGACCATCCGGGAGCGCACCGGGTGTCGCGGCTGGCGCTCAAGCGCCGTCCGCCCGGCATGTTGCCGCCGCCGCCGGAGAAGCACCCGCCGGTGCGCCGGCCGACGCCGCTGTTCGTCGCCAAGCCCCTGCAGAAGCCGCCGACGGCGGTCGGCGAGATCTATGCCCGGATCATCGAGCAGCATCTGAAGGACGAACGCCCCGACCTCGCGGGCAGCCTCTTCCGCGATGCCGCCGTCCACCGGGCGCTGGGCCGGGACTATGCCGACAAGCTGCGCGCCGACATCGCTTTTTCCTTCTACCTTCTCGGCAAGGACGCCGCCGCCTACAGCCTCGCGTCGCGGCGCGCGGAGCAGGCGCAGAGCCGGGTTTCGCTGCTTCACTGGGTGGCCGGCCTGTCGGCGCTCCGGCTCGGCTGGCAGGCCGGCGCGGCCCGGCACTTCGCGGCGCACGCCAGGTCTCCGGCAGCCTCGCCCTGGAACGCCTCGGCCGGCGCGTACTGGGCGGCGAGGATGTATGGGCAGCTGGAGCGGCCGGCCGACGCCGAAACCTGGCTGAAAGAGGCGGCGGTCCACAAGCGCACCTTCTACGGCATGCTGGCCCGCGAAATGCTGGGCCTGCCGCACGGGCTGAATTTCGAGCCGCCGCCGCTCGACGACGGAGACCGGCTGCGCATCCATGCCGAGCCTGCGGCCGTCCGGGCCCTGGCGCTGGCGCAGGTCGGGCGGACGGTCGAGGCCGAAGCCGAGATGCGTCTTGCACTCGCCGATGCCGATGCCGACACGACCCGCGCCCTGCTCGCCGCCGCCATATCGGCCCGCCTGCCGCGCGCCGCGCTGCTGGCCGGGCGCCGCCTGCTCGGCCGCGGCGACACGCCCCGCGACCTCGCGCTCTATCCGCTGGCGCCGTGGGAGCCGGAAGGCGGTTACGGCCTCGACCGGGCGCTGCTGCTTGCGTTCATGCGCCGCGAGAGCGCGTTCGACACCCGCGCCGCCAGCAGCGCCGGGGCGCGCGGGCTGATGCAGCTCATGCCGTCCACGGCCAATTCCGTGTCCCGCAAGGAACGCTTCGCCGGCAGGACCCTCAAGCGCCTGCTGGAGCCGGAGCTCAACCTGACGCTCGGCCGCGACTATCTCCGCCTGCTGCTGGAGAAGGACATCGTCGCCGGCGACCTCCTCAAGCTCGCCATCGCCTACAATGCCGGCGCCGGCCGGCTGCGCCGCTGGAACGCCACGGTGCGGCACATGGACGACCGGCTCCTGTTCATCGAGAGCCTGCCGGCGAAGGAGACCCGGCTGTTCGTCGAGCATGTGCTCACGAACATCTGGGCGTACCGCGCGCGCCTGGGCCAGCAGCGGCCGAGCCTGGCCGCGCTGGCGGCCGGCCGGACCCCGCTCTATGAATCCCTCGACACCCGACAGGCGGGCGCCGACGCCCGCCCGCCCAATGTGTGACCCGATCCCCGCACCGGGAGCGCCCCGATAATGCCCGGCAGCATCGACGAAAACCGCCCCTTCGTTCCCGTGCGCATCGCCGTGCTCACCGTTTCCGACACGCGCGGCGCGGCCGACGACCGCTCGGGCGACACCCTGGTCGAACGGCTGGAGCGCGACGGGCACGTCCTGGCCGGCCGCGCCATCGTCCGCGACGAGGTCGACGCCATCCGGGCCGCGCTGCGCGGGTGGATCGACGATCCGGAAGTCGACTGCGTGATCGCGACCGGCGGCACCGGCCTCACCGGCCGGGACGTGACGCCCGAAGCCTTCGAAGGCGTCTATGAGAAGCGGATCGACGGCTTCGGCGAGCTGTTCCGCTGGCAGAGCTTCCAGAAGATCGGCGCTTCCACGATCCAGTCGCGGGCGACGGCCGGCACCGCCGGCGGCACCTACCTGTTCGCCCTGCCCGGCTCGACCGGCGCCTGCCGGGACGCCTGGGACGACATCCTCCACTGGCAGCTCGACTACCGCTTCCGCCCCTGCAATTTCGTCGAGATCATGCCCCGCCTCCAGGAGCATGTGACGGGCCGCGGAGGATGAAAATTGCACCGCAATTCGACTGGGACCGCAAGCAGCCGGGCTTCGAGAAAGAGTGCCGCCGGCAGGCGGCGCTGGCTGCAAAGGCCGACCGGGACGACCCGGAACTCATGGCGTTCCTGGACGCTGCGTTCGAGGATTGGGCGAAAAGCCCGGACGACCGGGAGTGAGCCGCCCTCCTGCATTGCTCGCCGACGTCTCTTCTTGACGCGCCGCTCTATCCGGAGCCGCCTGCGCCGGGCGGATTTGCCCTACGCTGATGACAGGAAGGATCCGCCATGACGCTCCTCGTCGCCGGCCTCGCGCTTTTCATCGTCCTGCATCTGGTTCCGGGCATTGCGCCTCTTCGCGCCGCCCTTGTCGCCTCCATGGGCGGGAAGCGGTATCGCGGGGCGTTCTCGGCCCTCGCGTTCGCAGGCCTCGCAATGATCGTGTGGGGCTATTCTGCGGCGCCGTCCGAGCCCGTCTATGTGCCTCCGGACTGGGGGCGGCAGGCGGCGGTGTGGATGGTGCCGGCGGCGTTCGTGCTGTTTGCGGCGGCCAATATGCCGACGCACATCCGGTCCGTCGTCCAGCACCCCATGCTGCTCGGGCTCCTTCTCTGGGCGCTCGCCCATCTGGCGGCGAACGGCGAGTTGCGCTCGCTCCTGCTCTTCGGGGGCTTTGCGGGATTCGCGCTGGCGGTGGGGGCGAGCGCGGTGGCGCGCGGCAAGCGGCCCCCCGCCGACAAGGCGCCGCGCCTTGCGATGGATGCGGCGGCGCTCGTGGCGGGGCTCGCCGCCGCCGGCCTCTTCGCATATTTCCACGCCGCCCTGTTCGGCGCGCCGGCGCTGTAGGGCCCTTCCCGGGCTACCGGCCTGCCGGGCGGGTTTCCGGGCCGGAGACGCCGGCGCCCTCGAAGGTGGCCATGTCCGCATGGCAGCGGGCGGCGGCCCTGAGCAGCGCGAGCGCGAGCGCCGCTCCGGAGCCTTCTCCGAGGCGCATGCCCAGGTCGAGCAGCGGCGCCTTGCCCCAGAGCGCCAGCAGCCGCGCATGCGCCGGTTCGGCCGAGAGGTGGCCCGCCTGGCAGTGGTCGAGGCCGGTCGGGTCGAGCGCATGCAGCACGGCCGCGGCCGCCGCCGCGCCGTAGCCGTCCAGCACAACCGGCACCCGGCCCATGCGGGCGGCCGCGAGCGCGCCGAACATGGCGGCCGTCTCGAAGCCGCCGAGGCGGCGCAGCACTTCCAGCGGCGGCCGGCCGCCATGCCGGGCGGCGCCGAGGCGCACGGTTTCGATCTTGGCTTCGAGCCGCGCGCCGGAAACCCCCGTGCCGGGCCCCGTCCAGTCTTCGGCATTTCCTCCGTGCAGCGCATGCGCGATGGCGGCGGCCGAGGTCGTGTTCCCGATGCCCATCTCGCCGACGGCCAGCGCGTCGATGCCGGGCTCGACCGCCATCATGCCGTAGGCGACGGCGCGCGCGCATTCCTCGTCCGTCATGGCGGGCGCCAGGGTGAAATCCGCCGTCGGCGCCTCCAGGGAGAGTTCATAGACGCGGAGTTCGGCGTCGAGCGCGCCGCAAATCGCGTTCACCGCCGCGCCGCCGGCGATGAAGTTCTGCACCATTTCCGCCGTCACCGAGGCGGGCCAGGCCGAGACGCCGCGCCGGGCGACGCCGTGATTGCCGGCGAAGACCGCGACGCGCGGGCGGTCGAGGCGGGGCGGATGCCGGCCCTGCCATGCGGCCAGCCATTCCGCCAGTTCCTCAAGCCGTCCCAGCGCGCCCGGCGGCTTGGTCAACAGGGCGTCCCGCGCGCGCGCCGCCGCCCGCGCCTCTTCGTCGGGGCCGGGCAGATGGGCGAGGGTCTCGGCGATCTCGGCCAGCGAGACGGTCGGCATGGTCTCGTTGGGCGAGACAGCAGGATCGGGTTCGGCCATGCTGGCGGTCTATCGCGGATTCGCAGAGGGAAGTCCATGCGCGCGCTCGACGACATGCGGCTGGCCTTCCGGTTCCTGACCGTGCTGCCCGCCGGCCGGCCGGAGCCGCGGCCGCTCGGCGAGGCGGCCTGGTGCTTTCCGCTCGTCGGGCTGGCGGTCGGCATTTGCGTGGCGCTCGTCTTCCTGGCGGCGGAAGCGGCGGGCCTGCCGCCGGCGCTGGCGGGCTTCCTCGCGGTCGGCGCCGGCGTCGCGCTCACCGGCGGGCTGCACGAGGACGGCCTGGCCGACACGGCCGATGCGCTCGGCGTCCGCGACCCGCAGCGCGCGCTGGAGGTCATGCGCGATTCCCGCACCGGGGCATACGGCGCGCTGGCGCTGGCGCTCACGGTTCCGATGCGGGCGCTGGCGCTCGCGGCGGCGGGGCCGGTCGCGGCGGTCGCGGCTCATGCGCTCTCGCGCGGCGCGATGGCCGGCGCGATGGCCTGGACGCCGCCCGCCCGCTCCGACGGCCTCGCAGCCGACGCCGGCCCGACCGGCGCCGTCGCCGCGCTGCTGCTGTCGGCGGGCATCGGCATCCTGCTCGGCTGGCCCTCGGTCCCGGCAGCGGCCCTGACGGCCCTCGCCGCGGCATGGTGGGCCGCAAAACGCTTCGGCGGCCACACCGGGGACACGCTCGGCGCCGTCCAGCAGGTAACGGAACTCGCCGTCCTGCTGGCGCTGGCGGCGGGGTGAGAATGAGCGGTTTCTTCTTGCATTATGCAGGAAAATCTGCTTAGCGACTCCGACAAGGGGAGGCGCGGCAATGTCGGAACAGAACCGGGAAACAGGAATGCGCACGGCCGCGCTGGCGCATTTCATCATCGACAGCACGAATCCGGGCGAGCTCGGAAAGACCAAATTGTTCAAGACGATGTGGTGGGCGGATGTGCTGCACTACCGGCGCTACGGCAAGACGGTCTCCGGCCTGTCCGCCTATGTACGTATGCCGAAGGGGCCGGTTCCCAGGAATATCTATCCGATCCTCAACGGCCTGAAATCCGGCGGGAAAATCCTGGAGCGCCAGGTCAATGTCGGCGATGCCGTACGCCACGAATTCATCGCCGTCGAACCGGCCGACCCGGACCGGTTCACGTCCCGCGAGATACAGTCCATCTACCGGGCCATCGAGGCCGTTCGACCGCTGACCGCCGCGCAGGCGAGCGAAATGACGCACGATCCCGTCTGGCGCGTGCTGGAGGACGGAGAGGATATGCCCGTTCGCGCCGCCGCCGTCATTCCCGGCGATGTGACGCCGGAGGATATGGAATTGGCATTGAAGCACAGGGATAATTTCGAGAATGAACATATCGAGGCCGCCTGACGGATTCCGGATTCATTTCAGACACGAAAACATCGAAAGAGCGGTTACAGACGAAACGGCGCGAAATGAGAAATTCGGCAGGGCCTGGGGAGACCTGCTGGAACGGCTGAAAATGACGGCCCATATCGAAGGACGCCCTGCCCCGCATATCGGCAACGGATGCCGGCTGTTCGTCTCCGACCCGAACCCGGAAGCGGGAACGCCCCGGATAATGGTCGGTTATCTCGTATTGGGCGAAACCGTATCCATCCGTCTGGCGGTTGCGGACAGCGGCGATGTCGCCCGCATCCTCTCGGAGCCCGACCGGGAGTAGCGCACCGGACGGCGACAGACTGCGCTCCATCCGCCCTGCCGGGCAAGCAGCCTATGGTCGAAAACCGAGGGGCCGTTGCAACAGGGGTCGCCCGGATACGCGGCGCATACCCCGTTACAAATAGCTGCTTGCAGCGCCGGCTCCGTCCTTGTATAGAACAAACAAGAAACTAGAAAGCGCAGAGCGCGGGCGCGAGGAGCCGGCATGGCTGACAACTCGGCGATCGAATGGACGGACGCGACGTGGAATCCGGTGACGGGTTGCACCAAGATCACGCGCGGCTGCGACAACTGCTATGCGGCACGGTTCGCCGAGCGGTGGCGCGGCGTTCCCGGCCATCCTTACGAGCAGGGCTTCGACCTGAAAGAGTGGCCCGAGCGGCTGGACCAGCCGGCGCGCTGGAAGAAGCCGCGCATGATCTTCGTCAACTCCATGAGCGACCTGTTCCACAAGCGGGTACGGCAGGAGTTCATCAACGAGGTTTTCGACCGGATGGAGGACGCCAACCACCACACCTACCAGGTGCTGACGAAGCGAAGCTCGCTCATGCGCAATTACCTCAAGCACCGCTACGCGGACGGCGCGGCGCCCGGCCATATCTGGTGCGGCGTGTCGGTGGAAGACAGCGCGGCCACAGCCAGAATTCGGCACTTGCAGGCCGCGCCGGCAGCCGTGCGCTTCCTCTCCATAGAACCGCTGATCGGCCCGGTCGGGGAGATCGACCTTACCGGCATATCATGGGTCATCGTCGGCGGTGAAAGCGGTCCGAACGCCCGCCTGATGCGTGAGGAATGGGTTTGCGACATACGCGACCGCTGCGCCCGCGCCAAGGTGCCTTTCTTCTTCAAGCAATGGGGCGGAAAGACGCCCAAGGCCGGCGGACGGTTGCTTGACGACAGGGAATGGAATGAGTTGCCCCGGATTGCCGCGCCGGAACCCGCAGTCGATACGAGACAGAGGGCCGCCGCCTGATGCAGCCTCAAATCGAACGCTATCGGGGGCGTGAGCAATCTTATATCAAGCACATTCTGCTCAACAAATATCTGGAAGCCGCAGCCTACAAACTCCTCCAACCGAGGCGGGGAGCGCCCGTTTTCAATTTCGTGGATGCGTTCGCCGGCCCCTGGCGCGTATCGGACAGAGATGACTTCTCTGATGCTTCTTTCTCGCAAGCACTTATAACGCTGGACACTGTTCGACAGCAGTTGATAAAGATGGGACGCCCCGGCCTCCGAGTGCGGTATCGGTTCTGCGAACGAAACCAGGAGTCCTTCGTCAAGCTCCGTCAATTTGCTGCCGAGAGGCAAGAGTTCGATATTCAGGTTTTCCAAGGGTCGTTCGAGGATAATATAGACGAAATCGCCGCCACTTGCCGTGACGGCTTTACCTTCACATTCATCGACCCAACCGGCTGGAATATAAGGTCGAATAGGGTTTTCTCTTTCCTAAGGAACCTTAACGGCGAGTTTCTTTTCAACTTCATGGCTGAGGACATCAATAGACATTCCGGATGGGAAGGAGTATCAGAATCTGTTGGCCGATTTCTTGCCGATCCAGCTTGGAAACATGAGTTTCAAAACCTTCCAAGAGATTGGCCCAACGAAAGAAAAATTCTTCACTTGCTGAAAACGAAAATGAAGGAATCCGGCATTGCAACTTATTTGCCTGAGATAGCTATATTGCGGCCTCGAGACGAACGGGTGAAGATGCGTCTCCTGTTGGGTACGCACCACGTCCGAGGCGTGCATGTCTTTCGCACTGTACAGAAGGTTGTAGAGGCGGAGGCTGTTTCGGTCCGGCAGAATATTAAGGTCGAACAAAGCGGACAACCATCCCTTTTTCCAAGTAGCCAGATCGTTGAAATCGAAGCGGACCGTGGTGGCGTCAGTTGTCCAGCGCATGTCGAACGCGCTACCGAAATGTTGTGTTGTATTGTAAATCAGACACCCGGCATCGGATATGAAAACCTGACCGGTATGGTGATGGAACTGGTTCCGGTTCGGACTCCTGATCTAAACAAGATCGCAGTTACGCTTCGTAACGCCGGGCGGCTTAAATTCGATTTACCCCCACGCAAGCGAACGCCGCTTCCTGGAACACGGATATTCCCTGTTTAGCGCTTCCGCCTTCGTCGTTCCTTCTTCCTCCGCATTCCCGCTTCCAGCGGCGTGCGCATCTTTTCGTATAGGGCGAACAGATGCTCCACGCGCTCGCGTTCGGAGGCAAAGGGGGCCTTGCGGTATAGGCGGTCCACGGCGCGGTCGAGGCGGGTATGGGCGCGGCGGAGGGTTGGCGGCATGAGGTCGGGGTCGTAGAGGTCCGCCAGGGTTGTGTCCGGGTGGGCGGCGCGGGCGTCGAGGACGGCCTGAGCTAACGGCTCCAGCTTCGGCAGGTCCGCTTCGCCGGAGGCGAAGCCGGGCGGGGTCGGGAAGGTGTTGTAGACGAGGCCGATAGTATAACGGTAATCGCTCTTCAGCCGCCCGCCGACATGACGAACCCAAGCCATGTGCATGGCCGAAGTCAGCAACGCGAAATGCGGTAGCGAAGCATTTTCGAGAACGCGGACGAGGTTGCTGGGAATCGTTGGAGGCTCCAACCAGCCTATCGGCACATAGTCGCGACGCTCCGAGCTGACTTCGGGGACGACAAGGAACGGGGTTTGGGGAATCGTTGTGAACGCGAATTCAGTTGGGAACGAAGCAAGATCACGAGTGGCGGGGCGTTTGCTCTTCAGGCGATAAGCCCGAACGGCGGCAATATGCTCCCGAACGCGCGGCAGACGCGCCAGACGGTCCGGCGTTGCGTCACGCAACGAAAGAATCCAGCGATCGCCACCTTGGAGATATTCTCTTGCGCCGACAAAGGGCCGAAGGAAAGCACTGGCTTCCGGCTCCGCCTCCACAAGACTTTCACGCGCTGCCGCGCCGAAAATCAGATTTCCACCGTCGATTGGCTGCGAGCCGTAGCGCAGAGGCGTGAACCCGTTTATCGGTCGACTTTCTTCCCGCACCGTCAAATGCGCATCGGCCAGCCCGCCGGCGTCGAACAGGTAGGGCGAAAGCACATTATGCCGGCTTTCCTCCGGTTCGCCGTTCAGGTCGGGATAGGCGAACAGGCGCTTTTCGGCCGGCGCGTCCTCCCGGCGGTCGAGGCCGAGGATGACGACATGTACATGCGCCTTGCCGCGCGCGTCCGAACCCCAGGCGAAGGTGCGGTGGGCGAAGGCGATCTCCAGCCGGCAGCGGTCGAACAGGAGCGGCCAGAGCTGGGCAACCTGCTCGCCCTGCGTGATCGAATTGGTGGCGACGAAGCCGATCCGCGCCCGGCCCGCGCGCGCATAATCCCCCGCCTTGAGGAACCACGCGGCGACATAATCCAGGGTGCCGCCGGACTTGCCGAGCGCTGCAATGCGGCGCACCTGTGCGCGCTGCTCCGGAGTCTGGAACTTCGCGCCGCCGAACGGCGGATTGCCGAGCACGTAGTCGCACTCCTCCGGCGGCAGCAGCGCCGCCCAGTCCGTCTCCAGCGCGTCGCCGTGGAGGATATGCGGCGCGGCTTCGAGCGGGATGCGGGCATAGGTGCGGCCGAACTCCAGGCTGAGGCGGTTGTTCATGATGTGGTCCATCATCCACAGCGCCGTCTCGGCGATCCGGGCCGGGAACTCGCCGATCTCGATGCCGTGGAACCGGTCCACATTCACCAGCGAAAGCGTGTCCGCCAGAACGTCGAACTGCCCGTCGGAATAGACCTCCTTCAGCACCTCGGTTTCGAGCGCGCGCAACTCGCGGTAGGCGATAATCAGGAAATTGCCGCAGCCGCAGGCCGGGTCGAGGAAATTGAGCCGGCCGAGCCGCTCCTGGAAGCGCAGCAGGTCCGGCCGGCGGCGGCTGCCTCGCCGTGCTTTCAGGCGCTCGAACTCGGCTCGCAAGTCGTCCATGAACAGCGGCTCGATCACCTTCAGTATGTTCTTCTCGGTGGTGTAATGCGCGCCCTGGGCGCGGCGCTCCACAGGGTCCATCACCGACTGGAAGAGCGCGCCGAAAATGGCCGGCGAGATGTTGGACCAGTCGAAACGGCAGGCGTCCAGCAGCGCGCCCCGCATCGGCGCGTCGAAAGAGGGAATCCGGAGCGGCCCGTCGAACAGCGCGCCGTTGACATGCGGGAAACGCGCAAGGTCCTCGTCGAGCGCGGCGGAGCGGTCCTCCTCCGGCGTGTCGAGCACCTGGAACAGTTGCGAGAGCCAGGGGCCGAGGTCTGCGCCGTCGTCGCCCGTGCGCGCCTCGATGAAGTCGAAGAAAATGTCGCGCGGCTCGAAAATGCCGGTGTCGTCCGCGAACAGGCAGAAGACGATGCGCACGAGGAACCGCTCCAGGTCGCGGCCCCGGTAACCGGTTTCCGCCAGCATGTCGTGCAGCCGCCCGACAAGCTCCGCCGCCTCGATATTGGCGGGGTCCTGGTCGCGGAAAGTCCGGCGCTGGACGCCCATGACGAAGCCGAACTTCTCGACATGGGCCGGCAGGTCTTCGAGCGCGAAGGAGGCGGTTTCGCGCTCGTCGAGGTCGTGCAGCTCGAAGGTCCGGAAGTCGCTGACCAGGATGTAGCGGGGACGCTCGCGTTCCGGCAGCGCGTCGAAATAGTCCCCGGCCTGCCCGTAGGCCTTTTCCAGATCGCGCCCGGCGCTTTTCTGCTCGACCAGCAGCACGCGCGGCCAGAACAGGTCTATGAAGCCGGAGCGGTCGTCGAGCTTCTTCACATGCTCCTCGTAGCGGGCGACCGAACGGCGGCTGACGCCGAAAATGCGGAAGAAGTCGTTGTAGAAGCTCTGCGTTTCGCCCTTCTCATAGGCCGCATCGCGCCAGTCCTCGGCGAAGGCGGCGGCGCGGGCGCGGACCTCGTTCCAGGAAAGGCGCATCAAGCCGCCCCGCCCCGCTCGCTGCGCGCGGGCAGCGGGTCCGGCGCCGGGCCGGCGGGTTTCCTGTCGTCCTCGTTCACGTCTCGGCACTCCCCGGCGGCCGGCGGTCAGGTTCGCCAGCCGCAGCCTCGCCGCCCCGACCTAGCGCGCCGCGCCCGGCCCCGCAAGCGCCCGCCGGACTTGCCCCGCACGGCGCTTCGGCCTATTGGACCCGCCCATGAGCGGGTTCGACGTCATCGTCGTTGGCGGGGGCCATGCGGGCTGCGAGGCGGCGGCGGCGGCGGCGCGGAGGGGCGCGCGCGCCCTGCTCGTCACCCACAAGCTCGAAACCATCGGCGAGATGTCCTGCAACCCGGCCATCGGCGGGCTCGGCAAGGGCCATCTGGTGCGCGAGATCGATGCGCTGGACGGCATCATGGCGCGCGCCATCGACCGGGCGGGCATCCAGTTCCGGATGCTGAACCGCAGCAAGGGGCCGGCGGTGCAGGGGCCGCGCGCGCAGGCGGACCGCAAGCTCTACCGCCGCGCCGTCCGCGCGCTGCTGGAGGAGCAGCCGGGCCTCGAATTGCGGGCCGGCGCGGTGGAGGACCTCGTGCTGGACCTGCAGGGGCGGATCGCCGGCGTCGCGCTCGCCGACGGGACCTCGATCGCCGCCGGCGCGGTCGTGCTGACCACCGGGACCTTCCTGCGCGGCATGATCCATATCGGCCGGGAGACGATGCCGGCGGGGCGGGTGGGCGACGGTCCCGCGGTCGGCCTCGCGCGGACGCTGGAGCGGCTCGACCTGCCCATGGGCCGCCTCAAGACCGGGACGCCGCCGCGCCTCGACGGCCGGACCGTCGCCTTCGACCGGCTGGAGGAGCAGCCCGGCGACGACCCGCCGGCGCCGTTCTCGACCATGACCGACCGCATAAGCGTGCCGCAGACGGTCTGCCACGTCACGGCGACGGTGCCCGCCACCCATGCGCCGGTGCGCGCCCATCTCGGCGAAACGGCGGTGTATTCCGGCCGCATAGACGGCGCCGGGCCGCGCTACTGCCCCTCCATCGAAGACAAGGTGGTGCGCTTTCCCGACAGGGCCGGGCACCGGATCTTCCTGGAGCCGGAGGGGCTCGACGACCCGACGGTCTATCCGAACGGCATTTCGACGGCGCTGCCCGAGCCTGTCCAGCGCGCCATGCTGGAGACGATTCCCGGCCTCGAGCGCGCGGTCATGCTGCGGCCCGGCTACGCCATCGAATATGATTTCGTGGATCCGCGCGCCTTGCGCCCGACGCTCGAACTCCGCGCCGCGCCGGGCCTCTACCTCGCCGGGCAGATCAACGGCACCACCGGCTATGAGGAGGCGGCGGCCCAGGGGCTCGTGGCGGGGCTGAACGCCGCCGGCGCGGACGCCTCGTTCGACCGGGCGGAAGCCTATATCGGCGTGCTCATCGACGATCTGGTGACGCGCGGCGCGGACGAGCCCTACCGCATGTTCACCTCGCGCGCCGAATACCGGCTGAGCCTCAGGGCCGACAATGCCGACCTGCGCCTGACCGCGCGCGGCATGGCGCTCGGCTGCGTCGGCCCGGAACGCGCCCGGCGGTTCGAGGCGCGGCGGCGCGCGCTCGCCGAGGCCGAAGCGCGTCTCGGGCAGCTGGGCGGGTCGCCGGCGGCGCTGGCCCGCCTGGGCTTCCGGGTCAATGCCGACGGACGCCGGCGGAGCGCGTTCGACCTGCTCGGCTACCGCGGCGTGGACTGGCCGCGGCTCGCCGCCGCCTGGCCGGAACTCGCCGAAATTCCCGCCGGCATCGCCGAACAACTCTCGATCGAAGCGGTCTATGCCGCCTATCTGGGCCGGCAGGCGGCCGACATCCGCGCCTACCGGAAGGACGAGGCGCTGCGCCTGCCCGAGGGCCTGGACTACGGGGCCGTTCCCGGCCTCTCCAACGAGGCGCGCGAACGGCTCGCCGCCGCGAGGCCGGCGACGCTCGGCGCGGCGGGCCGGATGCCGGGGATCACGCCGGCCGCCGTCACCCTGCTGCTGCGGCATGTCCAGCGCGCTCGGGCCTGACGCGTTTGCGCGCATGACGGGTGTTTCACGTGAAACGACCGACCGCCTCGCCGGGCATCTCGACCTGCTGCGGCGCTGGCAGAAGCGGATCAACCTGGTCGGCGCCTCGACCCTCTGCGACCCCTGGCGCCGCCACATGCTCGACAGCGCGCAGCTTGCGCCCCTGATTCCCTCGGGCGCGCGTCTCGCGGACCTCGGCTCCGGCGCCGGCTTCCCGGGCCTGGTGCTTGCGGTCCTCCGCGGCGGTCCCGTCCACCTGATCGAAAGCGATGCGCGCAAGGCGGCCTTCCTGCGGGAGGCGGTCCGGGCGACGGCGGCTCCGGCCGAGGTGCACAACGACCGCGCTGAGAGCCTGCAGCTTCAGGCGGACGTGGTCGTGGCGCGCGCCTGCGCCCCGCTCGACCGCCTGCTGGGCCTTGCGCTGCCGCTGCTCGCGCCCGGCGGCATCTGCCTGTTCCTGAAGGGCGCGCGGGCCGGGGAAGAGCTCGATGCAGCGCGCGCGGGCTGGCGGATGACGGTGCGCCGGCACCCGAGCCGCAGCGCCGCGGACGGCGTGGTGCTCGAACTCGGCGGGCTCCGCCGTGCCGGATAGCGGCCCCCGCATCCATGCCGTCGTCAACCAGAAGGGCGGCGTCGCCAAGACCACCACGGCCGTCAACCTGGCGACGGCGCTGGCCGCGACCGGGCGCCGGTCGCTGCTGGTCGATCTCGATCCCCAGGGCAATGCCAGCACCGGGCTCGGCGTCGGACCCGGTCTTCGCCGCCTGGGCGCGTGGGACCTCATGCTCGCGGGCGCCCGGCTCGCCGATGTCGCGGTCGGAACCGCCATCGCGGGGTTCGACCTCGTGCCGTCCTCGGAAAGGATGTTCGGCGCGGAGCTGGAACTCGCCGGCGCGGCGTCCCGCGAGACCCGCCTGCAGGAGGCGCTGAGAGGCGCGGGCCGGCGCTACGACTATGTGCTGCTCGACTGTCCCCCGTCCCTGGGGCTCCTGACGGTCAACGCCCTCACCGCCGCCGGGCGCGTGCTGGTGCCGCTCCAGACCGAATTCCTGGCGCTGGAGGGTCTCGTCCTTCTCAAGCAGACCGTGGACGCGGTCCGCGCCGCCCTCAATCCCGGCCTCTCCTATGCGGGGATCCTGCTCACCATGTCCGACCGGCGCAACCGGCTTTCGGTGGAAGTCGAAGCCGACGTGCGGGGGCATCCGCAATTCGGCCGGCTCGTCTACGACACCGTCATTCCCCGCAATGTGCGCGTTTCGGAGGCGCCCTCGCACGGCAAGCCGGTAATTGTCTACGATATGCGGGCCAGCGGCTCGCAAGCCTATATCCGCTTTGCGGGCGAGTTCCTGCGCCGGGAGGAGGGCGCCGCATGAGCACCGACAGACCCGCCCGTCTCGGCAGCGGCCTTTCGACCCTGATCCCCGACGCTCCCGTCCCGGACAGCGGCCCGCCGGACGGCGTCCGCATGGTCCCGAAAGACCGGCTGGAGCCCGGGAATTTCCAGCCCCGGCGGCGCTTCGGCGAGGAGGCGCTCAACGCGCTGGCGGCGTCGATCCGCGAGCACGGCATCCTGCAGCCGATCCTGGCGCGGCCCATGGCGGACAGGCCCGGCCATTACGAGATCGTCGCCGGCGAGCGGCGCTGGCTGGCCGCGAGACGGGCCGGGCTCGCGGAACTCCCGGTCACGGTGCGGGAGCTGGACGACCGGACCGCGATGGAGGCCGCGCTCGCCGAGAACGTCCAGCGCCGGAACCTCTCGCCCATCGAGGAGGCGGAAGGCTACAGCCGCCTGCTGGAGGAATTCGGCTGCACCCAGCAGCGGCTTTCGACCGTGGTGGGCCGCAGCCGTCCGCATATCGCCAACATGCTCAGGCTGCTCGCCCTGCCGGATTCCGTGCGCTACCTTGTCGATGACGGGTCGCTGTCCGCCGGCCATGCCCGCGCGCTGCTCCCGGCCCTCGACCCGGTCGGCCTGGCGAACCGCGCGATCGCCCAGGGCATGAGCGTGCGCCAGGTCGAGCGCACGGTCAGGGAGCAGCACAGCGCCCGCCGGAAAGCGGCGGCCGGGAAGGACGAGGACGCGCTGGCCCTCGAACTGGAGCTGGGCGAACGGCTCGGTCTCAAAGTGTCGCTGGCGCCAAGAGGCGGCGGCGGCAGCCTCACCCTGCATTACCGCAGCCTCGATCAGCTCGACGACCTGCTGGACCGCCTCAGGCGCTAGCGAACGGGCGAAGCCGGTCGGGGACCGAGCCGGGGGCGCCCGGCCATCGCGGCGTCGTCGTTGAACTGGACGGTCTTCCTGTCCCAGTTTAAGTCATACAATCTCAAAATCAGGATACTAGCCGGCGATCCTCATGCGCAGCTTTATCAGCAGCCCGTCCAGACCGCCGGCTTCGACCACGATCGCCGAAAACTCCTCGCGTTGCGCGATCACCATGCTCACCCCTTCGATGACGAGGTCGGTGATCGCATAACCGCCGTCCTTGCGGTCCACGCGCCAGTCCAGCAGCACGGGGGTGCCGTTGGCGCGCGTTGCGGTCGTGTAAACCATCGACCAGCCCTGGAACTCGCGAATCCCGTCCACGGTAATTGCCAGGCCGGCCAGGTCTTCGAACCGGCGGGCATACAGCCCGGACAGGTAATCCTCCAGCAGAGTCCGGAATTCCTCGCGTTTCGCCGGCGCCGCCCGGCGCCAGTGCCGCCCCAGCACAAGCTTGCCGATCTTGTCCAGATCGAAATCCCGGTTCAGGACCTCGCGGAACTGCGCCCTGCGCCGGTCGAGCGGAATCGAGGGATCCGTCAATTGCGGGAGAACCTCCGCGGCAAGCTCGCGAATGAACCTCTCCGGGCCTTCGTCGGCCGCCGCCGGTCCGGCGAGGGCGCACAGGAGGAAAGGCAGGAAGAGGAGAAGGCGCAACGGGCGCATGGCGTGGCTTCCCGATATCATTGGGCCGGCGGCCGGCTGCGTCCGAAGTCCGGCCTCGGCGGAGGATAGGCATAGTCCTCGCCCGATTCGCCCATGCCGCCGGTCAGGTACCGATCGCCGTCGGTGTCGAGCTCGAAGGCCCGGCGCTGGCGGTAAAGCGCGCGGATGAAGGCGTAGTAGTCGAGCGAGTTCTCCTTGAAGTCGTCCAGCGTATCCAGATTCCTGTGCCGGAAGTCGACGGCTGCAACACCCGCGCGGATCAGCGGCATACTGTCGAGATCGGCCCGGCGGAACGCAATATCGACCGGGTCGGTCACGCTCTCGACGACCAGGCCTGCGGCATCGCGCACGCTGGAGGGCCCGGCGATCGGCAACACCAGATACGGACCGTCGCCGACACCCCACACTGCAAGCGTGCTCCCGAAATCCGTGCTGCGGTGGGGCAGGCCCTCTTTCGCGGCGGCGTCGTACAAACCGGCGAAACCGACCATCGTGTTGATGACGAACCGCTGGGCGGTCTCGCCGGACCGCGTCCACTCGCCCTGGGCCACGTCGTTGACGAAGGTGAACGGCAGCGACAGGTGGCGGACGACATTGCGGATGCCCAGGCGGACCTCGTCGGGAAGAACGGCGCCGTAAACGACGGCGGCGGGCCGGAGAATTATCGTGTCGAGCGCTTCATTGATTGCGAACACCACGCGGTTCAGCGGCTCCAGCGGGTCGTTGACCACGGGATCGTCCTGCTCCTCGCTGGCGCCCGAGGGCGGCGGCGCGGCGACGGCGAACAGGCAGGCGAGAAGCGTCACGCAGACGAGGCCGCGCAGCCGCCCGGATGCGGCCGGACATCTATCCGGGCCGCGCTCGCCGGGCATGCCCGGACCATGCTCGACGTCATCACGCATCTGTCTGCTCGCACCCTCCGGGCATGCCGCCGCGAGTGGTTAGCACACAACTCCGGAACCGCAAACACGGCTTCCGAGCGGCAAAGGTGACAGGTCGCACCCGCCGCCTTATAACCGGCCCGCAACATGCAGACATCCCCTGCCAACCCTCCGATGCCGCCTGCCCGGCGCAGGCCGGAGCCTGCCTCGTGACGCCCGCGGTTTCCTTCGAGTTCTTTCCGCCGAAGACCGCGGCGGGGGAGGGCGGCCTTCGGCGGACGCTGGATGTGCTGGCGCCGCTTGCGCCGCGCTTCGTGTCGGTGACCTGCGGGGCCGGCGGCGGCGGGGGAGAAAGCGCGCGCGGGCGCACCGCGGCAATCGCCGGCCGGATCGCCCGTGAGACGGGACTGCCCGTTGCGGCCCACCTGACCTGCGCCGGCGCGTCCCGCCGGGAGATCGACGAGGCGGCCCGGGCCTACTGGCGGGCGGGCATCCGGCATATCGTCGCACTGCGCGGCGATCCGCCCTCGGGCATCGGCGAACGCTACCGGCCGCACCCGGGCGGCTACGCCTATGCGCTCGACCTGGTTGCCGGCCTCCGGGGCCTGCACGAGTTCGAGATCAGCGTCTCCGCCTATCCGGAGGGACATCCCGACGCGCCCGGTCCCGCCTTCGAGATCGACTATCTGAAGCGAAAGCTCGATGCCGGCGCGGCGCGCGCGATCACCCAGTTCTTCTTCGAGACCGACCGCTATCTCCGCTTCCGGGACCGCTGCCGCAAGGCGGGGATCGATTGCGAGATCGTCGCCGGCGTCATGCCCATACGGAATTTCGCCCAGGCGGTCCGGTTCGCCCGGCTTTGCGGCGCCCGCGTGCCCGCATGGCTCACCGCGCAGTTCGAGGGCCTCGACGACGACCCCGAGACCCTGCGCATGGTCGCCGCCACGGTCGCCGTCGAGCAATGCCGCCGGCTGGAGGCCGAGGGCGTGGAGAGTTTTCACTTCTACACCCTCAACCGGCCCGAACTGACCCGGGCCGTCTGCCACATGCTGGGCGTGCGCCCGAAACTGCGGCAATCGGCGGCCTGAGCCCGTCACTTCCGGGTCAGTGAAAACTCGATGCGGCGGTTGCGCCGGTAGGCCTCCCTCGTGTCCGCGGGGTCGAGGGGATGGAACTCCCCGAAACCGGTGGCGGCAAGGCGTTCGGCCGGCACGCCGGCCTCCTCCAGCAGCCTGACCACCGCAACGGCCCGCGCGACCGACAGCTCCCAATTGGTCCTGTAGCGGGACCTGCCCCGAAGCTGCTGCCGGTCGGTGTGGCCGTCCACGCGCAACACCCAGTCGAGATCTTCGGGGATGCGCGCCGCCACGTCGGTCAGGGCCCTGCCGATCCGGCGCACGCGCTCCTTTCCGGACCTGTCGAGGTCGGCGGAGCCGCTCGGGAACAGCACTTCGGCCGGGAGGTAGAAGCGGTCGTCTTCGGTCTGCACCACCTGCTGGCCGGCCAGCGCCTCGCGCAACTGGCCGACGAACTCCGAGCGGAAGCGGCGCAACTCGTCGATCTTGCGCACCAGGGCGCTGTTGAGGCGCGCGTCGATCACCAGCGTTTCCGCGGCCTCGGCCTTCGCTTCGGAGGCTTCCAGCGCTGCGTTGAGCTGCTTTACCTGTTCCTTGAGCGCCTCGATATTGGTTGCCAGCCGGGCGATCTGGGCCTTTGCGAGGCGGGATTCGGCTTCCGCCTTCTCGGCCCGGGTGCGCAGATACGCCAGTCGGTCCACCCGCTCGGCCTTCTCGGCTTCGAGCTTCTTCTGCGCTTCCGCGAGCGCCCGGCGCAGGGCTTCGAGCTTCTCGATTTCGGCGATCTGCTTGTCGATCCGCTCACGCAGCGCGGCAATCCGGTCCTCGCTGTCCCGCTCGATGGCGTCGAGGTCCGCCAGCTGGTCCCTGAGCCGGGTGTTCTCGACGGCGAGCCGTATGAGGCGCGCTTCCGCCGCCTCGAACAGGGCCCTTGCCACGGTGTCGGGCGCGGCGGGCTCGCCGCCGTCGGTCACGCCGCGCCGCAATTGGAGTTCCTCGCGGGCTTCGGCGAGGCGGTCGCGCGCCTGACTGAGCCGGTCCCTGAGCCGGGCGGCCTCGGCAAGCGCCTCCTGCAGGCGGTCTTCGCCGACGCGCCGTTCCGCCTCGCGCGCGCCCTCGGCTTCGGCGAGCGCTGCTTCCAGCCGGGCGGCTTCGCTCCGTTGTGCGTCGCGCCCGCTCTCCGCCGCGGCCAGCCGCGCCGCAAGGGACGCCGCCTGCGCTTCCGCCGCTGCCAGCGCCTCCCGCAGCCTGACGGCCTCCGCAATTTGCCCGTCGCGCTCGGCCTCGGCGCTTTCGAGCAGGCGGGAACGGGCCGCGGCCTGCGCCCTCGCCTCCGCCAATGCCTGTTGCAACGCCGCAATTTCCGTCCGGGACGCTTCCTCCCGCTCGGCGGCTGCCGACCCCAGGCGTTCGATTTCATCCCGCCCCGCGGCCCGGCCGGCCTCGGCTTCCTCGAGATCGCGGGCAAGACCGACGGCCCTCGCTTCCGCCGCCGCGAGCGCCTCCGTCAATGCCGCGATCTTCTGCTGCGCGGCAAGGCGGTCGGTCTCCATGCCGCCGAGCCGGGCCGCGAGCGACGCGACATCGTCCCTCGCCGCCGCCAGCGCCCGCTCCAGCTCCGCAATGCGCGTCGCGGCCGCCTCCGCATCCTCGGCGAGCGTTCGCCTCAGCCCGGCGATCTCGTCCTGCCCCGCCGCCCGCCGGGCTTCGGTTTCGGCAAGCGCCTGCCGGAGCCGGGCGGCTTCCTCCACCGCTGCAACCCGCTGCGCTTCCGTATAGCCGAGCCGTCCGGAGATGGAGGCCGCCTCCTGCCTCGCCCCTGCAAGCACGCGCTCCAGCGCCGCCGCCGTCTCCGATTTTTCCGCGAGCGCCTGCCGGAGCCGGGCGATCTCCGCCGCCCCCGCCGCCCGCCGGGTCTCCGTGTCGTCGAGCCGCCCGGAGAGCGAGGCCGCCTCCTGCTTCGCCCCCTCAAGCGCCTGCTCCAGCGTCGCCGCCGCCTCCGATCGTTCCGCGAGCGCCTGCCGGAGCCGGGCGATCTCCGCCGCCGCCGCGGCCCGCCGCGCCTCCGTCTCGCCGAGCCGGACCGAGAGGGCCGCCGCCTCCTGCCTCGTTCCCGCGAGCGTCCGGTCCAGCGCTGCCGCCGTTTCCGACTCCTCCTCAAGCGCCTGCCGCAGCCGGGCGATGTCGTCCTCCCCGGCTGCCCGCCGGGCCTCCGTATCGCCGAGGCGGGCTGTGAGCGAGGCGGCCGTCTTCCGCTCCTCCTCCAGCGCCCGCTCCAGCGCGGCGATATCCGAGCGCGCCGTCTCCGTCTCTTCGGTCCGCGCGGCCTCGGTTTCCGCCAGGCGCGCCGAGAGCCGCCCGATTTCCTCCTTCGCCCCGGCCAACGCCTGCTCCAGCGCCGCTATCCGGTCCCGCGCCTTCTTCGCATCCGAGGCCCGCTCAGCGTCCAGACGGGCGATTTCGTCGCGCCCTGCAAGCCGTTCGGACTCGATGTCCGCCAGCCGCGCCGCCAGCCGTCCGATGTCCGCCTGCGCTTCCTTCAGGGCCCTTTCCAGTGCAGCGACCCGCGCCTGCGCCGCCGCCATGTCCCCGGCGCGCGCCGCTTCCAGATGCGCTATCTCGTCCCGCTTCGCGGCCAGGCCGGCTTCGGCCTCCGCCAGCCGCGCGGACAGGCGCGCGATCTCGTTGCGGGCCGCGGCAATTTCGGAGCGCGCCGTCTCCGCCTCAAGAGCCCGGTCCTCCCCGGCTTTCTTCAGCCGCCCGGCGAGGCGCCCGATTTCCGCCTCTGCCGCCGCCAGCGCCCGTTCCAGGGCCGCGATGTCCGATTGCGCCGTCTCGGCCTCGCCGGCGCGCGCGGCCTCCAGCCGGGCGATCTCCTCCTGTCCCGCGGTCCGTTCCGCCTCGGTTGCGGCCAGTTGCGCGGAGAGCCGCCCGATCTCGATCTCCGCCGTCGCCAGCGCCTTTTCCAGCGCCGCGATGTCGGCCTCCGCGGCGTCGGTCTTCTCCGCCAGCGCCGTCTTGAGCCGGGCCGCCTCCTCGTTCGCCTGGGCAAGCGCGCGGCGCGCCTCGCCCAGCGCCGCCTTCAGCCGCCCGGCCTCCGCGGCCTGCGCATCGCCCTCGGTCCTGAGAGCGGCGAGCTCGTCCTCCAGCGCCGAGCGCGCCGCCATGAGGCCGGCAACCGCCCGGTTGAGTTCGCGAAGCCTCTCCGCCTGTGCGGCGGTCTCCTCCCGGCTCGCCTGCAACGCGGTGTCGAGCCGCGCGATCTCCTCGGCGCGCTTCGCCGATTCCGCCTGCACCGCCTGGATCCGGGTCTGGAGGTCGTCCGCTTCCCGCTCGCGCTCGGCCAGCCGCTCCAGATTGGCCGCAATCAGGCGGTGCGCCTCCGCGAGCGCGGAATCGGCTTCCCGTTTCCGCTGGCGGGATTCGGACAGCGCCGCTTCCAGGGCGTCGCGGCTGCGCAGCAGCGCGACCAGCTCGCGTTCGAGGCGTTCGATTTCGCTCGCCTGGACCTGCACCCTGTCGCGGTCGGCGGCGGCGCTGTCCGTCAGCCGCGTGAAGTCCTCCCGCAGCAGCGCGATGGTGCCGGCGGCCTGCCCGGCCTCGGCCGTCATCGCTTCCAGCCGCCCGGCATAGTCGTCGCGCGCCTCGGTGGCGAGGCGCAGCTCCACCGTCAGCGTCTCCAGGTCGTCGCGCAGGTCGGCATTGGCCGACTGTTCGAGCGCCAGCATCTCGGCGAGCTCGGCGAGCTCGCGGTTGAGCCGCGTCAGCGCCGCATCGCGCCCGGAAAGCGCCTCGTTGAGGAAGAACTGCGCCAGCACGAACACCATGACGAGGAAGACGACGACCATCAGCAGGCTCGCCAGCGCATCCACGAAGCCCGGCCAGGTGTTGATGTCCCGTCTGCGTCTTCTCGTCCTGCCCGCCATGTCGGTGCCGGTTGTCGGAGACCTCCCGGATCAGAGCCCCAGAATGTCCCTCATGGAGTAGAGGCCCGGCGGCTTGCCCGCCGACCAGCGCACGGCGCGGAGCGCGCCCCGCGCGAACAGCGACCGGTCCATGCAGCGATGGGTGAATTCGAGCCGTTCGCCCTCGCTCACGAACATCACCGTATGCTCGCCCACCACATTGCCGCCGCGCAGGGTCGCGAAGCCGATATCGCCGTCCCGCCTCGCGCCGGTATGGCCCTCGCGGCTCCACTGCGCCACCGCGTCGAGTTCGACGCCGCGCCCGGCCGCGGCGGCCCGGCCGAGGCCCACCGCCGTGCCCGAGGGCGCGTCCACCTTGTGCTTGTGGTGGATTTCGATGATTTCGATGTCGTATTCGTCGCCCAGCATGGCGGCCACCCGCTCGACCGTCGCGAAAAGCGCGTTCACCGTGACGCTCATGTTCGGCGCATAGACGATCGGCAGGGTTTCCGCCGCCGCGGCGAGCGCCGCCTCCTGCCGGGCGTCGAGGCCGGTGGTGCCGATGACATGGCGCGTGCCGGCCGCGGCGGCCATCCGGGCATGCTCGACGGTGGGGCCGGGCAGGGTGAATTCGATTGCCGCGTCAACGGCCCCGAAGACTTCGGCCGCGTCTTCGCCGATGGAGACGCCGCCGCCGAGGTCGCGGCCCAGCGCCGGATGGCCCGGCGCCTCGCAGGCGGCGGCGAGCTCCAGATCGTCGGCCGCCTGCACGAGTTCCGTCAGCAGCCCGCCCATGCGCCCGCCGGCGCCGATGATGCCTATCCGCATTTCCTTGCCTCCGGCTCTTGCGACACTGGGGCAGCATGTAGCATGAAACGGCCGGACATGACCGAAACTCGTATCTATGTCATCGGCAACGAGAAGGGCGGCACCGGCAAATCGACGGTGGCGTTCAACCTCGTTGTCGGTCTGTTGCGCGCCGGCCAATCCGTCGGCTGCATCGATCTCGACCCCCGCCAGGCGACGCTCGCGCGCCTGGCGGAAAACCGCCGCGCCTTTGCCGGGCGCACCGGGACGGGACTGCCGGAGCCGGAAGCGGAAATCGCGGACGGGCCGGAGGCGCTGGACCGGACGCTGAGCGCGCTGGCCGGCCGCCACGACGCCGTGGTGATCGACACGCCGGGCCGCCCCGACCCGGCCGCCCGGGACGCGCACAGCCATGCGGACGTGCTCATCACGCCGCTCAACGACAGCCATGTCGATCTCGACCTGATCGGGCGCCTCGATCCCGGCACCCGCGATGCGGCGCGGCCGGGCGTCTATGCGGAGCTGGTGTGGAAGCAGCGGATGATGCGCGCCAGTTCCGGGCGGCGCGCGCTGACCTGGATCGTGATGCTGAACCGGGTGCGGCAGGTCGATTCGCACAATACGCGCGAAGTCCGCGAACTGCTCCGGAACCTCGCCAGGCGCTTCGCCTTCGACATCGCGCCGGGCTTCGGCGAGCGCACGATCTTCCGCGAGATGTTCCCCGACGGCCTGGCGCTGATGGACCTGCGCCAGCCGGGCATCGAGCGGACGCTCTCCATGAGTCACGTTGCCGCGCGCAACGAGGTGCGCCGGCTGCTCGACATGCTGGGCGTGCCGCCGGTCTAGGGCGCCGGGAGCGGCGTGCGTTGCGAACCGCCCGGCCCGGCGGGAAGGCGTGAGTTCCGCATGGAGGCCGCTGGATTGCTCCCGCGGGCGGGCTTGCGGGGAAAATAAAGCCCGCCGGGCACTTTATTCGGGAGGGGCCGGGTATTATCTGTCCTGAAAGGCCCCCGGCCGGGCGCGGCGAACGACGGAGGACTGTTTTGGGCGCCATCCATGTGACGGTTACCGTCAGCAATCCCGCAGACCGGAAGCGCGCGTGGGACGGATTGTTCCTGGTCGATACCGGCGCGACCGACTCGCTGGTGCCGAGAGACCGCCTGGAAGCCATCGGGCTGGAGCCGGAGGCGCGCCGCCTCCATGAGCTCGCTGACGGCAACACGGTCGTCAAGGATATCGCGGTCGGACGGTTGGAATTCATGGGCGAGATCGCGGGCGGCACGATCATCTTCGGCGACGAGGGGACGGAGCCGATCCTGGGCGTGACGGCGCTTGAGTCGGTCGGAATCGACATCGACCCGCGCAACGGAACATTGAAGCGCCTGCCGGCCGCGCGCCTGAAGGCGCTGCGGGCGGCAGGCGGAAATTGCATGCCCCTGCGGAGCGGTCCCGGATGAAACCCGTTTGCCTTGTCATCGGCGCCGGCGCCGGCATCGGCGGTACTGTCGCAAAGCGGTTTGCGAAGGAGGGCTACCATGCCGTTCTCTGCCGCCGCAGCGACGGGGAGGGCCTGAACCGGCTGGTCGAAGCCATCCGCAGCGAGGGCGGCGACGCCACGGGCTACCTGCTCAACGCCGTCCAACCGGACAGCATCGAGGACCGGATCGCGGCCGTGGAGGCGGACATCGGGCCGATCCGGGTGGTGCTCTACAATCTGGGCTCGCAGGTCGGCGACCGGAGCCTGGAGGCGACCAGCTACAAGGTCTTCGAGCTGGGCTGGCGCATGGCGACCTTCGGCCTGTTCCGCACGGCCTCGGCCGTCTGCCCCCGCATGGTCGAGCGCGGCGGCGGCGCCCTTCTCGTCACCTCGTCGACGGCGGCGGTGCGCGGCAACCGGGGCCAGCATTCGCATGCGGCCTCCATGGCGGGGCGGCGCATGCTGTGCCAGACGCTCAACGCCGAGCTCGGCCCGAGCGGCGTCCACGTCGTGCATATCCTGGTGGACGGCGCGGTGGATGCCCCGGACACGCTCGGCAGGATGCTCGGACCGGAGAAATACCGGGCGCTGCGCGAGAGCCGCGGCATGGAGCATGACGGCCTCATGCTGCCGGAGAAGATCGCCGACACCTATGTCCACCTCGCGCACCAGCACCGCTCCACCTGGACGAACGAGATCGACCTGCGCTCCTTCAACGACATGCCCTGGTGGAACAGCTGACCCGGATTGCCGTCCGCCGATGACCGGACCTCCATATCCGCGGCGTTCCGGCACCGGTCCGGCGGACTGCGGGGATGCCCTGTCGCTCGCGGACCGGGACGCCCGGCAGATGGAAGAGGCGGGCCGGCTGAACCGCTACCTTGTCGGCTACGGCGAAGCGGTCGAGGCCGACTGGACCGCGCGCGGCCTGGAGGCGCCGGATCTGCCGGCGCTCCAGCGCTACCGGGTCGAACGGGTGCGCGCCGGGATGCGGAAGGCGGACATCGCCGGGATGGTGCTGTTCGATCCGCTCAACGTGCGCTACCTGACCGACTCGACCAACATGCAGCTCTGGATCGCGCACGACGCGGCGCGCTACGCCTTCGTGGCGACCGAAGGGCCGGTCGTGCTCTTCGAGTATCGCGGGACCGGCCATCTGAGCGCCCATTCGGTCGTGATCGACGAGATCCGGCCGGCAACGGGGCCGTTTTTCTTCAATGGCGGCGGCCGTTTGCGGGAGGTGTACCGGAACTGGTCGGCCGAAATCGCCGACCTCGTCCGGAGCTATGGCGGCGGCAACCGCCGGCTGGCGCTCGACCATTGCGCCCCCGGAGGCCTCCACGCGCTGGAGGCGCACAATCTCGCCGTTCTCGATGCCCAGCCCATTATCGAGACGGGCCGGGCGATCAAGTCCGCCGAGGAGATCAGGGCCATGCGCCGGTCCATGGCCGCCTGCCTCGACGCGCTGGCCGATACCCGCGCGGTGCTGAAGCCCGGCATGACCGAACTGGAACTCTGGGGCGTTTTCTGGGAAGCGGCGGTGCGGCGGGGATCGGAGTGGGTCGAAACCTGCCTGCTGACGGCCGGGCCGCGCACCAATCCGTGGTTCCAGGAATGCAGCGGCTATGTCATTCGGGCGGGCGACATCGTGGCGTTCGATACCGATCTCGTCGGCCCCTACGGCTATTGCGCCGACATTTCCCGGACATGGCTGTGCGGCGACGACCGGGGCAGCGACGAACAGCGCGCCCTCTACGAGATCGCGCAGGAACAGGTGCGGTACAATCTGGACCTGCTCAAGCCCGGCCTGACCTTCCGCGAATTCGCCGGGAAGGCCCGGCTGCTGCCGGAGGATTGCCTGCCCCGGCGCTACAGCATCCTGGTGCACGGCGTCGGCCTGTGCGACGAGTGGCCGGCCGTTCCCTACCCGCAGGATTTCGAGCGCTCCGGCTATGACGGCGTATTCGAGCCGGGGATGGTCGTCTGCGTCGAAAGCTACACCGGGCGGGTCGGCGGCAGGGAAGGCGTCAAGCTGGAAGAACAGGCGGTGGTCACCGAAACCGGCTGCGAACTGATCTCCGTGCTCGAACCCGACCCGCAATTGTCCTGAGAGTCCGTTCGAGAACCGGCCATGGGCGGCGGCGCCATCGGTTCCGGCCGATGACCGCCGGCATCAGTCGGTCTCGACCGGGTCGCCGGCGCCTGCCCCCCGCGCGCGCGACCCGGCGCTTTCCGGGACACAGGTCCGGGCCGCCCGGCGGGCGAGGCGGGCGTAGACCTCGCCGTCCACCGGGATGCCGCCGTCGAGGCGCGGCAGGTCCGGCGGCGCGGCGTTGGCGCCGGCCGCTTCGATCCGGACGGTCCCGGCGAAAGCCATGCCCTCCAGCGCGCGGCAGGATTCGTGGACGGATTGCGGGCCGATGCCGATGACCGGCGTGCCCGCCCCGAGCGAAACGGCCAGCCGCGCCCCGCACACCCCGGAGACGCCGGCCAGGAACGGCACCGCCAGCAGAGGCCGGCGGACCCCGGACAGAACCAGCGCGCCGCCGGAGGCGAACGGAAGCGGCCGGTGCGCCCTGTCGGCCAGGGCCATGCCGGCGAGCAGCCCGTCGGTCTCCCCGGCCTCTCCCCGCCACACCGCGCCTTCGGGGACCGGGGAGCCGCGCCGCCAGTCCGGCGCCGACAGGCGGTCGAGCGCCCCGTCGAGGGTCGCCAGGCCGGCGAGGCCGCGCGCCTCCAGCCAGCACGCCGCCCGCCCGGCCTCCCCGGCCACGCCCCAGGGCAGGCCGGCGCCGCGCGCCGCCCCGGTCGCCAGGGTCCGGATCTCGTTCAGCGAGCAGAGCACCGGCTCAGGCCCCGGGCCGCGGATAGATCCAGTCGTCCGGCGGCTCCGCCTGCAACTCGTCGGGATAGGGCGCGCGGCAGAACATGTTGATGCGCAGCCAGCGGTCCGATTTCGGATCGAAACGGGTCGCGCCGAAAAATGCCAGCTTGCAGCGCAGCAGGTCGAGCGGCAGCAGGTCGGCGCCGACCAGATTGTCGCGAATCTCGCCGTACGGCCCCAGTTCCGGGTCGGTGAGCCGGCGCACGGCATGGCGGTGCTCCGGGTGGCGCAGCAGGAAATCGGCGAGATGCTCGTCCTGCGCCGCCTTTCGCAGATCGCGGTGGCAGGCGGCGATGTCCCGGCCGGTCGCCAGCGGCAGCTCCAGCTCCGCGCCCGGCTCTTCCCACCGTTCGCCGAGCCGCGGCTCCAGCTTGTTCGCCGACACGTACCAGAAGCGCGCCTGGGCGCGCGGGCTTGCGTAATCCGGCTCCAGCGCCCAGCCGTACCCGTCTTCGACAAGGCCGCGCAGGTCCCGGACCCGGCCGGGGAAACCGGCCGGCGGCATTTCCGCCTCCTCCAGCGCCATGCGCTCGGCCAGATCGTCCACGAGACCGCCATGGGGTTCGATCAGCAGCGACACGGTGAGTTCCTGGCCTTCCAGCGACAGCCGTTCCGCCGCCCAGTCCCGGACCCCGGCCCAGGGCGCGGCGGCCGCGGGGCCGAGCCCCGCCGCAAAGGCGTCGAGCCGGTCCAGGTCCGCCGCCAGCCGGGCGATTTTGTCCGCCTGCACCGGGTCCGGGACGGTCCAGGCGGCGACCTCGGCGCGGGCGCGGGCGATCCACTGCCGGAATTCGCGCCAGCTGCCGGCGGTCGCCGTCTCCTGGGCGCAGACGCGGGCCAGCGCCAGCTCGCGGCATTCGATCCAGCGCGCGAACAGGGCCGGGTGGTTGACGATGAACGGCCCGAGGCCGAGGCCGGTCGAATTGCCGATGCCGAGGCGGCGCCGGAGCGCCGGGTCGAGCGGCACGGCACGGGCGCCGCCCGCCTCGCGCGCCAGATGATTCACGAGGTCGGCGACGAACTGCCGGATCATCCAGACCGCCAGCATTTCCATGCGGAACGGCCCGCCGAAACCGGGCCGGCCGGCATAGCGGCGCCGGTCCGCAATGCCGAACTTGCCGTTGCCGTAAACCGCCGTCGTCCGCATGACATAGCCGGTCCCGTCGAGCCGCGATGCCTCCGGCTGCCGGCCCGCCGCCAGGCAGTCCACGACATGGTCGAACAGCCGGGCGCTCCTGTTGGCGCGGGAGAGGATCAGGTCGGTGTGCCGGTAGCGTCCGGCCTCCTGCTTCGGCGCATTGGCGCGCAGGCGGTCCATTTCGCCGTCACCGGGGATGCCGTCATACAGCACGAAGGTCGCGTCCCAGGCTTCGGCGATCACCCGGTCGGTGCGCAGCGCCGGGTCGAGGTCGCGGGCGAAGCAGACCAGCGAATAGGCCCGCTCCGGCCCCCGCGCGGCATAGACGGCCGCGCCGACGCCGTCCCGGCCGATCTCCCAGCGGTCGTAGCCGAAGCGGTACCCGTCGGCCGCAATGCGGCGCAGCATCGCCCTCAGGAAACTGAGCCGCGTCTGGTGGAAGGCGCCGAGGCGCGCCAGGCGCATGACCGTTTCCGGCGGCCGCAGGCCGAGGCGGCGCCCCGTCCGGTCGTCCCGGCTCAATACTTTCGCGCGCCCGCTTCGGAGGCCGCGCGCGGAACCAGCGCCTTGACCAGGTTCGTCATTTCGAGCACGCCGACGGGCGCTCCCTCCTGCACCACGACATAGGAATGCGAAGTGTCGCCGCCGGAGCGCGTAATCATGCTTTCCAGCGTGTCGTTGAAGTCCACCTCGCCCTGCGCTTCGGCGGGCGGCGCGCCTCCGCCCAGCGGAGTCATGATCGAGCGCACCCTGAGGACGCGGGCGCGGTTGATGTCGCTGACGAAGTCCTCGATGTAGGGATCGTTCGGGTTCAGCAGGATATGCTGCGGCTCGTCCTGCTGGACGATATAGCCGTCCTTGAGGATCACCAGGCGGTCCGCGAGCTTGAGCGCCTCGTCCAGATCGTGGGTGATGAAGACGATGGTCTTGTGCAGTTCCTTCTGCAATTCCAGCAGCAGGTCCTGCATGTCCGTGCGGATCAGCGGGTCGAGAGCCGAAAACGCCTCGTCCATCAGCATGATCGGCGAGTTCGAGGTCAGCGCGCGCGCTATGCCGACGCGCTGCTGCATGCCGCCGGAAAGCTGGTGCGGATAGTGGTTTTCGTAGCCGGTGAGGCCGACCCGTTCGAGCCACTTGCGCGCCTCGGCCAGATAGTCCCGCTGGCGGACGCCGCGGACCTGGAGCGTCGTTCCGGCGTTCTCGGCAACGGTGCGGTGCGGCAGCAGGGCGAATTTCTGGAACACCATGGACATGGCTTCCCGGCGGAGCGAGCGCAGACGCTCCTCGCCGTAGGCCAGCACGTCCTCACCATCGACCTCGACCTGTCCCGCGGTCGGTTCGATCAGCCGGTTGAGGTGGCGGATCAGCGTGCTCTTGCCCGAGCCCGAGAGGCCCATGATGACCGTGATGTCGCCCTCGCGCATATCGACATCGATATCCTGCAGGCCGAGCACATGGCCGTGCCGCTCCAGCAGCTCCGTCTTGCCGACGCCGGCCCGCACATGCTCCAGCGCGCCCTCCGGATCGTCCCCGAAGATCTTGTAGAGGCTGCGGATCGCGATCTTGATCTTGTCGGTCACGCCGAAGCCTTCCCGTCAGATTTTCTGGGCGGCGTTGACGCGGTCGAGCGCCGCCTTGGTCACGCGGTCCAGGATGATCGCCAGGAGCACGATGCCGAGGCCGGAGACCAGGCCGACGCCGAGTTCGAGGTTCCGGATGCCGCGCAGCACGAGCACGCCGAGGCCCGGCGCCGAAACCAGCGACGCGATGACGACCATGGCGAGGCTCATCATGATCGTCTGGTTCACGCCCGCCATGATGTTGGGCAGCGCCAGCGGAATCTGGACCCCGAACAGCTTCTGCCGGTCGGTCACGCCGAAGGAGTCGGCGGCCTCGATGACGTCCCGGTCCACCAGCCGGATGCCGAGGTCGGTCAGCCGGATCACCGGCACGATCGCATAGAGGATGATCGCGATGCCGTAGAGCTTCGGCTCCGTCACCGAGAACAGGAAGATCAGCGGGATCAGGTAGACGAAGGGCGGCAGCGTCTGGAGCATGTCCAGCACCGGGATCGTCATGCGCTGCATCCTGTCGCTGCGCGACATGGCGATGCCGATGGGCACGCCGAACAGCACGCAGAGGAAGGCGCACACGAAAATGATCGCCAGCGTCTGCATGGCGAACCCGTAATGGTCGATGAAGGCCAGGAAGGCGAGGCAGGCGGTCACGAAGACGATCAGCCGGACGGATTTGGTCGCCAGGTACACCACGGCCATGAGCAGCGGGAACATGACCCACCAGGGCGCGGCCTCGAACACCAGCAGCGCGAATTCCAGTATCCAGCTGAGCGGCTGGGTGAGCGGATCGAGCACGAAGCGCAGGGCGTCCTTGATCGCCAGGAAGCCTTCCTCGACGCCCTTCGTCGCGTCGCGCGACTGGGCGATCCGGCCGCACGCCTCGTTCAGCGCGTCGAGCGAGGGAAACGGCAGGTCCCACCACGGGGTTTCCCTGCCGGCCCCGCCTTTCGCCAGCAGGTCGGCCATCGACAGCGGCCCGTCGCCCGTCCTGCCCGCATCGCACCACTCGCGCAGGCCGAGCCCGTCGAACAGGAAATCATAGGTCGCCAAGACCGGTCACCCCTTTCCGGGGATCCGGGCCGGGAGCGCTCCCGGCCCGGGCCGTACTCGCTGCAGGCCGGTCAAGGCGGCGTCCGCCGGAAACCTGCCGACGCATCCGGACCTATTTGATGAACTTCGCGAGCTTTTCCCGCGCCCCGTCGTTGATCCACTGCGACCAGACGCCGGACTGCGTGGTCAGGAAATAGACGGCGGCCTCCTCCGCGGACGCGCTTTTCTCCTCCTGCCAGGCGAGGATGCCGCTCAGGAGGCCGACCTCGAAGCTGACCTTGCCCATCAGCTCGGCGATTTCGGGCTCGCGCTCGGCCAGCGCGGCCGTGGCGACCGTCAGAACCGGCGCCGGCGGGAAATCGGACACGCCGGGATTCGCATTGTCCTTGTTCTGGTTGGCCGAATGGACGTCGGCGTCGATGTCGCCGAGCGTAACCTTGACCATCTCGTATTTGCCCAGCAGCGCGGTGGGACCCCAGTAATAGCCGAACCAGGGCTCCTTGTTTTCGTAGGCCGCCGCGATCGAGGTCGCCAGGGTCTCGCCGGAGCCGTGGTTGAACACCTCGATGCCGGCCGCCTCGACGCCGAGCGCCTTGACCAGATTGTCGTTGACGATCCGGCAGCCCCATCCGTCCGGGCAGTTGTTGAAACGCCCGCCGACCAGGTCGGGATTGGCCAGGACGCCCTGGATGGTGGCGAGTTCCGGGTGCGCTTCGGCAAGATAGGCCGGGATCCACCAGCCTTCGAGACCGCCGGGCGCGATCACCTCGGCCAGCCGGGAAACCTTGCCTTCGGCTTCGAGCTTGGCATAGACGTCGCCGGTCGAGTTCAGCCACAGTTCGGTAACGAGATCGGGCTCGCCGTTTTCGGCCAGCGACGCAACCGAGGTGGTGGTGGCCGACGGCACTTTCTCGATCGTGCAGCCGTAGCCCTGCTCCATCAGGAACTTGGCGACTTCGGTGATGATCTGGGACGAAGCCCAGTTCATTTCGGTTATGGATACCTCGCCGCAGTCCGCGGAGGCCGTTCCCGGAACGACAAGGCCGACGCTGGCGGCGGCGCTGACAAAGGCAGCAAATAGGAATTTCTTCATGGGTTTCTCCTGTTTGACGGCCCTCCCGCTCCGGCATGCCGGAACGACCTGACCCGGCGGGCAGCGTAGGCCAAACAATGACCTCGTTCAAATCGAGCCGGCTCAACCATGTTCCGGCCCTCCGGACAGGGCCGCCGCCGGGCTTCCGTCAGGCGGGGTCCGCCCCGCCGGCGCGAAGCGCGGCCCATCTGTGGAAGGCGTGGTTCGGCCCGTCCATGACCGGCGAGAAGCAGCCGCCGTCGAACGCGGGCGACCCGCGCCCCTGCTGCATCCGCTCGACGATGCCGATGTCTTCCCGGAACACGTCCTCCCAGCGGGCGCGAAGCCGGGCGCGGGCGCCGGCCCAGGCGGGCGCGGCGGCCGCGTCGTCGAGGCACCAAAGGCGGGCGTCCTCCACGGTCAGGTCCGGCGCCAGCGGGTCCAGGCGCATGGCGAAGAAATGGTCCATATGCGCGCCCAGCAGGAGGTTGGGGTAGAGCGCCACATATTCCGCGAGCGGCCGGTCGTCGGCCGCGGGCAGCTCGCCCCGGGCCGCATAGCAGTGCGATCCCTGGCCGGAGAAGGCCGCATCCACGATGGGATAATGGTCGGCGAGGGGCGAGATGCGGTTCAGCTCCGGATGGATCCAGGGCAGGTGGTAGGCCTCGCAATAGTTCTCGACCGCGAGCTTCCAGTTGGCGCCCAGCCGGAAGCGGATCGGCTCCGCCTCCGCCGGCCGGTAGCGCCCCAGCGGGAAATGCCGCCACCGCTCCAGCAGCGGCGCGAGCCAGTCCTCGAGCGCGGGCGCGGCGCCGGAGGGGTCGACGAACACCATGTCGAGCCACACGCCGGCGCGCACCGGCGCGAGCCCGTGCTCGCTCTTCCGGAAACCCGGCGCCTCATGGCGGTCGACGCCGCCGATATGCGGCGTGGCGCGCAGCTGCCCTTCGAGATCGTAGGTCCAGCTGTGATAGGGACAGCGCACGGCCTTCGCGCCGCGCGCCGGCTTCTCCACAAGCCGCACGCCGCGGTGGCGGCAGACATTGTGGAAGCATCGCACGCCGCCGTCTTCGGCGCGCACCAGCAGCAGCGCCAGACCCGCCGCGTCCACCGGCATGAGGTCGCCGGGGGCGGCGATGTCGCTTGCGAATGCGGCGCAGAACCAGCCCCGTCCGAAGAGTTCCCGGCGCTCCTCCTCGAAGGCCGGGCGTTCCGTATAGCAGCGGCCGGGCAGGCCGCGCGCGGTCTCGATGGGATTGAGGACATTCGCCAGGTCGTTCATCGCGGGGGCGCTCCGCCGATTCCGGCCACGGTCGAGTCTGCCGCGACGCCGGGGAAGCCGTTGCGCCCGTATCCGACCGGAAACGGGTGGAATTGCGACGAGCGGCCGCGGCCGGCCTCCGGCCCGCTTCCCTTCCGTCATGCCCGGACTCGTTCGGGTCCTCTGTTTCCTCATCCCGACCAGCTGCGAAGCGGCGTATCGAGCGCCCGAGATTATCCCGCCGGTTCAACGGGCTGTGAGAAAATTGCCCGACATATTCATTTTTTGTTCCCGAAATGGTTTGACTTTCAGCGGAATGGTGTAAAATAGTCGCAGGGAAAGGCGGCTTCCGGGGCCGCCGTTCCGCTTTTCTGCAGAAAGCAATGGCTGGGGCGCCGCAAACGCCCCGGCGTGAGCGGACGGGAGGGGTGCGCCCTCTGCCCGGCCCGCGCGCGCGGGCAGTCACGCGCGCGAACCGCGCCGCCGCGATACGCCCGCCCGCCCGCGCACGCACCGGCGCACGATACGCGCGAAACAGGGACACCCCGTCCCGCCCTTTGCCCCCAAGGAGGCACGAATGACCGAAACCGATCCCTGCCCCCGCCGCCTAGCGCGCGCGGGCGCACACGCG